>LSSG01000001.1 GCA_001595915.1 Thermoplasmatales archaeon SG8-52-3
ACATAGGTAGCAAAATCTGCATTTCTGCCATTATAAATAACAGTCTTTGAAAAAACATCTAACCATCTTATTTTACCACTTTTTGTTATAGTTTTTAGTGGGTAATGAACTACAACGTTTTTATCTCCCTCTTGTTTTTTCTTTAATTGGTCAAATACAAAAGAATGATAGTCAGGGTGAATTGTTTTTGAAATAATATTTAGACCTTCTCTTAAAATCTCATCTCTTGAATAACCAGTCATAGAAAGCATTGCATTATTTAGATACTGTATTTTGTTGTCCTGGATAATTATTATACCCAATAAGGACTGATCTGAAAGCATACGAAATCTATCTTCACTTTCATCTAAAGCCTTTTCTGCTAATTTACGATCGGTAATTTCACGGACAATGATTACCCCATATGCTACTTTTCCTTTTGAATCAAATGCTGGATGGAATGCATTTTCAAACCATCTTCCCTCACGTTTATCCTCAAAATATACAGATTTACCAGTACTAACTACTTTCTTAGCCTGTTTTTTCCTAATATCAGCAACATCTGGAGGAAAAAAATTTAAAATATTTTTACCTAAAAGCTCCTTCCTTGTTTTTCCTAAACTTTGAGCCATTGCTTTATTTAATTGTAATATTGTCCAATCTGAGGCATTTATCAATATAAATAATTCGGGTATTGAATCAATAATATTTACTGGAATTTCTTTTAATATTTTAGTTCTTTTTTTGTTTTCCAAGATAATCTTCAAAGGATATTCCTAGATATTTTATATAATTACTGTTATCATAAAATCCTAGGATAATTTAGAATCTCCTAATTTTTATTATTTATTTAAATACAATTTAAAATATGAGTAATTTAATTCAAATTCATACTATTTGATAATATCAACCAGTGCTACTCTTTCAAGGATAATATGTCCATATTTTTCTTTTGTTACAGTTCTTATTTCATCATAAGTTATTCCAAACTTTTCAAGGGTATCCTTTGTTCCAATTAGGACATAATCATCTTTTTTTAGATTAAGTAACTTCAACAAATCAGTATTAATTTTTTCCGGTATATAGTTATTAGAATTGTTAACTAAAACAAGAGCAATATTTCCATCACCCTCTTTTATTCCCATTTTTGGAATTGCAAGCTTTAGTTGTCTTTCACCAGCTGCATATAATAAGATTTCTTTCTCAAGAGAATTTGTAGTATTTGTTTTTCTTTCAATTGCTCTTGTTGCATGTTCAACAGCTGAAATTATATGATCCTTTCCATAAATCATATCTGCATTAAATGATTGAATTACAAGATTATTCTTATTTGCGAAATCTTCAATTTTCTTTAAAAAAACATCTATATCTTTTATATTTCCTTTTGCACCAATTATTTTAATCATAATTCCTCTAAATTTCTAATTTTTAACAAACTCTGAAAGCTCTTTATCTTCTCCTTTAATACTTTCCCCTATTTGACTCTTGATACTCTTTGCTACACTTTCTCCAATTGTCTTAATCTGAGCAAGTCTCTGAAGAGGTATGCCACGTAATTCATTGATTGTCTTAAATCCTTCATTAAACAAGGCTCTTGCTCTAACTCTACCAATATTTTTAAGTGATACAAGATTTAAAAGCTCTTTTTTACAACCATACTGGACTCTTAAAATCAAGTCACTAATATCAGCAAGACAATCAAAATTATACATTCTTGCAAACTCTCTTGAAGCATGTAGTAACCATTGTACCATTTCAACTATGTTATGAATATCACCAGGTCCAACATTGTATTTAGTAATAATTCTATCCTCAAGTATTTCTTCAATCCAATCCTCAACAAGGGATGCTGTTTTCAAGTCACTTAAGAACCATTCGTATTCTTCGTTTGATACTTCAGGTGGGTCAATTAAAAACTTACCGCGATATCTTTCCGCCTTTTCTTCAACCCAAGTATCACCACTCCTAAGATATAAAGATCTAACGTCTGGTGTTGAACATACCGCTTGAATAAAAGATAGTGGTGAAGGATCAATATTACAAGATTTTTCTAAAGCCTTTTTTAATAACAATGCAGATAAAGGATCAATATACAAAGATGATGTCCTGTTGCCAAGTAAGGTTGACATTAGTTTGTCATTGTTTATTTTCTCAACAAACCCATTTTTAGTTAGAAAATCTACTGCTTCATCAATATCAGATTTTAATGCAGAAGTATCAGATTGATAAGCATAAAATGTGCTATCAATAAAGTTGTATATACCTTGCATGTCTTCAACGAAATTTGTTGCAATTGCAGCCAAAAGATGCATTCTTAAAGCAGCTTGACTGCCAAGTTTTGAAAAAATAGGTTCATTTTCACCCATTATATAGTTTTCATAAATCTCTTCCTTTTGTTGCTCGTTTTTTGCAATAGCTATTGCTTCACCATACTTATCATATCTTGGTCTACCTGCTCTTCCTGCTTGCTGTTTATATTCAAAAATTGGAATAGGATGCATACCAAAATTAGGATCATATCGCCATAAATCCCTAATAATTACTCGTTGTGCAGGAATATTTATTCCTGCTGCAAGAGTAGGTGTTGCAACAATGCATTTAATAATTCTATTTTTGAAACTCTGTTCAACAGTTCTACGTTGATTACTTGATAGACCAGCATTGTGAAAGGAAACTCCCTTTCCCAAGCAATAATATAATTTCTTATCAACAGACGTAGTCTCAGGAAGGTTTCGTTTAATTGAAGATAATAATTTTTCAATATTATTTTTTTCTTCTTTAGATAAATTATCTTCGATTATATTTGCAAGTCTATTTGCAACTGAAACTGTTGACCTGCGAGTATTAACAAAAACAAGAACTTGTCCACCTTTTTTTATCGAATCTTCTACAATTGCTTCTAATGCTTTTCTTTCAGTGCTATCAATAATTTCTGTTTTTCCGTCATCATATTTTATTTCATTTTTTAAATATACTCCTTCCCTTAATGGAACAGGTCGCCAATCAGAACTAATAAGCTTTCCATCAAGCCAAATGGATAGTTCAGTTGCATTTTTTATTGTTGCAGAAAGCGCAATTATCTGAGTTTCTGGATTTAATGTCTTAAAATGAGAGATTATAACCTCAAGAGTTGGACCACGACTTGGGTCATGAATCAGATGAATTTCATCAATTACAAGCACCTTTATTTTATTCATCCAGTTAACTTTGTGTCTTAAAAGTGAATCTGCTTTTTCAGAGGTGCAAACAATAATATCAAATCTTGAAAGTCTGGGATCTGAATCATCAAGATCACCTGTTGAAATCCCAACTTTAAAACCAAGTTTTTCAAAAAGCTTTAGTTCCTCGTATTTTTCACGAGCTAATGCCTTTAGAGGAACTACATAAAGTGCTTTTCCACTTTCATGAATTAGTCTATTTACTATTGCAAGATAAGCAACAAGGCTTTTACCACTTGCTGTTGGAATTGATAGAACTAGGTTTTTTTTATCTATCATATGAGGTATTGCTTCTGCTTGAGGTGGATAAAGTTCTGATATTTCGTGATCTCTTAGAATTTCGATTATTTCTTTGTTAAGTGGGATTTCTTCAAGCTTCATTTGCATTTCTGTATAATGAAAGGATTTATAAAAGAAAAGGTGTAATTTATACCAATAAATAGTACAGATACTGAATATTTAATAATTTAATACAAAACTTAAATTAAAGCTTCAGGATTTGATTTAATAAAAAAAGTTTTGAATATTGGAGATTTGATTCGTAAAATTGTTAAAGGGGTGATTGAAAAATGAAGTGGAATGATAAGTTATATTGCACTCATCCTTATCATGTTTTAAGTAATAATAATGCCCCTAAGAAGATTGATAAGATGACTTTTAAGATTAAAAAATGTGGAAATCAACCAAATATTAATGGCTTTTGTCGTTGGTTGATAAGTTATAAATCTGCTCCAAGAAAAAAGACTGAGACTGAGATAAAGAAAGAGTTTAAAGAAAAATCTAAAAGTAAAAGTACTTTGATAATTATGTGTAAAAATAAGGATGCTCAAATTAGAAATCTTACTGCTGAAATTATTGAGCTATCAAAGGAGAAAAATTATTATAAAGAGAGGTATGAATTTATTAGAAAAAAGTTAATTTCTCTAGGAAAATCTATTGATTTAAAGTGATTTAACATACCTTATACCTATTAGATCGTATTGCAAAGAATTATAAAATTAAATGATATTTGTTAAAAAGTGATTTATTATAAACCAATTTGGTAAATTTGGAAAAAAAGTCATTTTTCAACCAATAACTTATAAAACAAAAGTATTATTCATGTACAAAAAAAATCCTTGATGATACATATGGGCCGAAGACAAACTATGATGGAAAAATACAAGCAGCAAATGAAAGCTTACAGACGAAAAAGAATGGCAAAGGATAATACTCCTTTTTTACCACCAGATGGTAATGTTTATGTAATGGATACTTTGGATCCTACAAAAAAAATAAAAGCAGAAGTTGTAAAAACAAAAATGAAACAGCATAGAACAATTGTTGAGAGCT
The DNA here is from genome assembly GCA_001595915.1 of Thermoplasmatales archaeon SG8-52-3. Taxonomy (GTDB): domain Archaea; phylum Thermoplasmatota; class E2; order DHVEG-1; family DHVEG-1; genus SG8-52-3. Next base: position 4,530 of record LSSG01000001.1, read on the forward strand.
TAGCTTGTCCTGTTTGTGGAAATCCTATGGTATGGGATTCAAAATGGGAAGCATTTATCTGCAATAAACATGGAAAGAAAGGTATCTATGAAATAATTGACGAGGTTTAAAAAGTAATACACTTTAAGTATCTCTTACTATATTAGTGGTCGGTGGTTTATTGATGGTTGAAGAAAAAATAGGAATTGTTGAACATTTCTTCACAAATGTAAGTGTCGCTGCAATTAAAATTACAGATGGTGAACTTAAAGTTGGTGATACCGTTCATTTCGTTGGCGCAACTACAGACTTTAAACAAAAGATTGATAGTATGGAGATTAATAGAGTCCCTGTCCAGTCCGTTAAACCTGGAGATGATGTAGGAATAAAGGTTAAAGAAAGAGTCAGGGAACACGATGTTGTATACAAAGTACCAGAGGAATAAATTATGAAGCAATTAGCAGAAGTTAGAACATTGAGAGTAAATCGATATATGATTATTGATGATGAGCCATGTAAGATTATGAGTATTACAACTTCTAAACCTGGGAAACATGGTGAGGCTAAGGCTAGAATTGAGGCAATTGGTATTTTTGATGGGCAAAAAAAAAGTGTTGTTCATCCTGTGAAACATAAGGTGCATGTTCCAATAATTGATAAGAGAAATGCACAAATCCTTGCATTGATGGGTGATAATGTTCAGCTTATGGATTTGGATACTTATGAGACATTTGAAATGCCAATTCCTGATGAGTTCAAGGGTCAATTGCAACCCGGTAGTGAGATATCCTATCTTGAAGCACTTGGTAGAAAGAAAATAACAAGAATTTAAATTATTATTTATTTGTCTTTATGAAATTTCCAGATTATTTTGCAGATGCTGAATCAAGTTTTGATGAGGCAAAATATATCATTTTTGGGGTACCTTATGATAAAACCTCATCTTTTAGGTTAGGTGCTAGTAATGCTCCAAAGGAAATTAGACAGGCAAGCTGGAATTTTGAAACTTTTAACTTAAGAACTGGTTTTGATATAAGTAATATTAAGTTTCATGATTACGGAAATTTAGATGTTAAGGATAAATCTCCTGAGGAGATGGTAAAAGATGTCAATAGTTTTGCAAGTAAAATTCTTTCGAAAAATAAATTTCCTATAGCTATTGGTGGAGAGCATTCTATAACGCCTGGAATTGTTAGAGCCTTTACTGAGGATATTGCAGTAGTTTCTTTGGATGCACATATTGATTTTAGGCAGGAGTATGAGGGTTCATCATTTAATCATGCATGTATATCTAGAAGAATTGCCGAGTATGTGGGTATTAAAAATATCGCGGTTGTTGGTATAAGGTCTGCTGAAAAACAAGAATTTGTCGATGCAAAAAAGTTAGGTTTATTTTTTATAGATTATTTTGAAATCAAAAAAAATGGAATCAAAAAAGCCCTTGATAAAACAAAAAATTACCTTAAAGATAAAAAGATATATCTTACTTTAGATATTGATGTTTTAGACCCTGCGTATGCTCCAGGAACTTCTACTCCTGAGCCTTTTGGTTTGAAACCCTTTGATATAATTGAATGTATTGATTCTTTTTCTAAAAATCTCATAGGTTTTGATGTTGTTGAGGTGTGCCCTGATTATGATCAAGGTCAATCTGCCCTACTTGCAGCCAAATTTATTAGATATGTAATTGAGCAAGTTGAATCATAAAATAAGAGTTAGCTTAATATATTGTGACTTTATTCTGCTCATTTATGCAACTAGAGAAATTAGCAACCATAGGTTTAGCAATAATAATTGTTATTGCTATATCAGGTTATATCTTGGCAGATGAAAATATTCGAGATGATATCTTTAATAATCTCTTTGGTGAAGAAGAAAATGGCGATAAACCTATTCCCTCAACTGGTGCAGTAACATATGGTGATAGTGTTGATGTAATATATACTGGTATGTTTTTGAATGGGACTGTATTTGATTCAAACATTGAGGAAGTAGCAAAGGAGTGGGGATTTTATAATGAAAGTTTACCTTATGAACCTGCAAAGGTTTTTGTAGATCCGAATTATGAGTTTTACCCGCCTGAGGGTTATGAGAACTATTCAAATTCCTATATCCCTGGTTTTCTTGAAGGTCTTGTAGGAATGGAAGAAGGAGATGTAAGAAACGTAACAATTCTACCTGAGGATGGATATGGGATTTGGAATGAAACAATGGCTGAAATGTTTGGAATGGGCTCGTATCCTCTCGAAAGCGTAATCGAAAGTGAAATTTCAGAAAACAAAACAGCACTGCTAAGTAGTTTTCCAGGAATTGATTTAACTGAGGGTGCAATCTTTGATTATGGAGAAATAGCTTTTGAACAAAAAGGCGTTCTAAACGCAACAATTATTGAAGTTACAGATGAAAATGTAACTTATAAGTTGATACCTGAGGATGGGTCCTCTGTTATGCTTCCATTATTTAACTGGACTATAGTATTTATTGTTAATAATGACACACATTTCACAATGCGTTCTCTTATCGAGGCAGGTCATGTGTTCAGTATTGAAAGTTTCTATGGTTCAATGCATTTCAAGGTACTTTCTGTTAACGAAACACATGCAAGAATTGCAATGAATCTGGACGCCCCAGAAGTAAGATTTATTGGCCAAACCCTAGAATTTGAACTGAGAGCAGTAAAGGTTTATAAAACATCAGCTTTACTTGAAGAATAAAGCTGTGTTTTTATTTCTTTTTCAAGTAGATCTAAAAACTCTTCTTCAGTTCCTTGTGGAATAGTTGCTCCTGCTGCAATATCATGGCCTCCACCAATGCTATCAAGTGCAGATGCTGCTTTTTTCATTGCTTGTGAAAGATTCAATCCTTTTTCAACAAGTTCTTCAGTACCACGAGCAGAAACCTTTACCTCTCCATTACCTTTATTTGCAAAACCAACTAGAGGTAAGTCACTACTGACATCTTCTGAATTAAGAAGCATGTTTGCAACGATTCCTACAATCGTGTCACGGATACCATTACCGGCATGGAAAAACTGAAGATGTTTTCTTTTTATAATTCCCTCTTCCTTTGCAAACTGAAGACCTACAACAAGGTTCTGTCTATGACCAAGTAGTAGGTTTCTTGCTTTAGCAAGCCATTTATCCCTATTGCCCAGACAGACCTTAAGACCCACCTCACATTTGCCGTATCTAGCTGTTGAATTAAGTAGTGTTGCAAACTCTTTGGCATCATGAATTTCGGTTCCCTCTTGCTCATTACATAGAATATAAACTTCCCCGATGATTCTTTCTGTAATCTTATGACCAAAACCTTTTGTTAATAGTAGTTGTGCAATACTTGAAATTATCAGTCTTCTTTCATCTTTACATAGGTCGGTCCATTTTCTCCAGGAGTCACCATCTTTCATAGTTATTCCTAGTTCCTGCAAGAAACCAACACATGCCTGTTCACGACCTGTAAGGCCAGGTATTATCGGGTCACTTGCAAATTGTAACATCTTAAATATTGGTCTACTCTCCCTACCAAAAAACCTAATGTCAATTTTTGCTTTAACAGCATTAATTGATTCTCCATCGGAAAGAATCTCTCTATTCATGCCTTTTAATTTTCTATATCGTCTATCCTGAAGGTCTCCGCATGCTCCAACTATAGCAAGAGGACTTAAATCTATATTTTTTTTATCAATAGCTCTTGATACAAGGTATGTTACTCCTGCACCACTAATTTCAAATGTTCCATCAAGACCAAAAAGATGAGGATTTAGATGAAATGGTTTGTTTGAATCCTCTGAGCAAGCATGATGATCTGTAATTATTTTATTTATATCTTGAAAATCTGTGCTAATACTGCTTCCAAGATCGGTAAACCAGACAAGTTCGTGGTTGTCATTTTTCAACTTCTCAAGATTTTCATTGTCTAAATCTTTAACAAACTCAATAGAACATTGCTTATCAAGTCTTTTAAGAGTTTGATATGCAATTGTTCCAGCAGTTATACCATCGGCATCGATATGGCTTACAATATGGATTTCTTTAGATGAATTAATAATTTTCCCTATCTTCTCCGCCCTTTTTAACAAAAAAGTGCACCAAGAATTCGTATAAATTTAGAGTATTAAAATCTAACATATAATTTTGATACAAAATCAAGATTTTTT
>LSSG01000002.1 GCA_001595915.1 Thermoplasmatales archaeon SG8-52-3
TTTGCAACAATTCTTGAGTCATATCCTGGATGAAGGTCCTGAACAACGGCATCTATTTTTGGTTTTTTCATTATAAGTTTTAAAATATGATTCAAACTCTCTTCTAAAAATCCAAGAGTTGAGTAATATTTTGAATTACCAATATATTGAGTTGCATAAATGTTCTTATTATGAGAAACTGAGCCAGTGATGTTTTCACCAGCGCCAACACTTAAAATATTTTTATTATATGATACTGAAATTGGTTCAGGAACATAACCTCTCGACCGCCTAATAAAAAAGGTATTTCCCTTCCATATTCTTACAACAGAATCATCTACTCTATTTGGAATTCTTCTATTGTGTAAAAGATAGATATCTGCATCAATAGAAAATGCTTCCTCATCTGTTGTAATCATTGCTTCACCTGGTATATTTGATGATGTCATTACAAGTGCATCTGACTTTAAATGAGAAAATAAAAGATGATGAAGACCTGTATATGGTAAAAACAATCCTATAGAATCTAGACCAGGAGATACTTCCTCACAGCAGATCTTTTTAACAAGTACAATTGGTCTGCTTTTTGAAAGTAAAATTCTTTTCTCATCTTCAGAAATATCTGCATATTTGTGTGCAGTTTTAATATCTCTAATCATCAATGCAAACGCTTTTTGTGGACGGCCATACCATTTTCTAAAACGGTCAATTTGACTGAGATTACAGCATAAATGCATACCACCCCACGATTTTATAACACCAATTTTACCTGAGTCAATCTGACCAGCAAAACGTTTTATTGCATTTTCTTCTCCAAGATCTTTTCTTTTATTGTCATATAGTCTATATTTTGGACCGCATTTTGGACAAGAAATTGTCTGAGCATGGTAACGTCGATCCAATGGATTTTTGTATTCTTGTTGACAATCCTTACATAAAAAAAATTCATCCATACTTGTTCTTTCACGGTCGTAAGGAACGTCTTTTACAACGCTATATCGTGCACCACAAACTGTACAGTTTGTAAAGGGGAAATCATAACGTCTATCTTTTTTATTAAAAAGCTCTTTTAGACAATCATCACAAATTCCAACATCGATTGGAATAAGTGACTGTCTTTCACCTTTTTTGCTATGTAAAATCTTAAAATCAGTAAATTTCCTTTCATCTTTTTTTTCAATAATTTCTGTAATCTTTGCAATAGAAGGTAAATTTTCCTTTACTTTTTTTATGAACTCATCTTTTTTATTATCTATTACAACTTTAAAACGTAACCTTTCAGATTTAATTCTTTTGCAATGCGATAAATCGTCGGTCTAAAACCTACTCCTTGTACTACACCTCTAAAGATAAGTTTCATCAAATCTTACCTATTCGACAATAAGGTCCTTTGAATACGGATCTGCATCAGCAAGCAAAAACTCTTCACCCATTGTCAAACAATTTGTTGGACAAACATCATTGCATTGACTGCAGAAACAACATCTTGAAAGATATATCTTAATCTTCTTATCCTTTGGTTTAAATTCAATTGCTTCACAAGGGCAATACTTAATACATAGTTGACATCCAATGCACTTTTCTTTATCGTATTTAATTTTTCCACGGAAGCCTTTTTCTGGTGGAATTGGTGGAATAATTTCTGCTTTTCCTTCTCCAACATCCTTTAAAAATTGAGTGGTATTTGAAGGTGCATATTTTGCAGGAAACTTATTTGTCCAGGGCTTTTTAAACATCTGTACAAAGACCGAAGGTAGCATTGAAAACCTCATTTCATAAGCCTCCTTGTTTTTTCAACACTTAATTTATGCAGTTGTTCTTTTGTTAATTCATATCTTTTACTATCTTTTACTATTGCAACTCTATTAGTACAAGACATACAAGGATCTGTTGATGCAGCAACAATAGGAATATCAGCTATTTGCTCACCTTTTAACATTGGAATCCAAGGTAGAATATTATTGTAGGTTGGTGCACGGACCTTCCAGGTATATGGATTTTCACTTTTTCCATCAAACTTTACATAATGGATTACTTCACCGCGAGGAGCCTCGTGTCTTCCAACTCCTTCACCCTCAATCTTTTTTATTTGATTCATGAGTTTTGGAATCTTTGGTTCAGAGACAATATCGCCTGCTGGCATCTCATCAATACACTGCTCAATTAGTTCAATTGATTGCTTGACCTCAAGTAAACGTTGGATAATCCTATCATAAACATCTCCATTTACTGTTCCAGTGAGATCCTTTGGTGTAATGCATTTTACATCCAAATCACCATAAGCAAAATAGGATTCACCAGTACGAACATCTTTTTTAACACCAGATGCTCTTGTAGTAGGTCCTACTGCACATAGTTTAATTGCATCATCCTTTGTCAATATTCCAGCATTCTGACTTCGCATCTTAACAGTTTTATCATCAAGAAAGATATGGCGTAATTTTTCAAAATTGTCTTTGAAGAATTGCATATCTCTTTTGATCCTTGGAAGCATGTCAGGTGTAATATCTCTTCGGATACCGCCTATTGTCATAATTCCCTTTGTTACACGATTACCTGTTAAAAATTCAGTAAGATCAAGTGCTTTTTCGCGGATTTGCCAGGTAAAATAAAGAACTGTATCAAAACCAATCTCGTGCGCTGCAACACCTGCCCATAAAATATGAGAACAAATTCTTTCAAGCTCTGCTTGAACAACTCTTAGATAGTCTGCACGCTCTGGTACTTCAATATCACATGCGTTTTCAACTGCAAGAGTAAATGCTGCAGGATGACAATAAGAGCAAATTCCGCAAATTCTTTCTGCAAGATATAAAACCTGTATCGGATTTCTTTTTCTAGAGGCCCATTCAACACCTCTATGAACGTGACCTAGTTTTACATTCACATCAATAATTTTTTCTCCACTTAACTCAAACTCAAAATATACAGGTTCTTTGAGTGCAGGATGAATAGGTCCAACTGGAATATGATAAGATGTTTTAGTAATAGCTTCTTCACTCATTTTTTCACCTCATGCAAGTTCTTATAATATTTTTCAGGGCCAGTCTTATCTCTACGCCATGGATAAACTCCTTCAGGAAAATCATCTGGTAAAAATACTCTACTGCTATCAGGAATTCCTTTTACTGTTATTCCAAGCATCTCCATTTTTTCTCTTTCTGTAATTAGTGCACCAGGAATAATATCACTTATTGTATCAATAGTTGGATCGGTTTTTGGAAGTTCTACTGAAATATTTAGAATTATTTCTTCAAGAGGTTGGTCATAGTTCAAAGTGAAATGGTAGATAATTTCAATTATTTTACCAATATCATTACCAGAAGCTACTGCAAGATGGGGATATTGTAATTTAATTAGATGTTCAATTGAATCCTTAAATACAGTTCTATCTACTTTCATCCAAACATAATAGCTCTCTTTTTTCTTTGAGCCGAATTTTCTTTTTACAATTTTAGCTCCTTTAATTTTTGTCTTGAATTCATCCTTGAAATATTTGACAACTTCCTCAGGAGTTACTTTCTTCTTCATCATTTTTTTGCCTCCAGGGTTTCAAGTTTTACCCAAGCCTTTGCAACAGCATTTATTATTGCTTCAGGTCTAGGTGGACATCCTATAACATGAACATCAACTGGGAGAATTTGATTAATCGGACCGACAAGATTATAAGACTCATAAAAGACATCACCAGTGTTTCCACAGTTGCCAACACAAATGACTGCTTTAGGATCTGGCATCTGTTCATATATACGTTTGACCTTGTCCTCCATTTGCCTTGTAACAGGTCCAGTAACAAGTAAAACATCTGCATGACGAGGTGTACCAACTAGCCTTATTCCAAATCGCTCAACATCATATCTTGGACATAATGCTGCAATAATTTCTATATCACAACCATTGCATGATCCAGAGTTGCAATGATACACCCATAACGCTCTTTTAAAAGACTTAGTTAGACCTTTTGCCATAAAATAATGCCTCCGTGAACCTTATATGTTCTGTTTCTGGTAATCTTATATACTATTTAAAAATTTGTGGAAATAATAAATATTAACAAATTCTAGGTACAGGATCTCCAATTGGTTTGTGGAGATTTCGTTTTCCACCAACGGTTGTCTCTAGAACCACTCCCTTAATTTCATCTGTTGCTCTGCCTATTATTGCTGCATTTTTTCCTAACGGATGTTTTTTAATTTCCTTTAGAACTTCTTCAGCCTTTTCTTTAACAACTCCAAGAACTACCTTTCCTTCATTTCCAATTTCTAAAGGATCTATTCCAAGCATATCACAAGCAGATCTAACACCTGTTGGTATGGGGATACTGTCTTCTCCTAGTATTATTCCAACATTTGATTTTTCACTGAACTCATTGACCGTGTTTGAAAGTCCCCCACGTGTTGGATCCTTGGAAGATACTATTCCTCTAACATTTAATACCTTATCCATCAGTCCATTAATTGGAGCGATGTCAGATTTTATCCTTGTTTCAAAACCATAGCCTTCCCTAAATGACATAAGAGCGATTCCATGTTCACCAATATTTCCGGAAAGAATGATTACATCACCATTTTTTAGGTTTGAATCAAGAAGCCATCTTTTATCAAAGCTTCGATATCTCTTAACCTCCTTTATGTTATCATCAAGTAGCTTTGTTCTTTTTCCGATTCCACTGGTATTAATCATGAATTCTTGAATTGCACCTTTTTCAACAACTTTTGTATCACCTGTTACAATCGGAGCATTTGCCTGCTTTGAAACCTTGCTCATACTATTAACAATCTTTTCAAAAATGTCAATTGAGAGCCCTTCCTCAACAATAAAACCAGAGGAGAGAGCAATAGGTTTTGCACCCATGACTGAAACATCGTTAACTGTTCCTGCAACAGCAAGAGAACCAAGGTCTCCTCCAGGAAAAATTATTGGTTGGACGGTATGTGAATCAGTTGTAAAAACAATATCATCAATTACTGCTGAATCATCAAGCATAGAAAGTGGAATTTCTGCAGATGTTGACTCCTTTCCAAAATATTTTAGTATCTTTTGTTTGATGAGTTTATCCATCAACTGTCCGCCAGCACCATCAGCAAGTTTTATTTTATCTGTCATTTTACATTCATGCGATACATAAGCTTTATTTATATTATATGGTTCCTGGGAAAAGATGATTGGAGATATTCTTACTTCTCTTTTCGGTGATAGTTATGCTTGGCAGGATATTGTAATTGCAGTTGTAAGTATTCTTTTTGGTTTTATCCTAATTCCACAACTAAAGGATGTTTGGAAAGGTAGAACTAATCTAAATCTTTTTACAGCGAGTTTGACAACAATAGGACTTTACATTTTAGCAGCTACATTTTATACAATGCAGTTTTGGATATCATTTACTGCAGAAATATTCTCAGGAACAATATGGCTTCTCTTGTTTACTCTTTCATTTAAAAATAAGAAAAAAGGAAAATGATTATTTTATAAATCGTTTTAGAAGAATTCTATTTACTTGTTGATTACCCCTTTTTATAATTTGATCTGGAGGAGTAATTACTGCATATTCAAGAGCTCTTTTACATTCACATATTCGTTCGTATTTGATTTTTGGTACTAATTTTTTTATGATGCTTGCCATGTTCTTATCATTCTTTTTTAAGTTTTCAACAACTGATGCAACTGTTACATCTTCTTCACCTTCATACCAACAATCGTAGTCAGTAACAGTAAGTATTCCACATAAACAAATTTCAGCTTCCCTTGCAAGTTTTGCTTCTGGTGCAAGAGTCATTCCGATTACATCAACATTCCAGCTTCGATAAAGATTTGATTCTGCCCTTGTTGAGAACTGGGGTCCTTCCATACAAATATAGGTTCCAATATGAACATCTACTCCTTGTTGCTTTACTACATCATATGTCAAATCTGAAAGATTTTTACAAAATGGATTTGCAAATCCAGCGTGTACAACAATTCCTTCGTCAAAAAATGTAGTATCTCTTTTTGATGTTCTATCGATTAATTGATTTGCTATTACAAAATCACAAGGTTTGATTTCTTTTTTCAAACTTCCAACCGCGGCTGTTGAAATTAGGTATTCAACTCCACATTCCTTCATTGCAAAAACATTTGCTCTGTAATTTACCTTGTGAGGAGGGAACTGATGGTTTTTTCCATGCCTTGGAAGAAAAGCCACATCGATTCCGTCAATCTTTCCTAAAGTAATTTTATCAGACGGTTTTCCAAAAGGGGTCTCAACATTAATTTCTTCTGTGTCTTTTATTATTCCAACATTGTATAAACCACTTCCACCAATTATTCCGATTTTAATAGACATAATAATCAACTACTAACTTAATTACCAAAAATGCTGAAGAATAAAAATAATAAAAAGTTTTTTAATTTAGCAAATATGAAATTTTGTTTGAGGATAATTAATGGATACTGAAATTAGAGGCAACATTGTTGATGTAATAAAACAAAAAACATACGCAGGTATAATTAAAATTGAAAAAGGTAAAATTACTGATATAGAAAAAGTTGAAAATGAGTTTGATAATTTTATTATACCTGGTTTTATTGATGCTCATGTCCACATTGAAAGCTCAATGCTTACACCCTCAGAATTTGCAAGAGTTGCAGCTATTCATGGGACAGTCGCAGTCGTAACAGATCCCCATGAGATTGCAAATATCCTCGGAATTGATGGTGTGTATTATATGGTTGACAACGCATCAAAAGTTCCTTTTAAGTTCTATTTTGGTGCTCCCTCATGTGTTCCTGCTTCACCTTTTGAAACCAGTGGCGCAGAATTAAATCCTAAGGATGTTGAAAAACTTCTTAAAAATGATAATATAAATTTTTTAGCAGAAATGATGAACTATCCAGGTGTCTTAAACAATGACACTCAAGTAATAGAAAAAATAAATTCTGCAAAAAAATATTCAAAACCTATTGACGGCCATGCACCTGGTCTAACTGGCAAGGATCTTGAAAAATATGTAGAATGTGGAATTTCTACAGATCATGAGTGTTTTAAATTAGAAGAAGGGCGCGAAAAAATAAATTTGGGAATGAAGGTTTTATTAAGAGAAGGAACGGGTGCTCGTAATTTTAATGATCTTCAAAAATTGATCGAAGAAAATGTTGATAGTTGTATGCTTTGTAGTGATGATAAACATCCAAATGATTTAATTAAAGGTCACATTAATCTGATTGTAAAAAGAGCAATTGAAAATGGAATAGATCCATTTAAGGTGCTGAAAGCAGCATCTGTAAATCCCATATCTCATTATAATCTGGATGTTGGATTATTAAGAATTGGCGATCCTGCAGATTTCATTGTAGTTGATGATCTGAGAAAATTAAATGTTTTGAACACATACATCAATGGAACTGAAGTAGCAAGGAATGGCACCACACTTATTACTAGTATCAAACCAGAAATCAAAAATAACTTTAATATTTCCTTTAAAAAGCCAAGTGATTTTTCTGTTAAAAAAACTAATGGAAAAATTAATACAATCGTTGCAATCGATGGGCAGCTTATAACAAAAAAAGAAATTGAAAAACCTCTGTTTTCAAATGACTTAATATTGTCAGATATTGATAGAGATATATTGAAAATCTCAGTTGTAAATCGATATAAAAATACAAAGCCCTCAGTAGGTTTTATTAAGAACTTTGGACTGAAAAAAGGTGCTATTGCTTCAAGTGTTGCTCATGACTCCCACAATATTATTGTTGTAGGTATTACTGATGAAGAGATTTGCAAAGCTGTTAATCTTTTAATTGAAAATAAAGGTGGACTATGTGCTGTTGAACATGATAAAAAAACAGTTCTTCCTCTACCAATTGCAGGAATTATTAGTAATAAAAAATATGATTGGGTAGCAAAAAAGTATGAAGAAATTGAGGAGTCTGCAAAATCTTTAGGTTCAAACTTGCATGCTCCATTTATGACATTATCATTTATGGCCCTACCAGTTATACCAAAATTAAAGATAACAGATAAAGGGCTTTTTGACTCTGAGAATTTTAAGTTTATATCCCTTTTTACGTAAATTTTATCTATATTTTATTGTTTGAACCTCTCAATGCAATATCTTGTAATGTGTATAGGTAATAGAGAAGGCGGGGATGATTCCGTTGGACCATATATTGCAGATAGGTTAGGATCTGTAAATCTAGAAAGTATGAAAGTAATAGACGCTGGAACTGTTCCTGAAAATTATACTTCAGTTGTAAAACGTGAAAACCCAAAAATCCTTTTAATTATTGATGCAGTGGAAATGGGACTTGAGCCAGGTGAAATAAGAGTTGTACCAAAAGAAAAGATTGGAGTCATGACAATTTCTACTCATGGAATTCCCATTTCGGTTTTGATAGGATATCTTGAGAAATATGTAAAAGATATTATTTTCATTGGCATTCAGCCAAAAGTGATGTCAGGTAAGTTAACTTCAGTTGTTAAAGAAAGTGGGGATAGATTGGTAAGAATTCTTAAGGAAAACAATTTAAAAACAATTAAAACACTAAGTTGAGATGAAGGAAGATGGAAGTTAAAATTAGAAATGAAGAAAAAGAAGATTACAAAAAAATCAGAAATATAAATGAATTAGCCTTTGGTCAGATAAATGAAGGAAGGCTTGTTGACGATCTAAGAAAAAAATCAGATTTTAATCATTTACTTTCTCTTGTTGCAGAAATAAAGGAAAGGATTGTTGGTCACATTCTATTTTACCCAATTAAGATAAAAAATGAAAAAGAAGAATTCATTGTTTTGTCTCTTGCCCCAATGGCTGTTCATCCAGATTTCCAAAATAAAGGTATTGGAAGCAAATTAGTCAAAAGAGGTTTAGAAGCGGCTAAAGAAACTGGTTATGATGCAGTAATTGTCGTTGGTCACCCAAATTATTATCCTCGTTTTGGATTTTCTCCTGCAAGTAAATGGAATATAAAGGTTCCCATTGAATGTCCTGATGATGTGTTTTTAGCAATAGAACTTAAGAAAAACTCTCTTAATAAATTAAGTGGACTTGTTGAATTTCCAAAAGAATATTATGATGCTATGTAATTTGATTTTTATTGCAAAATTCTTAGGTTTGTTGCCTTTTGCCCTCTTTTTGTAATTTCTTTTGAATATTCTATTTTGTCTCCTTTGTTTAAATATATTGACCAGAAAGGGATCTCACTTTTATGGATAAAGACATCTTCGCCGTCTTCACCTTTAACAAAGCCATATCCTTGTCTTATGCTATACCATTTAACTTCTCCTTTCATAAAAATCTTAACCTCCTGAAAAAATTTAATTTTTGAAAAATATAGTTCAAAATGAGTTTACACAGTTTTTACATATACTGGCTGATTCTGAATTTACTTTTTTTGCAAAATTATCACAAGTATCACTTTCAAAAACTGGAATCATTTTATTACTACATCTAATGATTTTTTTACTAATGATTTTTGTTTTATTGTTCTTTGATTTTCTTCTTCTTCCATTCATTTTTAAATGCCTTCACTAATTTATGATAAAAAAACAAACCTAAATAAAATCCAATACTCCATTTTAAAAGAGAAAGAATTCAAATTTTTTATTTAATTATCGTCCCCACAAGTAATTTATTGCCTTAAATAGTTTTTCATATAAAATAAAAAGAAAGATTTTTGGTAAAAAATGACAATATGAATTAATAATTCATTTATTTACTAAAATCTTTTTGGCTTATGTTTCTGA
>LSSG01000003.1 GCA_001595915.1 Thermoplasmatales archaeon SG8-52-3
TTAAAGATCCGGCCGGGCAAAAAGGTATTGATTTTAAGGATTTTTTAAATCCTGACTCACTTGAAATTCTTAATTTATGTAAAGTTGAACCAGAAGTAAAAAAATTACAAACATTAGATAACTTTCAATTTGAACGTCTTGGTTATTTCTGTATAGACCCAGACACAACAAATGAAAAACTTATAATAAATAGAACAGCAACTTTAAGAGATATATGGGCAAAAATTCAAAAACAGCAAGAAAATAAAAATTAAGGAAATTTTAATATTTGTGTTAAAAGTATATAAGTATTATTTGTATTCGCCAAAATAAAAAAAAACAATAGCCCTGTGGTGTAGCGGTTAACATATTGGCCTTTGGAGCCAGCGACAGCGGTTCGAATCCGCTCAGGGCTGTTTTATATAATTATATATCTTTATTTTTTCTCAATTCCGCCCCATTTTGTTATGAAAAGGATACCAAAAACTGCAACAATGGTAATTACAATTGCTACAACAATACCAATTATCAAGGCAGTTTCATCATTAAAACCACCTTCTTGCCATAGACCATATAGTTTCATTGCACCAATTATTATATCCTTCCAGATTAGAGCGATTATAAATCCAAAAGCCCCAGCAATAGCTACTGCTATTGTACTTTTTACTTCTTTTATTGTTACCATAACAAACCTCCTTAATTCTAAATTCAAATAAAATGTTATTTAAAAATATTGCTAAATATTAAAAAAATTAGTTTATAGAAACCATTTCAATAATAAGTATCATAGAATTTTTTTATTTCCTTTTCGCTTAAAATTTTGCATTTTTTCCAGATATATATAATATCCTTTAGTTTTTCTTCCCCTTCTTGTCCCTTAAATAAATTTTCAAGAAACTCTGTACGCTCTTTTATATCTCTTTTTATAAATTCAAGATATTTTTTCGGAGAATAGTAATTTAGAGGATTAAATCGTTTTCCAAAATTCTTCATTCCGTGGTTTTGTTCAAGTTCCTTTGGATCAGGTATTAGATAACCAAAAACAGGATGTTTTATCCAATTCTTGATTTTTCTATGTTCAACAAGGTCAATTAGTTTCTTTGAGTCAGCAACCTTAATTCCTTCACCTTGACCTTGATATATAATGTCACCTAGTTCATTTTTAAGAATCTCACCAGTTTCACTGTTAATCTTTGGTATATATTTTCCTTTTTCATCTTGTCTTTTAATTTGATTTCCTTCAATATCGTATTCACCAACAAAACCAGCATTATTAATAAAAAACACTAATTTACCTTCTAAATCTAAACCCAAGTCGTTGTACATCCTTAATTTTAATAATGCCTGATGAGATTGTTCTCGAGCCATAAAATCAGTTGCTGCATAAGATCTAACACGAGTACCAGGTTTCTGAGCAGAAATTGCTGAAGTAATAATACTTTCACAAGCACTATCAAGAGCAACAGCCATCACTGGATCAATAACCCTAAAAATTGGTTCTAAAATATCATATTTTTTATAGCTTAAAGCCTCACTTTTTAAGGATTTCTCACCACCTTTTCCCCAATTTGGATTTAATTCACTAAATAAAAATATAAATCTACCATTTGTTGTATGACTTTTTTCATATTTTGTACATTGTAAAGATCCTACCTCTTTACCAGCAATTTTTTGTGGAACTTTTACCTCATATCCACTTATTTTTTTTATAATATAATCTACTCCTTCGCAATCAATATTCATCGCTAAAACAATAGGTCTTTTTCCATCATTTCCAACTTTATTTGATTTCATAAGACCTGGATACTCAGGACTATCTCGGGTAAGTCCTTGTGATTTTGCAAAACTAGCTGCCTCAAG
Source organism: Thermoplasmatales archaeon SG8-52-3 (assembly GCA_001595915.1). GTDB lineage: Archaea > Thermoplasmatota > E2 > DHVEG-1 > DHVEG-1 > SG8-52-3. The sequence continues at coordinate 1,840 of LSSG01000003.1, forward strand.
TCCAATTAATATTGTTTCAATAATTTTATTTTTATTTATAATTGGTTTTCCAAGACACGCATCATCTTGCTCCAATTCAGGACCAACTGTTAAAGTTGTCTTTCCAGTACCACTTAATCCTTTTAAAACACGTTCAGAGGTACATCCAGCATGATATGAAATCAGACCATCGGCTTCTGCTTTATTCCAAACCATAGTCAGATTAGGCTTTTTAAAAGCTCCACCAAAATAATCAATACCTAGAGAAAGAACACGTCTAATATTACTATCCATCTCAGTAAGATCATAAAGAGTTAGAGGTACATTACCATCATAATCTGGCCATACTTCTTGAATCTCTTTTATATATTTTTCAGGAAGTTTTTCCTGAATCAAATAATTCCAACAATCTATTTTTAGATTATTCTTTGGAGGAAAAACCATCATTTTTCCCATCCACGCAATATATGCATTATGTGGATTTTTTATACTGCAAGTAAAACGTAAACCAACCTCATAACCATGTTCCCCTTGAATTCCATCTTGAACAATTAATTTTGGTTTTTCATTTTTTATATAACTCAGGGCTACTTCATAGATTTTTTTTCCAATCTTTACATCAAACTTTTGTTGTTTTTTTCCTAATTTATAACTCTCAGGAACCATGTAGAATGCACGATCTGGTCTTCTACCAAGCTGTGTTGAGCCAAAAAGATATTGACCGTCCTTTGTGAACACAAAATATGGTTTTAAAAAATTTATATAAAAATTATCATTAGGATTATGTGTAATGTTTTCTATAGATACGTTTATTCCAGGCTCGATTTCGAATGTATTTGACATTGAACCTTTCCCCCAAGAGTGAAATTTTTATTTCCTCACATTTTAAAGAAATAAAGATTTATGAAATTAAACTTAATCTTTAAGTTCCATTAGCTCCTTACTTAGAAGACTTATATGTCCCATTTCCTCTTTTATTATATCATCCAGTTTCTCTTTTCCTAAATGTGCTGGAACAACATCTTTCATACCTAAATAAAACACAATGGAATCTTTTTCAGCAGTAATTGCAGATTTCAATATCTCCTTTAATGAAGTTATATCAACATCTTTTTCATAAAATACTCTAGTATCGGCAAGAGCTCTTAGGTATCTCTCAGAGTCCCCATTAGGATCAAATGTCGTCTGTATCTTTTCGTCTAATGACAGTTCATCTCTTAAAGATTTGAATGTTTCCTCGTGTTCATCCTCCATATTTGCAAGATCTATTAGAAGCTGTTTTTTATCAGTATCAGTTATTTTCTTTGCAACATTTCTGTAAAATTTTGCACCATTTCTCTCAATTTGTACGGCTATTTCAAAAACTTCATCTGCATTAAAATCTATACCCATTTTTCAATTCCTCCTTATTTTTTTAATCCCCTAAAGCCTTAATCATTGCTAGGATTTGACTATCTGTAAATCCTAAATGACCAATTGCTCCATTCAAACATGTAGCAGAGCATGATCCACATCCTTTACAGAGAGCTTCATTTACTGTTGCAACGAGAACCTTATGGCCGAATCTATCAATTTCTTTGAGCTCAATTGCTTTATAAGGACATGCCTCAACACAAATACCACAACCACGACATAAATCCTCATTAACATTTGCAACAGTTGCTTCAATTAAAAGTTGTTTTTTGGAAAGTATATCTGATACTCTTGATGCAGCACCACTTGCTTGAGCAACAGTATCAGGCACATCTTTTGGACTTTGACAACATCCTGCAAGGAAAATACCATCTGTAAATGTATCTACAGGTCTTAGCTTTGGGTGAGCCTCAAGCATGAAACCATCTGCACTCTGATTAATATTTAAAATCCTTGTAAGATCTTTACTATCTGTACGAGGAATAATACCTGTTGCAAGGACAACGAGATCAGCTTCGGCATCTGGATGTCCCTTTGCTTTAACAATGGTCTTTCCTTCTTTCATAGTAACTTCTATCGGATCGGCAAGTTCTCGACGTCTGTATGTAATACCTTCTCCTTTAACACGATTGTAAAACTCTTCAAAGCCTTTACCAAATGCTCTCATATCTGTGTAATAAACTATCAATTCAGACTTTGGGATTTTTTCCTTTACCAAATGAGCCTGTTTTGCAGTGTACATACAACATACACGTGAACAATATTCATTTGTCTGCTTGTCTCTAGAACCAACACATTGGATAAATACGACTTTATTTGGCTCTTTACCTTTTACCTCAATGTGGCCACTGGTTGGTCCAGAAGCAGAAACAATACGTTCGAACTCAATTCCTGTAATAACATTTTTATATTTTCCATAACCATATTCAGGTTTTGCTAATGGATCAAATAAGTCAAAACCAGTAGCAACAACTATTGCACCTACCTTAACATCAACAATTTCAGGTTTTGCATCATGATTGATTGCTCCAGCCTCACAAGTTTGAACACACTCGAAACATTCAGAACACCCACCACAATCTAAACAACGTTGAGCTTCCTCAATTGCTTCTTCCTCAGAATAACCAATTTCAACTTCCTTGAAATTATCCACCCTGTCTTTTACTGGCATGTATCTCATAGGAACTTTTGCTTTCTTTCTAACACCTTCAATGGAGGGTTGTGCAATCTCTGGTTTTTCTTCACGACCTGCTCTTAAATTCTTTTTATTTAGATATCTATCAATCGAAACTGCTGCCTCTTTACCAGCACCAATTGCTTCAATTATTGTCCCTGCGCCCCATACTGCATCACCACCACTAAAAACCCCTTTAATGTTTGTTTCCAGAGTAATAGGATCTGCATGAATCGTACTCCAGGGTGTCAATTCAATATCATCAACTCCATTTTTTGGAAATGAAGCAGGATCTACTCTTTTAGAACTCCATGGTGTAACCTCTAGTTTAACATCCTTTGCTAAAACATCTGTATCAACCTCTTGACCAATTGCAAGAATAACACTGTCGCAATCTAAAGTAAACTCAGAATTTGGTATTGGTTTAATCCTACGTCTTTTACTATTATCAAGTTCATCGAGAAGTTCCATTCTTACACATTCTATAGCCTTTACTTTTCCTTTATCATCACCAATTACTTTTGTTGGTGCAACTAGATATACTAGTTGAACACCTTCAGCTTCAGTTTCATCAATTTCCCAATCAGGTTCTGCTGGCATCTCCTCACGTGAACGTCTATACAAAATTGCCACTTCATCAGCACCTAACCTTAAAGCTGATCTTGCTGTATCAAGTGCTGCATTTCCTCCGCCAATTACCATTACTTTTTTACCGATCTTAGGAGCAATATCCTTAAAACCACTTAGTTTAATTGCTCTAGAAGGACAAACTCGAGCACATTTACCACAGCCTTTACAAAGATATTTCTTATGTATTGTTGGATATTGTTTTTTTGGATCTAGTTTATCAGGTTCAAGATGAATTATTCCATAATAGCAGGATTCAGCACATTTTCCACAGCCGATACATAGCTCATCATCGATTTCTGCTATTGGAGTTGAAATTATCTTTCCTAGATTTATCTCCTTTAAAAAGTCAATAGCCTGAAATACTCCGTCAAACTCTTCACCAGGAATACTCATCTTTTTTCCATTTTGTGCACCAACTGCTAAAAATACTGCCTTATGGCCTCTTTTAAATAAATCTGGTATTGTGAAATCCCTACCAAGCATTGTATTTAATTGCACGCGTACTCCAAGTGCAAGAATGTCTGATATTTCACGCTCGATAATTTCCTTTGGAAGACGAAAAGCAGGAATGCCCCATCTCATCATACCACCCAAGACAGGTGCCGATTCAAAGACAGTTACATGGTAACCTTTTAAGGCAAGATCATGAGCTGCCGTAAGACCTGCAGGCCCACCCCCAATAATTGCAACACTTTCTGCTCTGGTCTCGATTGGAGGAACTTCCATTGCAGGGATGTGAAGCTCTAAATCACCAACAAATCGCTTTAAATGGGCAATACCAATCGGTTCATCAACATCCTTTCTAGTGCAAGCACTCTCACATGGTCTATGACAAACTCTTCCACAAACAGATGGAAATGGAAGACGCTCTTTAATTACACGTAATGCCTCATAAAACTTACCTCGACCAACAAGAGTAACATAACCTGGTGCACCAACTCCAGCAGGACAGACATCTCTACAAGGATGCATACCTCTTTTGTCAATTGTTGCTTTTAGAGGAACTGCCTGTGGAAAAGGTGTGTATATTGCATGTCTAGTTCCTTTTTCCATATCAAATTCATTGGGCATTTCTACTGGACATCCATTAAAACATTCACCACATCCAGTACATTTTTCTACGTCAATATAACGTGGCTTTTTTTTGATCTTTACATCAAAATTACCTATATAACCATCGATTCCAACAACCTCTGAATAAGTGAAAAGTTCAACATTTGGATGACGAGCTACATCAACCATCTTAGGAGTAAGAATACATGCTGAACAATCAAGAGTTGGGAAAGTTTTATCAAGTTGAGCCATACGTCCACCAATACTTGGTGTTTGTTCAACTAGATATGTCTTAAAGCCCATATCTCCTATATCAAGTGCTGCTTGAATACCGGCAATACCACCTCCGATAACTAGAGCAGCTGGTGTAACATCTACTGCCTTTTTCTCAAGTGGTTTTAATAATGATGCTTTAAGTACTGCGCTTTCAACCAATTGTTTAGCTTTTTCAGTAGCCATATCCTTATCTTTATGTACCCAGGAACACTGCTCTCTAATGTTAATCATATCTAAACAATATGGATTTACACCAGAATCCTCCAAAACTTTTCTAAAAGTTGGTTCATGCATACGAGGAGAACAAGATGCAACAACTATCTTGTCTAGCTTCTCTTCTTTTATATCATTCTTAATAAGATCTTGACCAGGATCTGAACACATATATTTGTAATATCTTGAAACTGCAACATTTGGTAATGTTTTAGCATATTCTGCTACCTTTTCCACATCAACTGTTGCACCAATATTGATTCCACATTCACAAACATAAACACCAATTTTCATATCATAACCCTCCTATTTTGCAAGCCCCCTTATTTGCGCAAGTATTTGTTTAATGTCAAAATGTCTCATTGAGATTGCACCGGTTGGACAGGCAGATGCACAAGATCCGCAACCTTTACACATGACGTCATTAACTCTCATAATCTTATCTTTTTCATCAAACTCAAGTGCAGAGTAGGCACAAAGGTCCTCACATATCCTACAACCACTACAAAGATCATCATCAATGTTTGCAGAAATGGCCTCAACTAGTACTTTTCCTGCAGCAAGAGGTTCAGAGGCTCTAACTGCAGCACCACTAGCTTGAGCTACAGCATCAGGGATATCCTTTGGTCCTTGACAGCATCCAGCAAGATAAATACCATCTGTAAATGTATCAACTGGACGTAGCTTTGGGTGAGCCTCAAGCATGAAGCCATCAGCACTCTGATTAATATTTAAAACTCTAACAAGGTCTTTACTATCTATACGTGGAACAATTGCTGTTGCAAGAACAACAAGGTCAGCCTCAACATCAGGATGGCCCTCTGCTTTTACAACAACCTTTTCTCCTATCTTATTTATTTGTATCGGGTCATTAAGTTCCCTACGTCTATAGGTTACTCCTTCTCCTTGAACACGATTATAAAATTCTTCAAAGCCCTTACCAAAAGCCCTTACATCAGTGTAATAAATGATTAATTCTGAGCTAGGAATCTTTTCTTTAACCATATGAGCTTGTTTTGCTGTATACATACAGCATACACGAGAACAATACTCATTTGTTTCTTTGTCCCTTGAACCAACACATTGGATGAAAACAACCTTTTTTGGTTCTTTTCCATTGATTTCAATGTGACCACTTGTTGGTCCTGAAGCAGAAACAAGACGCTCAAATTCAAGTCCTGTAATTACATTTTCAAACTTACCATAACCATATTCAGGTTTTAATTTTGCATCAAATAAATCATAACCAGTTGCTACAACAATTGTACCAACCTCTATATCAATGATTTCTTCTTTCTGATTAAAATCAATTGCTTCTCTATCACATGCCTCCATACAAAGAGGATGATCACCGCACTTACCAGTCTTTAAATAAATACATTTAGTGGGATCAATTGTGTATCTTAACGGAACTGCCTGTGGAAAAGGAACGTATATTGCACTTCTCTTTCCAAGATTCATGTCAAATTCACTAAGAACCCTTTCGTGCAATCTGCATGCTTCAGCACAGGCACCACATCCAACGCATATATCTTCATTTACATATCTTGGTTTTTTCCTAATTTTAACCTTGAAGTTACCAATGTAACCATCGACACTTTCAATCTCAGAATATGTAAGAAGCTCAATATTTGGATGACTTGCAGCATCAACCATTTTAGGGGTTAGAATACAAGCTGAGCAATCAAGAGTTGGGAAAGTTTTATCAAGCTGAGCCATACGTCCACCAATACTAGGGCTACGCTCAACTAGATATACCTTGAAACCCTTTTCAGCAATTTCAAGTGCTGCTTGAATACCAGCAATGCCTCCTCCAACAACAAGAGCCTTTGGAATAACACTTACTTCTTTTTTTTCAAGTGGTTCAAGAAATGTTGCTCTAGCAACAGCACCTTCAATAAGACCTACAGCTTTTAGAGTTGCTTGTTCTTTGTCCTCATGAACCCATGAACATTGTTCTCTTAGATTTACCATTTCAAAAAAGTAAGGATTAAGACCACTTTCTTCAAGAACTTTTCTAAAAGTTGGTTCATGCATTCGTGGAGAACAGCTTGCAACAATAACCCTATCAAGCTTTAACTCTTTTATATCCTTTTTAATTAGTTCTTGTCCGGGATCAGAACACATATACTTGTAATCACGCGCAACTTCAACATTTGGTAGATTTTTAACAAGTTCTACCACTCTTTCAGTATCTACAGTATGGGCAATGTTAATCCCACATTGACAAACATAGATTCCGATTTTCATATCAATCGCCTATCTTTCACCATAAATATTTTTAAGTTGTTTATAGGAAAACACAGGACCGTCTTTACAAACATATAGATTTCCAATATTACAACGACCGCATTTTCCAATTCCACATTTCATTCTCATTTCAAGTGTAGTAAAAATCTGGTCCTCAGTAAATCCTAATTTCTCTAAGTTTTGAATAACAAATTTAATCATAATTGGGGGACCACAAGTAATAGCAATTGAATTCTTTGGTGAAGGTTTAACCTTTAAAAGGTTGTCAGGAACAAAACCTACAAATTTCTTCCAACCTTCTTCCTTTACATCAATTGAAAGATGAACGTCTACATCCTTTCTTTTCTCAAGTTCTGCAAATTCATCTTTATAACTTATATCCTTTGAGGTCCTAGCTCCATAAATGATATCTAACTTACCATAGTCTTTTCTATTATCAACAACATAATTTATTAGAGATCTCAGTGGTGCTTGACCAATTCCTCCTCCTATGAAAATAAGGTTTTTTCCCTTCCAACCCTTAACATCAAAATTATTACCATAGGGTCCTCTAACACCTACTATGTCACCCGGTTCTAAATCATGTAAAGCAGAGGTTACCTTTCCAAGTTTCATTACACTTACTTCGATAAAACCCTTCTTTGTTGGTGAAGAGGAGATTGCAAAGAAACATTCTCCTTCTCCAAAAAGGCTTACCATTGCACATTGACCAGGTATATATGAAAAATTATTTTGTAATTCTTTATCTTGGAATTTTAGTTTAAATGTCTTGATAGGTCTTTGACCACCAACTTCATCTCTTATCTCTTCAATATTTGCAAGCCAAGGTTGATAAGGATTATCCTTCATGGTTTCACCTCCCCTGCACGAGTTACAACATCAATAATATCAATATTTACTGGACACAAATCAATACAACGACCGCATCCAACACATGCAATAACATCGAAATTCTTAGGATAATAATTATATTTATGATAAATCCTGTTTCTTACCCTATTTGTTCTTGCAGGTCTTGGATTATAACCAGATGCATGAAGAGTATATTCAGGATTCATACAAGTATCCCAAACTCTAACTCGTGCACCTTTTGTAAGAGTAGACTCATCTTGAATATCAAAACAGTGACAAGTAGGACAAAGATAAGTACAAGTTCCACAGCCGACACATTTAAAGGCAATATCCTTCCAAAAGGGATGCTCAAATATCTTGTCAAGCTTATCTGCAATTCCATTTGTTTTTTGATGGCGGGAAATAATATCAACTGCTTTTTTCTCAACTTCCTTTTTCTTCTTAATATCGCTGTCCTTTGCAGGTTTGAATAACTGACTCATTGATTTTGTCAGCAGTTTTCCTTTATCATTTGTTACCTCAACATAATAATTATCACCAATGTCAGTTAGTAAAATATCCAGATATTTAGATGATGCAGGTGTATCGTCAAAGGATGTACAGAAACAGTTAATCTCTGGTTTGGTACAGCTTAATCCCACAAGAACAGTATTTTCCCTTTTTTTCAAAAAATAAGGGTCTTTGTAGTCTCCCTTGAAAGCATGTTCGAGAATCGCAATACTTTTTGCATCACATGGTCTTATTCCAAATATTATCTTTTTTTCATCGATATCAACTGATTCGATCTTTGCCTTTGTACCAGGGGTAAATTTAAACAATGTCTCTGTTTGGTTTAATATTAATGCCTTAGGTGGATATTCAGATTTACAAAAATCCAAATTCATCTCAGATGGTTTTGTAATCTGTTCATAAATTATTGTTCCGTTACTTTCAACAGGAGCAAAAACCTTATTTTTCTTAATTAGTTCAGTCATGAATTTTGGTAAGTCATTTTTTGATAACAATAAACTATCCATCTTTTATCACCTCACAAAATAAATTCCTCCGGATCATCGGGTTTAAACATCGCCAGCAATGGTTTTTCTTCAGCATTTACTCCAGCTTCGTATTCGAACATTTCTCTGATTTCTTTTTCAATTTTTTTATTAAGTTCCATGAGAGGAATGTCCATTGGACAAGATCGTTCACATTGTCCACATCCAATACATCTACCTGCTAAGTGAAATGCTCTTAAAAGATTCCATGCTGTATTTTCTGAAATATTTACAGAACGTCGAACCCATTGAGGATTTAATTGATCAACCATACATTCCTTACAATAACAAAGTGGACAAGCATTACGACAAGCATAACATCGAATGCATTTATCAAATTGTTTTTCCCAATATTCCCATTTATCCTTAAGTGATTTCTTTTCGAATTCATTTACTTTTTTATAATCTTCATTTTTATTGCTTTTAATTTCTTTACCAATTAAAATATCGTATAAAATAGGCGTTGGATATTCACAGGTTTTACACTTATCGGGAATGAGTTCACTCTTTTGTATTTTCTGGGTTTTTCCATCTACCGTTACTGCGAATTTATCATCATCATCCTTAACTTCAACATTTTTTATATGACCAGGAAACATCTTTTCCAGTTTTTTTGGATCAACAACTCCAGTACAAGGTATTCCAATTATAACAACCTTATCACGATCTAAACCTTTTTCCTGTAATATTTGAACTATCGCTCTTGAATCACAACCTTTTACAACAACTCCAATTTTGCGTTTATCTGGTTCTTCTCCTTTTCGAAGTGGAGGCTTTTCTTCAAGCATGGGAAAAACAGAGAGGTTATGAACACATAATGGTGAAAAAATAAATTTATCAGCATCTTCAGGTTTGTATGCAAAGCAGGGAGTAGTTTGAAATCCGTAGGTTCCTTTCTCATAACCTACAACATATTTTACATCATCTCTTGATATTGTTTTTTTAACTGCTTCTCTTAACTGATTATTATCTACCATTTATTCTCCCTCTTAAAATGCTGCATTGGTCCTAATTTTCTAATATCTTCAGTTACTTCTTTTACAACTTCAGCAAATTTTACACCTTCTGCAGCTGACACCCATGTCATTCTAACTCTATTTGGATCAATTCCAGTATATTCCAGTAATTTTTTCAAAACTGCCATTCGGCGTCTTGCCAAGTAATTTCCTCGTTCATAGTGACAATCTCCAGGGTGACAACCACCAATGAGTACACCATCTGCGCCTTGTTGAAGGGCATTTATAACAAAAATTGGATTAACCCTACCTGAACACATAACACGAATCACTTTCAGATTTGGTGGATATTGTATTCTACTAGTTCCAGCAAGGTCTGCTCCAGCATAAGAGCACCAATTGCACAAAAACCCTATGATATTTGGTTCAAATTTTTCTCCCATTTTTCAGCCTCCAATTTTCTTACTTTCTTCCATTTTTTTAATTGGACCTAATTTTTCTAATTTTTTAACAAAATCATCAATTGACTTGGTAAGTTTAGCAGATTCTTTTGTTGAAAACCAATCTAATTTAATTCTTTCAGGTTCAATATTTAATTCTTTTAACATGTTTCTTAGTAGTACTAGTCTTCTTCTTGTCTTATAGTTACCATCATGGTCACATTCTTCAGGTGGACAACCAGCAACCATTACTCCCCATGCACCCTCTTCAATTGCATTTAGTACTAGTTCTGGAGCAACACGACCTGAGCACATACTAACAATTAAACCATAGTTTGTTTTAACAAGAGTTGGTGATTCACTTAGTTGCATTCCAGGAAATAGCGACCAATTGCAACAAAATACTATTGCTTTCATATCCTTGTTTTCCTTGAGAAGATCTGTAACCTTTTTATGGAGTTCAGGAAGTGTTACCTCACAACCTTCTTTTTGAGAAATAGCACCAGAAGGACAAGCTGCTACACATAAACCGCATCCTCTACATTCTATCTTATCAACAACAATTTTATTTTCATCTTTTCCTACCTTTTCAATTGATAAGGCATCATATTTACAGACAGGGACACATACTCCACAGACACTACAGAGATCCTCATTGATATTTACAATTGTTCCTTCAACGTCAAATCCTGCTTCAATAAGATCTGCTCTCGCGTCTGTTAAAATATCTGTAACAGGAACACCAGCAGAACAGTTATCGCTACAATTCTTACAATAAAAACATTGGAAGAGCTTTTCAACAATTTGTTGATTTGGTTCAATTTCACCTGAAATCATACCATAAATTAGCATTAATTTTCCACGTGGAGTATCAGACTCCCAGTTTTGGGATTTAAAAAGTGGACAAAGCTCGTAACAATAACCACATCTTATACACTTATTTAGTTCACCTTCCCATTTCTTTAATCTCTTAAGATTTCCTTTTTTCTTATAATAAAATAACTTACCAATTACTCCCATTATCCTATCCCACCTTATATCTAAGATTAGTTGCTCCAACCCAATCATCTGGTGCATCGTGTAATTTATGTGGATTCAAAATGTTGTTTGGATCAAGTGCTTTCTTAATTGATCTCATAACTGGTAAAATATCACTTCTAGCTTTTTTCCATGGAGGTGCTTTGGAAAGCCCTATTCCATGTTCAGCAGATGTGACACCACCGATAGAGTGAACATAATCATATAATTCTTCGATTACCTTTTCTGCATCCTTCCATTGGCTCTTTTTCTTTGGGTCAAGCATAATTTTTGTATGAATTACTCCAGATCCGCAATGTCCATAAACAGCCATTATTACATTGTTTCTTTCCGCTATCTCATGAATTTTTTTAGCTGTAACTGCTATCTTTGAATTTGGAACACCCATGTCATCGGCCAAATCTGTACAAATTATTCCTTCTTTATATCTGGAAAGTGAAGCAAACAATTTTTTTCTACCGCTGAAAAGCCTTGTTCTTTCTGCAAGATCATAACTCATCTCAATACCTGTACCATTGTGTTTTTCGCATATCTTTTTCATCTTTTCAATTTCAAAATCAACTGCTTTTTTTACATTTCCATCTGCTTCAAACATTATAATTGCTGCAACTTCAGGTAAATTGAGATCCATTGCTTTGTTTACTGCAATTATACCAATTTTATCCATCAATTCAAGCATTGAAGGTTCAGCACCACTTGAGATAATATCAGAAATTGCATTACCTGCATCTTCAAGTTTATCAAAATTTGCTACAGCAAGACATCTATATTTTGGAATCGGTCTAATACCCATTGTTGCCTCAACAACAATACCTAGAGTTCCCTCTGAACCTACTATTAATCTTTCAAGTTGATAACCTGATGAATGAACTCTTGTGTTAGAACCTAGGTTTACTAGTTTACCATTTGCAAGGACTACCTTCATAGCCATTACATAATCTCTTGTTGCACCATATTTTACAGATCTTACTCCAGATGCATTGGCAGCTATCTCACCACCTATTGTAGCAATTCTACTGGAAGCAGGTGCAGGTGGATAAAAAAGACCTAAAGGTTTTAGAGCACGATTTAAATCATCATCAACAACACCAGGTTCAACTCTAACAAGCATATCCTCAGGATTAATCTCAATTATATGGTTCATCCGTTTCATATCAAGAATTATTCCGCCATCTATTGGAACAGTATGACCAGATGTACCAGACCCCGCTCCTCTTGCAATGACTGGGATTTTATTTTGATTGGCATATCTTACAATTTTTTGTACATCTTCTATTGTTTTTGGTTTTACAATAACAGTAGGAAGTGCTTGATGCACTGATGCATCTGCCCCATAAACGTAGAGATCTGCAAGATTATCAGAAAGGTTTTTTTCTCCAACGATTTTCTTTAATTTTTCAATATCAATTTTCATACTTTCACTTCTTTTAATGGGTTGGGTCCCATCTTTTTAAGTTCATCAACAAACTCAGTTACAACACTTGCAAATTTTTGTCCTTCAGATGCAGATACATATTCAAATTTCACTCTATCCGGATCTATTGCAAGTTCGCCAAGGAGTTTTTTTAGAAGTTTGATTCTCCTATTTGTTTTGTAATTACCAGATTGATAGTGACAATCCCCTGGGTGACATCCAGCAACAAGAACGCCATCTGCACCCTTTTTCAAAGCTTCAAGAATAAAAACAGGATCTACGCGCCCTGAGCACATCACGCGAATTGATTTTATATTAGGAGGGTATTTTATCCTACTAGTTCCTGCTAGATCTGCACCTGCATAAGAACACCAGTTGCATAAAAAACCAATAATATTTGGTTCAAACTTTTCTGTCATATTTTTATCACCTCAAATCGAGATTTTTATATCCTTTTTAATTTCATTTAAAGTCATTTCAACAGCTTTTGGAACAGCTGCTTCAATTCTTTTACTTAATTTTTCTTTAAATTCACATGGAATTTCTTTCATAATTATTCCAATAATAATTATCTCTTGAGGGATTTTCTCCTCCCCCATTTTCTTTGCAATTTCAATAGCCTCTGTTAACGAAACATCGTGAGGATTACAGGAATGCATTGTTGAGAAGTTATCAAGAGGTATTCTTTTTACCTCTCCAACTTCACCTTCATTAGTTTTTACAGCATCAACTATTATTGCTTTATCATATCCTAGGAGTAACTCTAAAAGGTTCATTCCTCCTGTAACTGCATCATCAATTGTGATATTTGGGTCTTTGATGTGTTTTTTTAATTCATCTGTAACATGAATACCTACTCCATCGTCCCCTAATATTTTATTTCCAACTCCTAGGATTATTGTCTTCATATTTTTATATCCTCTACAGATTTTGTCTCATTGTTTTGTAAAGTTTTTTATTGTTATCATAAATATTTACTTCTAGAGGCATTCCACCAGGTAAAGTATGAGTAGCACATGCAAAACATGGGTCATATGCACGGAATGCCATCTCTACCATGTTAAGTAGTCCATCGTTTACTTTTCCCTTCTTTATTATACCCATTGCTGCATCTCGAATTGACATGTTGATAGCACCTGAATTGTTTGTTGTTGCAACAATCAAGTTTGCCTTGTCAATAAGACCTTTCTTATCTAGTTTATAATGATGAATTAATGTTCCACGTGCAGCTTCGGTAACTCCAATTCCCTCGCCGGGTTCACCGACTGGATTTCTTATTTTTGTCGAAGTAATCTCAGGATCATTTACTAGCTCCATTGCTCTTTCTGTTGCATATAAAAGTTCAATTAGTCTAGCCCAATGAAATGCAAGAGTTGAGTTTATTGCTTTTCCTCCAAGAGTTTCAAACATTTTTTTGTACTCTTTGTCAGCAAGAGGAGTCGCCATTCCCTCAGAAGCATTAAGTCTACCTAATGGTCCAACACGATAAATTCCACTATCTTTTCCATCCTTAAAGCCATTCCATCCTACACTTTTAAGATAAGGAAATTTTATATATGACCATTCTTCAACATGTTCTGCAACATATTTAGTATAGTCCTTTACATCGAATTTCACTTTCTCTTTACCTTGTTGATCAGTAACTCGTATTTTACCGTCATAGAAATTTGTCTTGTTGTTTTTATCAACAAGTCCCATATTGTATGTTTTTAATTGATAAGGATCGCTTAAAATAAGATCTACATAAACCTTATTTTGTAGTACTATGTCATTAAATAATTTTAAAGAAAACTGTGCAAAATTAATACAGGATTTTGTCATATCCTTAATATCCTTTACTTCATCTTTGTTTAGACCCTTTGATACGCCTCCGGGTAGTCCACAAACAGGATGTGTTGCCTTTCCACCAAGGATTGCTGTAATTTTCTGACCATATGCTCTGTGTTTTATTACTTCCTTTCCAATTTCTAAACCTGCCTTCTCAATTACTCCAAGAACATTTCTTTTGGCTGCAGGTGCATCAGGTCCTACTACAAAATCAGGACCTCCAAGGAAATAAAAATGAAGTATATGATCATATATGTAATAACCAGAGTACATTAATTCTCTAAGTTTTTTTGCAGCAGAGGGGGGATCAACATTAAAGGCAGCATCTAATGCTTTTGTTGCCGCAAAATGATGAGCAACTGGACAAACCCCACAAATTCTAGATGTGATTTGTGGCATATCCTCTGCTCTTCTACCCTGAGCAAAACGCTCGAAACCTCTTAACTCAGGAATCTGTAAATATGCGTTTTCTACATCTCCTTTTCCATCTAAGAAAATACTAATTTTACCATGACCTTCAAGACGGGTAATTGGATCAATTGTTATTGTTTTCATTTTTTCATCACCTTCCTATTTATAAGAGCACTAGGCAGGCCATATTTGTAAAAGGTCCCTATTGGATCGACAATTTGATCTATTAATTTCTCAACTTCTTCATCACTCATTTTTTCTTCACCTTCAATTCCTAGAATGGAAGCAAGTGCTGACATCATTTTAGCACCTTGATCAAGTGAATTAGGAGTTGGTCCTCCACAACCAGTACAAGGCATATTTGCATCAAGACAACGTGCATCACAGCCTCCTCTAGTTGCTGGTCCTAGACATACCACACCTTGCTCTAAAAGACATTTTTCTTCCCATTTATCAAGTTCATAAATCCTTTTTATCTGTTTGATCTTCTTTTCAGATTTTTCAAAACGACATTCATCACAAACAGATTTTAATGGACCAATAATTGAACCCTTTGGTGGTAATTTGTTTTCTGCAATAGCACCAACAGCAGTCATAATCATATCTGGTGTTGGTGGACATCCTGGTAAATAATAATCAACATCTATAGTTTGATCAAGTGTTCTAACCGTATCATAAAATTCTGGTAAAGTAAGTGTTCCTTCTTTTACTTTAACAGAGGTTTTTGGAGTAATTTTTTTAGGATTATCAGTTGAAGGATTATCTAGATATGCAACATTGAACACCTCTTCTCTATTAGCAATATTTGCAAGTCCTGGAATTCCTCCATTAACTGCACAGGCTCCAAAAGCAACCATTACTTTGGATTTCTTTCTAAGTAATTTTGCAATGTGCTCTTGTTCTTCTGTTCTAATAGATCCATTGAAGAAACAAACATCAATATGATTATCTTTCATAGCTTCAACGTCCTTATATTTAAAATCCATTGCAACAGGCCAAAAAAGAACGTCTGCAATTGCTACCACATCAAGAATTTTTTCATTTATATCAAGAACTGCAATTTCACATCCACCACAACTAGCAGCCCAATAAAATGCAAGTTGTAGTTTTTTCTTTTTTCCGGCTTCTTTTTTCTTTCCTTTTATCTCCTTACTCATAAAATCACCATTTTATAAAATTTTTAACATTTTCGCTTATTTTTCAAAAACCCCCTTTTTCTTTAATAATAGGACTGGATCCACTGCATGGTCTTCAAATCCACAACATTTTGGATCCAAACCTAATGCAACAGCTATAAGCTGAGAGTAATAGTAAACAGGGATCTGTTTATAATTGTTATACATCTTTTCTGCTTCTTTTCCTCTAACATCCAAATTAAATCTGCAAAGTGGACAAGAAAGCATTATTGCATCAGCTCCCCTCTCTATTGCAAAATTTGTAATTTTATTTGCCCTATTTGAAACCAGGTTCTTTTCTTCTATTGTATGATATGATCCGCAACATTCAATTTTAAATGGGTTATCAATGACATCAGCACCAAGTGCTTTAAGAAGATCTTTCATAATAGTTGGTTCTTCTGCATCATCAATTGCAACTTCTCTAGGTCGGAGTAGCATACATCCATAATATGGCATTATCTTCATCCCTTTCAAAGGATTTTTAACCATTTTCTTTAGAACGCTAAAACCTACTTCATCTCTTAGGAATTCTAGGAAATGAAGCACCTTTACAGTTCCTTTATAATCATTTTCTCTATCCATGAATAGGTTTAGAGTTTCAAGATCATCTGGTTTTTCCTTCATTCGCAAGTTAGTTTGTTTTAAGGTATTGCAACACATATCACATAAAGTCACAATTTTTTCTTCGCCTTGATCTTCTACGTGAATCAGGTTTCTTAATGTTGCAAGGTGATGCATTAAATCGTCATCTGTAAGAGATGATACCACTCCACAGCAATTCCAATCTTCCATCTCTGCGATTTCATGGCCTAAAGCATCCATTATTGCAAATGCTGATTTCTCAAGGTTTTTTGCTGATGTCTTCAGTGTACATCCAGGGTAATATAACAGCTTCATTTTTTCTAACCTACATTTTTTCTAAATAAACATACAAACGCTAATTGAGGAATTGTTTCTTTTTCCTCTTTTGTAATTTTTGTTAGTTTGGTTTTATCAATATTTTTCCTTAAAATAATCTGACGTAAAGCTTCCATTATTTTTGTAATATTAATATCACGAGGACAACGTTCAGCACATGTAAAGCATGCAGAACATAACCAGATAGTCTTGGAATTAAGAACCTCTTTTCTGTCAAGAATAACATATCTTATCACTTCATCAGGAGAAAGATCCATATCCTCAACATATGGACAACCTGCAGAACAAGTTCCACATTGATAACAGCCAAATAGGTTTTCACCACAAAGCTCTTCGACTTCTTTTACAAGTTCTCCCTTTTTAAGATTCATTGAATTAATATCAACAAATTTTTCAGTGACCTTGCTCATTTACCAGCCTCCTCATCAAGTAGTGCAGCAATCATTACATTGATTTGTTTACTGTCATAACCTTTCTGTTCAATAGCACTATTCAAGCATGCTGCAGCACAACTGCCACATCCTTTACAGAGTGCCCTATTTACGCTTGCAACCATTTTAGCTGTATCTTTTGAATATGGTATCAAGTCAATAGCAGAATATGCACAGGCCTCAACACATGTTCCACAACCTCTACATTTATCTTCTATCACTTCAGATACTATTCCCTCTCCCTTCATCCTTTCCTGTGCTATTGGAATTGCAGCTCTAGATGCTGCGCCTTCTGCTTGAGCAATAGAATCTACCAAATTTTTTGGATAGTGTGCAGCACCACACATATAGACTCCAGAAGTTGAAAAATCAAGAGGTTTGATTTTTGCATGCGTTTCAATGAAAAATCCTGCAGAGTCAACTGGTACTTTTAACATATTTTTAAGTTTTTCAGTTCCGGCGCCTCCTTCTGTATTTGCAGTTAATACAACAAGATCGGCAGGGAGCGTCATTTCCTCGTTTAAAATATCATCATAAACCTTAATTTGAATAGACCCATTTTTTGGATTCTTTTTGTCTAAAATAACCTCTGGTTTTTTATCACTAGGATATCGAATTGTAATAACATGATAATTTTTCAAAACATCAGCGTAATATTCTTCTTCTTCCTTTCCAAAAACTCTCATATCTCTATATAATAGATATACCTTTGATTTTGGATATTTCTGTGATATTAATTTTGCATTCTTAATAGATACTCCGCAACCAACCCTACAACAGTAAGGTCTTTCCTCATCCATTGCTCCTGCGCAATTAATAAATATAACATTTTTAGGTTCTTTCAAATCATTATTTTTCAATTTAGTCTCAAGTTCTGTTTGTGTCAAGATATTTGTATTTTTACCGTATTGATATTTACCTTTGAGATCTATTTCCTTAAAACCTGTTGCAACAATAATTGTTCCAAACTCAATTTCTTTCTTTTTATCTTTTTGTTTAACTTTACCCTTATAATTTCCAATATAACCTTCAAGTTCATCAAGTTCTGAACCTGCCATAACAGTTATTTTTTTGTTTTTATTAATTTTTTTAATCAATGGATTAATAATATCTTCAGTCTTGGTATCAGATGGAAACATTGAATGTAGATTTTTTAATCTGCCACCAAGTTCTGGTTCTTTTTCTAAAATGATTGATTTAATGCCCATATCTGCAAGTGCAATGGCTGCTTTCATTCCAGAAACTCCACCACCAATAATCAAGGTTTTTGGATATATTGAAAACTCCTCTTCGCTTAATGCCTGAAGGTGTCTTGCTTTTGCAACAGATGATCTTACAAGATCTATTGCCTTTTTTGTTGCTGCATCCCAGTTATCTGAATGTACCCAGGAACAGTGATTACGTATGTTTGCCATTTCAAATAGGTACTTATTTAGACCTGCTTCCATCAATGTGTCTTGAAATAGACCACCATGAGTTCTTGGAGAACACGCAGCAACAATTACTCTGTTTAAACCTTTCTCTTTAGAAGTTTCCTTTATTTTTTTACAGCTATCCTCAGAACATACAAACATCATATGATCGCAAAATTCAACATTTGGTAGTTTTTTAGTTTCCTCAGTTACCTTTTCTACATCAAGGTAATTTGCAATATTTTTTCCACAATGACAAATAAAAACACCTATGCGAGGTTTTTCATGAGATACATCTCGCTCTGGAGGAAAATTCTTACCAATATGTTTTTTCCTATTTTTTATTGGAGCAACAGCCTTTGCAGCAGCTCCACTTGCCATAGAAACACTATCTGGAATATCTTTTGGTCCTTGTATACAACCAGCAAGAAAGATACCTTTTTTTGTGGATTGAATTGGATCTGTTAGTAGAGAATCCTGTTTGAAAAAACCATTATCATCAACTTCAATTCCAAGTGCCTTTCCAACTCTTTTATTGTCCTTATTTGGCATAATAGCAGTTGATAATACCAACATGTCAACTGTATTTTCCTCAATTTTTCCAGTTAAAGTATCCTTATATTTTATTGTAATACTTTTATCAGGATTTTCATAAACAGATGAAGGTCTTCCTCTAACGTATTTTACACCTAATTCTTTTGCATGATCATAATACTGTTGGAAATCTTTTCCATATGCACGAATATCCATATAATAAATAGTGATATCAATTTCTGGATTGGCTTCTTTTGCAATAGATGCCTCCTTTGTAGCATACATGCAACATACTCTTGAACAATACGGAAAACCAAGTTGTTCACTACGTGAACCTACACATTGAATCCATCCAATGCTCTTTGGTAATTTTGCATCAGATGGCCGGCGAACTTTACCTTCAGTTGGACCAAAAGAAGAAAGTAACCTTTCAAATTGTAAGGCTGTGATTACATTATCATATTTTCCATAACCATATTCTTTTCTCATTTCAACTGGTTCAAATACTTCAAAACCTGTTGCAACGATTACCGCTCCAACACTTACCTCTATTTCCTCTGATTTTTCAAGAAAAGTAATTGCCTCTGGTTCACATACTCTATCACATGAACCACACCCTATACAATTCTCATAATCTATAGTATAAACAATAGGGACAGCCTGTGGAAATTCGATATAAATTGCTTTACGTGTTGAAAGTTTTTCATCAAAGGGATTAACTATTTCAACTGGACATACCTCAGCGCAATCATCACAACCTGTACACTTGTCTGGATCAACATATTTACTTTTACGCCAAATATTTACCTTGAAATCTCCAGGTTTTCCTTCTAATGAATTTACATCAGCATATGTAATTAATTCAATGTTAGGATGACGCGATAGTTCAACCATTTTTGGTGCAGCTGTACAAATCGAGCAATCATTGGTTGGAAATGTTTTATCAAGTTTTACCATCGCTCCACCAATTGTTGATGTTTTATCAATTATTACAACCTTGTAACCTTTATCTGCAACATCCAAAGCAGCTTGCATTCCGGATATTCCTGCTCCGATTATTAGCACATCAGCCTGTATGGTTCTTTTTTTTCCCATCTTTGCTCTCTCAGTTACAAGTTTAACAGTACTTTCAAGTTCCGGCATCGTTTTATTTTCAATTATTTCCTCAGGCTCATCGTAAAAATAATCATCCTGCAGAGGAATTCCAAGATCATGGTCTATTTTTTTATCATAGCTCTTTAAGGGCATTTTTTCCTGCCTCTAAACCTCTTTCAAAAGCTTTTACATTAAGTTCAGTAAATCTCTTTGGTACACTATCAATTACAGATTCTTTCACGGCTTCAGGCTTGAGTAAACCATAAATGCTAGTGAAAGCCCCTACCATTACAATGTTTGTGACAATCTTATTACCTAATTCTTCAGCAATTTTTAACGCATGAACCTTGTATAGTTTCCTTCCAATTTCATGCTTTTTAACAAGATCAGGGTCTACTATTATTACAGCGTCATCTCTAATATCATCCCTATATGTGTCAAATGATTCCTGTGACATTGCAACAAGACAGTCAACACCTACAGGTCTTGGATATCCAATCTTTTCATCTGAAATTATTACTTCAGATCTGGCTGCACCACCTCGGGCTTCTGGACCATAAGACTGGCTTTGAACAGCATGGTAATTTTCAAAAACTGATGCTGCCTTTCCTATAATAAAACCTGCAAGAATTACTCCTTGTCCTCCAAAACCACAGATTCGAATATCTTTTTTCATTACTTGCCTCCTATGGATTTAGATTCTTTTTCTTTTAATCTATCGACAAGTTGTTCATATGCTTCAAAGAAACCTGGTTTTTGAATATCCTGGAAAACACCCAATGGTATCTTGTCTTTTACTTGCTCTTTTTCTTGTTCACTACCATATTTCATTATTTTTTCTAAATCTTCTTTTAAAATTGTATTATTATCATACCATTCCCAATGTTTTTTAATATCACCAAGTTTATTTCGTCTACCATAAGCAGTAGGACATGGTGCTAGAAATTCAAGAAGTGAAAAGCCTTTCTTTTGAATTCCTTCCTTAATTGATTTAATAGGTTGATACGGGTGAGAAACTCCCCATCTTGCAACATAGTTTGCACCTAGTGCACAAGCAAGATTACAAATATCAAACGGATGCTCAATATTTCCATAAGGTGCAGTTGTTGCAATACTACCAAGTGGAGCTGTCGGAGCAAGTTGTCCTCCAGTCATTCCATAAATGAAATTATTAATCATAATTACAGTCATGTCAATGTTTCTTCTTGCAGCATGAATAAAATGATTTCCACCAATTCCGGCACAGTCTCCATCACCAGTGAAAACTATTACATTAAAGTCGGGATCTGCTGCCTTAATACCTGTTGCAAATGCAATTGCTCTACCATGAGTAGTATGAAGTCCATCTGCATTAATATAACCTGGAAGTCTTGAAGAACATCCAATTCCTGAGGAAAATATTACTTTGTCCATATCAAGACCAAGTTCTTCAAGTGCCCAGAAAGTGTATTCTAAAACAACTCCATGACCACAACCATTGCAAAATATTGTTGGCCACATTCCTTCTCGGAGAAATTTTTTATTTAGTTCATCTGCTGTTTTGATCTTGACCATTTATTTCCCCTCCAAATATTTGTAAAGCTCCATTGGAAGATGCATCTCACCGCCGATTTTTGGTGCTGATACAACTTCACAATGTTTGCATGCAAATTCGGTCACTGGATGAACAATTTGACCAAGGTTCATCTCAGGCACAATAATTTTATCAACTTGCTTAGCAAGTTTTGTAATCAGTTTATTTGGAAATGGCCAAACAAGTTTAAGTCGAAGAAGGCCTACCTTCATACCATTCTTTCTTGCCATTTCCATTGCAGATTCTGCAGGTCTTGCAGTGGCACCATATGTTACAAACGCAATATCTGCGTCATCTAGATTCATTTCTTCAACCATTACAAGTTTATCAGCATCATCACTGATTTTTTCAGTTATTCTTCTTACAAGTCTCTCATGATCAGGTTGTTTATCTGTTGCTGGAAAACCCTTTTCATTGTGAGTTAGACCAGTAACATAGGTTCGATAACCAGTACCAAAGGTTGGAAAATCAGGTACTTTACAATTTTTTATTGTTTGAGAATTTGTAAAAGGAATGAAATCTTTCTTATCTATTGTTGCAGGTCTTCTATCAATTATTTTTAAATTCTCTTCATCTGGTATAACAACTCTTTCTCTAAGATGGCCTACTTCTCCATCTGTCATAACACATGCAGGATTCCTATATTTTTCTGATAGGTTAAATGCTTCAATTGTAAAATCCATACATTCTTGTACAGTACTTGGTGCAAAGGCGAGAGCTTCTAGATCTCCATGAGTACCCCAACGCACCTGCATCATGTCACCTTGTGCTCCTAACGTTGGTTGTCCAGTCGATGGACCAGTTCTTTGTACATTAACTATTACACAAGGTGTTTCAGTCATTACTGCAAAGCCATAGTTTTCCATCATAAGTGAGAAACCTGGACCTGAAGTAGCAGTCATAGATTTTGCTCCTCCCCAGGCTGCACCTATTACCGCCGCGATACTACCGATTTCATCTTCCATCTGGATATATACACCACCGACTCTTGGAAGTCTGCGAGCCATACCTTCTGCAACCTCTGATGCAGGAGTTATAGGATATCCACCAAAAAACGAAACTCCGGCTAAAAGACCACCATAAACACAGGCTATATCTCCAAGTATGAATTGTACTTTTTTACCTAACACTTCTCTTATCCTTTTTGGATCTCTTATATACTTCATTTTATTTTACCTCCTACAGGTGTTAGAAGGGTTTTTTTAACAGGTTTTTTCTCTTTTTCATCAGGAAATACTGTTATAGCAAGATCTGGGCAAATAAGTTCGCAAAGTCTGCAAAAGTTACAATCATTTTTTTCCTTTAATTTTGGAGGACGTACTCCTCTACGGTTTAAAATATCTGACTCTTCCAATGCATCAACTGGACATCTATCGATGCAGATATTGCAACCCTTGCACCAATCTTCTCTAACCTCTATCATTAAACACACCATTTAGAAAATATCTAATGCTCTTGAAATTGCCATTTCACCTCTATATTCAGGTAAAATTATTGGAGCAGATTTTATAGGTTTAATATTTGCCTGCTCAAGCATTTTATTAAATTTATCAAGATGACTCAAAGTTAATTTACCAATTTTTGCTTTTTTAATATATTTTGCAGCATAGATTCCTGCACGTCTTCCAAAAACATTGAAATCAAGTAGTGAGTTTCCCATTAATCGGTTTTTTCCATGTACACCACCAGTTACTTCTCCAGCTGCAAAAAGACCGGGCAATATTGTCTCAGTTTTTTCATTGATTTCAACTCCTCCATTCTGATAATGAAGGGTTGGATAAACAAGTATCGGCTGTTTTGCCATATCAATTCCAAATCTTTTGAACTTTCGTACTTCACCAGCTAGTTTGGTTTCTATGGTTCCTTCACCATGGATAATTTCTATCATAGGTGTATCTAACCATACACCCGGCATTCCTGTTGGGGTTACAATTCCTCTACCTTCTTTGCATTCTTTAATTAATGCTGCAGATTCAACGTCACGAGGTTCTAATGGAAAAACAAATGGATCACCATTTTTATTTAATGGAATTGCTCCTAGCCCTCTAATTTTCTCAGTGGAAAGAATACCAACAAGAGGTTCAGGATAGGCATCACCTGTTGGATGTATCTGGATTGTATCTAAATCAAGAAGGTTGGCCCCAGCATGATATGCCATAATAAGTCCATCTCCAGTTGCACCATAATGATTTGTGGTTGGATAATTTGCTAAATGAAGTCGACCGCTTCCACCTGTTGCAAGAATAGTTGCCTTTGCACGTATTACATAATATTCAAAAGTTTCAAGATTGAATGCAACACCACCAACTATTTGTCCCTTATCATCCATAATAAGTTCTGCAACTGGACAAAATTCAAGTACAGGAATTTCTAGGTTTCTTGCTTGATCCCTTATATTTCTCATCATTTCCATACCGGAATAATCCTTACAACTATGCATACGATTTCTACAGGTTCCTCCTCCAGATAACTCTTGAAATTCTCCATTTTCATGTCGATCATACATTACTCCTAATTGTTCATGCCAGTTTATTATTCCTGGAGCATCAAGAGCAAGGGCTCTTGCAAGTTCAGGTTTGTTTGTAAAATGGCCACCTCCATAAATATCAAGGTAATGTAATGCAGGACTATCTTCAGGTCTATCAGCAGCTTGGATACCACCTTGTGCCATCATTGAGTTAGCATCACCATGGCGAAGTTTTGTAACAATTAGAATTCTATCCTTGGGAACACCTGATTCATAAGCAAACAAGGCAGCGACAGTTCCTGCACCGCCTCCACCAATAATTAGTAAATCTACATCATAATCAATCTTTGAAAGGTCGATATCTTTAGGGTCGATTACAGTTTTAGATTCTAAAAGGTCTACTATGCCATTGTAAAGTAACATTCCTTTATCTTTTCCTACTCTAAGTTCTCTTTTTGTTCCTTCCATATAATCAGGGTGATATTTTTTAAGCATCTCCTCTCTTGCCTTCATAGACATTGGTTTGACTGGTTGGGCCATGTTTTTTTCTCGTTTTTCTTCACAAAGTTTTATGGACTTTAACATATAATCTGGATAACCCTCAATAACTGTCAATTAATCACCTCCCTTTCCTTCCTCTTCTGCTTCTATCTTTCTATTTTTGTATAAATCCATAATTTCATTTTTATTCAACTTTATTATTTTCTCAATCTCACTATCATATTTTCTGTTTTCAATTTCTTTTAAACGACTTGCAAGATTTTTTGATTTCGTATCAAGATATTTACCTCTTAATCTTCTTGCTAACTGTGATACATGGTAATGTTTTATATCAGCAGGACATCTCATTGCACAGAGTCCACACTGTATACAATCAAAAGAAATCTCAGCACATTTTGAAATATCTCCTCTAACTGCTCTTTGTATGTATTTCATTACCTCAATATCTTGAGGGCAGGATTTAGTACAAGTATTACAAGACACACAGCGAGCAATTTCAGGGTATATTTCCATTATTGTACT
>LSSG01000004.1 GCA_001595915.1 Thermoplasmatales archaeon SG8-52-3
ATTGTTTCCCTGAAGCCTTAAAAGCAGGTTTTTCAGGAAAGTCGTTTTGCCTGTTCCGGTGGCCCCCCAAACCACCATGTGTGAAAACAGGCTCTCAGGCTCCAGCCTTATCTTGTCAATCTCGCCTACTTTGGGTTCAAGAGGAGTTCCGATTTCAATTCCTTTGAAGGGTTTGTTTGCAACAGGGAACCCTAACTTCCTAATCTGCTCTATGCCGTAAGTGAGGGGTAGCTGGAAATAGGAGCAGGCGTGCTTCAGGTCCAGCAGCGAGCTGTAAATCTGCTTGCCGGACAACAGTTTTTTTATGCTGCGCCTTGGACTCCTGTCATGGACCACGCAAATAGAGTTGTAATCATAGAGGGAACCTATCATTGAAATTGTCGTTGCAAGATGCCTTCTGATTTCTAGGTTCGATCCTGCTATTGCAACGGAGAACGAAACCTTGAAAGGGCAGTCCATGCTCGGCGACTGGACAGGCTCAAGGTTCACAAAAATGCAGGATTTAATGCCCAGGCTCAGCAGTTTAGAGACAAGCTCGTCCATGCGCTTTTCTATAACGACCGGAGTTCCGACTACATGGACCAGTTCATTCATGTCGTCAATGTCCGGTAGATCTGAATCCTCATATTCACAGCCGTCAAGCATGTTCTTAACGATTTCCATTTTCTCCTGGGCCATGTTCCCCCTCATCTTGGATTGGTCAGAAACAGAGAGAAAAATATGGGTCCTCGCTGTCACGACCACGGCCAGCTCCAGACCTATTGCCGAGTTCTGAATCCTTCTGAGGAATGATGCTGAACTGAAGTTATCAAGGCCCAGAATCTTGATAGTTTTCTTTTCGAAATTTCCTACCGTCTTAATGCCCCCTTGATTGCACCGATTACCCAGATTATGAAACCTGCTCCAACCATGCTGAAGAATGCAGGAACAATCAGGCCTTGCAGAGACAGCCATATCGCTATTAGGATCAGGACAAAGCATAGTATAACGGTCAGTATGAGGGTGATATCCTGCAACTCGCTTGGCGGCTCAATGACTCCGAATTGCATCTCCCCCTCCGTATGCCCAGCAGAGAAAAGATATCACCATGAAAACGGAAAAGAAAGGCAGGAATATGCATGCAAGAATAAGAAGGAAGTAGAGCATCGGGTTCGGATAGCTGATAATCCAATAGCCTGTCATTCCGAAGAAGGCGATTATGGCGCTGGCTATCCTGTTGAGGGTATAGTTCCGCATAGCTCACACTCTTTGTTTCTATTCAAATTTATTGGATTGGCTATTCCCCTTTGAAGATCAAATGTAATAAATGAAGAAACTTCTTTTCCAAAAAGAAAGTTTAGCAACTGCATCACCTGAAAATTCGATGCATGCCCGGCTGTTATACAGACTGAAGGTATTGGATCCTGAGAACAAGAAGGTCTTACTTTCCTTTCTTTAATAATCGAAGGCCAGCACTGCATACAGGAATTGATATGCGGCAAAATTGTTCTCACGCTTCCTGCATATCCCTCGATTCCAGCATCTATGTAAGGCTTTCCTGAAAAAACAGCAACAGCATTTAGATAATATCTAGCTCCAATATTGTCCAATGCGCCTAATAAAACATCAATTTTATAATTGTCAAACTTCAAGTTCTCTATCAAAGATTTAATAGCAATAAATTCAACATCACTGATCTCTTTAACAATGCTTTTCAATGCATCAACTTTACTAAGTCCGAGATGCCTTCTTGAATACGCCTGATTGCCGAGGTTATGCTCCTCAAGAACATCGCTGTCAACCACTATCGTTTTAACACCTAACCTTGCCAAAGCAATAGCGGTCTGTGAACCAACTGCACCCGCACCGGCGAGTAAAACTGTTGTATTGTCGAGTTTTTCCTGGTCCCAATCTTCAATCAACAAATGCCTATAATCCTTCATTTCGCCTCACCAAATAGTCAAAATCAATCTTTTTGGCCTTTTCGTTGATTACCCTGAAGAAAGCGTATTCTAAACCGTTTTTAGAAAATGGATCCATGACCATGGCAATAGCGTCTGGGAAAAATGACTGGTATGATTTTAACTGAGTCTCGATGTCGGTCCCGGACATAAAAACTCCCATATTTGGATGACTGTGAACCCAGCCTATTACATGATATCCATCGCCCTTATCTGCCTTACAAAACTCAATCGGCTCAACCTCTATATGCATTCTGGACCCTTGTGAGTTTTCGCATTTATGTATGTCCTTTATTACCAGGTATTCCCCCGCCATTGTCCCCCGCAACAAACAAGCCGCTTCCATTCTGCTCTTGCTCAGGAAATATTTGAAAATCTCAGCCAAAACATCCACGTCAATCAGAATCTTTTTTGTTTTCAGTTTCTTTACGAATTCCTCATGTATAACCACCCTTGGTTCCAGAATCGGGAGTCTAATTCCAAACGGGCACATCTTAAAACCTCCTACTAGTAGGTCTATTCCCTTTTAGGTTCTCCCAAAACCTTGAAAATATTACATTTGGCCGGTTATCCTCGAAATTCGGGTTTTCTAACAGCCAGATAATGCCATAATAGCATGAAATCAATGTAAAATCAGGTCTCCAGCCTTCAGATTTAAACATATAAAAGCAGATGTAACCAGTACGGCAGAATATATTGGGATGCACCGGCGTCATTTCTTTACTGAGAAATGTGACCTTAGGAGACACAAATGGATACCTATCGTCCAGCTCGATAAGAACCTTATATCTCTTACCTTTCCATGGTCCTTTTCTTGCCTCCACCCACATAATCCACGTTGTCGGGTTTAACGATTTTATTGGCAATCTACGGTTCATAATCATTGTTGATTCTCTTGATATTCTCTGGGAAAAAGAATGGGGGAAATCCCCCCCAACAGAAAAAAAAGCATTGCTTGAACCAGGGGCATGCTTTGGGACCAGCTTTAAGGTCTCATTTTCTTTTATTCCGTAGTCCTTCAATCTTCGGTCCTCTTTTAGGACTTCATCGTTGTGCATAAGGACTACATCTTCATTTTCAACAACATGGGAAGCGGCACAACGTTCCTTGAACTTCCCTATGTTTTCGGTCGGATCTGCCTCAATTTCTTGGGGTTCAGTGACCCCTATTTCGCTTTTCACCCACAAATCCATGGTGTTTTTCATTTTTTGCATTTTTTTCCTCCAGCTTCGTTTTATCCTCCGGCCCCACCCCCTTGCTGCAGGTCAATTGGAGGACTGTGAAGTTTTGGAAAAATTATAAAAAATAAATCTAAAACAAAAAAAGAAAAAAAGAGGTTTAGAGAGTAATGTTGAAAAATCAATAAACCGTCATAACCTGTTTTTATTGAGCGTTTTAACAGGAGAAACAGGGTGCACTCCCCGACGGGAGCACTAATTTTTCATAAACTTTTACCTGTTTTAATAAAAGTAAACATCAACAGAAATTTCTCAAATAAATTTTTTTAAAAAATTCCATATAAAATCTTTAAAAAAATGATTAGTAAATATGGGAGAAATTCTGGTAAGATTTGGGTAAAATAATATAAAAGAATTTTAAATAATATTTGATAAATATAGATCGGAGGTAATAAAATGAAAAGGAAAATAATTGTCATTGGAATTATTTCACTATTTGTTTTAAGTGGTATGGCTATTAGTGCATCTGCTTTGCCAACTGATGGCCCTAGTGGACCAATGAGTAAATTGTATAATAGGTTATGTGACATGATCGGATGGTGCAGAGGTACTGGTGTTAATGCAAACATGGTCAATATTACAGGTATTTTTGAATATGATGGAACAAACTTTTATATCGGTGATGCTGAACTTCATTTTGGACCAACTTGGTACATTAAATCAGCAGAATCTGCAGTAGACTATGACGGCGATGGAGAAAATGAATATGTTTATGATGAACTCTTAGGTCTTGTCGATACAGAAATTACAGTTGGAGCCCATGAGCAATCTGATGGCTGGTATAGCGTTTTTACAATAAATGGTGAAGTATATAGAGAACCTGGTGTACCAGTTTGGGCAGGTATTCATACCTGGCGATGGCGTCACAATCAACCAGATGAATAAATTTTCCTTTTTTTTCTTTTTTTTTTTTACTATTCCATACTAAGGTAGAAAAATATACTAAGTGCAATTATTTCAAATGTGTACCCAATAAAGTTTAGTTCATTAAATCCTGGTGTAAGAAATGTTCTATAAACAATTGGAGATACTTGAATATAGGTTGTAGCAATATTTTGAATTGAAATTACTGAAAAAATAGATCTGATAAAAAGAGCAAGAATGAACATATTTAAACCGATGAGGAATATTGATTTTGTTTTTCTATATGAATCAATATAAATATAAAAAAGCCCTATCAGAAGGACTATTTCAACTGCTAAACAAATAAGAGCACCGGTATAATAGTTAATTGACTTATCTATTCGTGATGGATCGATTTGAATTGGTAGCTTATTTAGTTCTGCAATAATTATTTGTAGACTGAATACTGAAATTAGATAGCCAATAATTGTTCCAATAATTATTAATCCAATTATTGCAGAAATGGCTTTAACTTTTGGGTTTAATTTTTTCATATAAGGTACCTTATTCATTTTTTTCACCATCATTATTTTTATTATTTATTTCATTTTTACCAATTTTACTCCAAATTTCCTTAAAATAATGTATGTTTTTCTCAAGTAACTCTGAAGGAAAATACATAACGCCATACTTATCTCCAATATTAGTGATCAATCGATTTTTTTCTAATGTATCTAGATGATGTCTAGTAGTCTTATAATCTAGTTTTAAAAGATTTGCAAGTTCATTTGCATTCCGTGGTGTTTGTGTTATTTCATTTAAAATTCGTGCCCTATTGAAACCTCCTGCTGTTCCAACCAATATCCACCAGAGGAGCCGTTTCGTCGCACGCATAGAACAAATCCTATTTTTATATTAAATTTTTCAATTATATACTTTATCATATTTAGAAAAAATGTATTTGTAATTTTATGCATTCGGTATTAGGTAACCCCAAATATGAGGCGAAGATTTAAACGCACTGAAAAGAACTTGACCTACAAATTGATTGTCTCTATTTTCCACTAAATATGCAATTATTGGTGTTCTTTGTCCCTGTGTATTTTTAGTATACCCAAAAAGAATTATAGAAATAACAAAGACACTAATTTCTCCAATTTTTTTGTTATTTGGATTTGTAATATCACCAGTTATTCTTGTATAGGCACCAGTTGTATATTCACCATTCATATATGCATTTACTAAATCGATATGAAAACCATTTCCCCAATGTCCTCTTCCTAATCCTCCAACAAAGGTTCCATCTGCCATTTCAAGTGGTGAGAAATTAAATAATGGTTTATCTGTTGATGGAAAAGCAATGATTGAGGGCATTGAAATAATAATTGCACAAAGTCCAATAACAAATAATTTATTTTTCATTATTTCAAGTCCTATTAAATATATTTAATATATCTAAGATTAGCTTCTACTTTTTATTTTTTTACCCAAAAGATACCAGAATTAGATAAAAGTGTTTTATTTAAAAATTCGTTAATTTAATATCAAATATTTTACAAATATTTTCTTTTATTGCCATACCATACAATATAAAAATTGTTCATTTATAACAAGAATCATGAACGATTCTGTTTGGTTTAAAAATTCTATTATATATCATATTTTGATTGATCGTTTTGCGGGATTTAAATCTATAAAAAATTGGCAAAAACCAGAATTTTTAGGAGGAAATATCAAAGGTATAATTGATAAACTTAGTTATTTAGAATATCTTGGAGTAAATACAATTTGGATTTCACCATTCTACAAGACAAGTGAGTATCATGGCTATCATATAACAGATTTTTTTCAGGTCGATCCACATTTTGGAACAAATAAAGATATAAAAGAATTAATTGAGGAAGTTCACAAAAAAGATATGAGAATAATTGCAGATTTTGTACCAAATCATTGTTCAAATGTTCATCCCTATTTTAAGGACGCCCAAGAAAATAAAGATAGTTTATATAGAGATTGGTTTTATTTTACAAATTGGCCGGAGAAATATCTATGCTTTCTTAGTATAAAACAACTTCCAAAAATAAATCTTGAAAATATCAATGCAAGAGCATATATGATTAACGCAGCCAAGCATTGGCTCAGTTTAGGTTTTGATGGTTTTAGACTTGATCATTGCATTGGCCCTTCATATGATTTTTGGAGACAATTCACAAAAGAAATAAAAAAGATGTTTCCTAATGTTGTATTAATCGGAGAAGCCTGGATAAAAGGAATTAAATTTAATGAACTAAAAACAATCAATATCAAAAATAAGTTTTTAAAATGGCTTTTTGGAGCATCTTCAGATAGTTTACTTATGGAATATATTGGAAAATTAGATGGA
Source organism: Thermoplasmatales archaeon SG8-52-3 (assembly GCA_001595915.1). Classification (GTDB taxonomy): domain Archaea; phylum Thermoplasmatota; class E2; order DHVEG-1; family DHVEG-1; genus SG8-52-3. The sequence continues at coordinate 6,405 of LSSG01000004.1, forward strand.
GTTTTAGATTTTAGATTTCAAGAATTGATTAATAATTATATAGCAAAAGGTACTTTAACAAAAAAAGATTTTTATTCTAAAATTAAGAATCATTATGAAAGATACCCTGATAATTATTATTTACCAACTTTTTTAGATAATCACGATATGAACCGCTTTTTATTTGAATGTAAGAATGATATAAATAAACTAAAAAAAGCAATAGAGATACAATTTTCAATTCATCAACCTCATATTATTTATTATGGTACTGAAATTGGTATAACGCAGAATAATTCAATATGGAATTTTTCGTCTCATGGAGATTTACAGGTTCGACAACCAATGAACTGGAATAAACAAAATTTTGAAATTTTTGAGTTTTATAAGAAAATTATTAAAAACAAAAAGAAAAAATAGATACACCACTAATTTTTTTTCACAAAACTTATATGTTATTTTATAATTTTTTTAGTTGATTTTGTTAAAAATAAGTTATATTCAACCTAGAAATAAGAAAAATGAAATTAGGAGTGGTTTGTGGAAAAATAACTTGAGGTTTTTTAGAGAATGCTTTTCCACAAACTTCTTCCCATTACTATTAATAAATTACTTCTTTATATAACTATCCAAATATAAAAAATTAGATTTTATTTACTCTTACCATTTGTTTATGTGGGTTATTTTTTCAAAACTTTTTCTTTTCTTACTTTGTGTAACAACTTTAGCCATTTTTCCAATTAAACTTTTTTTTTCTGCTGGATAACCAAGAGGTGTCATTGCAATAACTCTAAAATTTTCAGGAATATTGAGAATTTCTTTTACTTTTTTTTCATCAAAACCTCCTATCCAACAAGTACCTAGTCCTTTATCGGTTGCTGCTAAAATAATATGTTCTAGAGCAATTGCCACATCTACAATATAATAATCTATATCATTTCTATTACCACTCTCTTTAGGATTTCCACAGGCAACAATAATCATTGGTACATTTTTTAACCAGCGATTAATGATACTTGTTTTAGCCAATTCTTCAATAATTTTTTTTTCTTCAACTAAAATAAATTGCCAACATTGTTTATTTGTCCAAGAAGGTGCAAATCTTGCGCATTCTATTATAAAATTAATTTTTTCATTTTCTACTTTTTTAGATGAATAGTCTCTTACACTCTGTCTAGATTTGATTACATTTTCAAATTCCATATAAATTCACCGGTACAAATTATTGCATTGTCCAAGATTGAAAATTCGTTTATATAATTATTCAGATATTTTATAAAATATTAACAAAATATTCTAGTAAAATAATATTAACATAATTAGGATTAATATTTTTGATATGAACTACGAAGTAATTGTTGTTGGTGCAGGACCAGCAGGTTCAACTACCGCTAAATTTCTTTCTGAAAAGGGCGTGAAAGTTCTACTTATTGATAAAAGTAAATTTCCAAGAGAAAAACCATGTGGTGGGGGAATACCCATAAGAGTCCTAAAAATCTTTGGATACCTTGAAGAAGAGGATATAATGGACTCCTATTCATATGGTGGTTTTGCATATTTTTCTTCATCTAATCAAAGAGTTTTTTTACAAAAAGATGAACCTATTTATGCAACTCTAATTAGAAAAGTTTTTGATTATGATTTAGTAAAGCTTGCTATAAAAAGTGGAGCTACTTTTTTAGATGAAAAAAAGGTAGTTGATATAAAAATATCAAAGGATAAAGCAACAATATTTTTAGATGATAAAACAAATATGGATTCAAAGATAATAGTAGGTGCAGATGGTGTATGGAGCATTATTGCAAAAAGGATGGGATTAGGTCAGCATGGTAAAAAAGTTGGAATGTGTATTTATAAAGAAATTTCAGTTAGTAATAATTTACTTGATAAGTTTTTTACAAATAAAAGAATAGGTTATTTACATCATAAAGTTCAAGGAATCAATGGTTTTGGTTGGGTAATACCAAAAAAAGAACATCTAAATATCGGTATTGGTGAAATCAGATCTTTGATTGATTCTTCACAAGAAAAAATTGATTTAAAAGAGATTTTTAATAAATATATATCTGAACTTAAAGAAAATAAATTGATACCCGAAAATTTGGATATGGGTAGATTAAAAGGAGCAGTTGTTCCAGCGTCTCCACTTGAAAAAACCTATTCTGATAGAGTAATTATTTGTGGTGATGCAGCAGGTTTTGCTAATCCCTCAACAGGTGCTGGTATTGAATATGCAATGAGTTCTGGAAAAATTGCAGCAGAGGTAATTGCTGAAGCTCTAAAAGTAGGTGATACTTCTGAAAGGTTCTTAGCAAAATATGAATCAATATGGAAAAAGGATTTTGGAAAAGATATTAGGTTTTTTTTAAAAATCCAAAAGCGATGGGGAAAACAAACAAATAAAATTATAAAACTTATAAGCAAAGATAAAAAATTATCTGAGATGGCATTTGATATCTTAACTGGAAATCAAAGAGTTCATACTTATAAATTCAAATTAATAAGAAGGGTAATTTATCTATCAATTAGAAATATTTTTAAAAAGAAATGATAGAATTATCCTTTCAGTCTTTTTTTCTTCAAAATTATTGCAAATATTATTGCACCTATTGCTGCAAGTATTTCAAAACCAGGAACTCCATATCCTGTTGGTCTTGTATTATATTCTGTTTCTCCATTTGTAATACTTGGAATTTTCCATTCAAGTTCTGGAGATGCTAAAGTGTAAATTATTAATAATAACAAACCTAACAATAAAAGTAGAAGTTTGAGGTTTTTATCAATTTCTTCAACAATTATACCTCCGATAATCATACTTGATGTTAATATTCCTAAACCAGTAAGTTTTATTAGAGCTGAAACTTTATATGGAAGCAAATCTTCTTCTGAGCTTAAAAAAATATTTGAGATTATTGCACCTATAAAGAAAAAACCAATTCCAATTATGATTCCTAACATTATAATATCCTTGTTTTTCATAATTTCCACCTCAACTATAGGATATAATAAATATATTTAGTAGTAAGAAAATCAATCCAAAAATCAAAAGTAGTACTTTTGCGTCCTTATCAAAGCCTTCTATAAAAAATCCACCTACAATCATTGAAATACAGATTAGGCCCATTCCTGAAAGTTTTAAAACTGAAGATACCTGTCTTGGTAAATCATAATCTTCAGTACTTGGTCCTAGTGCAATATAGCTTCCAAGACCAATGAAATAAAGCATTACTCCAAAAAAAATTCCTAAAATCATAAGATTTTTTTTATTAAATTCCATCCTCATATGCACCAACTACAAATTCATACTGCTCTATTTATTAATTGTGTTAATATCTTTCATTTTTAAATGAATATTATGTTTCATTTAATTTTTTTTCTTATTTTGATAAATAATGAAACAAGAAGTATTGCTAATACCAACAATAATAGCTCAAAACCTGGTGTACCTCCACTTCCCCCAGGACCTGTATTGTAATTATAATCTTTCTGTTGTGATACTTTTTCAAACATGCTTTCAGTTGTTGGTTGATCTTCAATTTCAAGATATAAAGAAGTATATGAAGTTACAAAACTTCCTTGAATTGAAAGGTCTACTATTTCATCTGTTAAGGTTGATTTTTCCCCTTCAATTGTAATCCTATCTAAAAGATAATTGATACGTGAATATGCCCAGTACCTATAGATAAATTTGTTATCAACCTGAGTTTTATTAAGTTCAAATGTTGAATTGAAAAATCTATCTCCATATTTTGTTCTAGCAATTATTTCTGAAGATAGCTCTGAAGAATTATGACAAATTCCTGAAATTACAGTTTCACTACCCTCAAATAATGATGAAATTGAGGTTGGATAGACATATTCACATTCAGGATAGTAGTTGACAGTAATATCTCTTAAAAGTATTGTTGAAATAGTATCATAATAATTTTGAATCTGTTCACTAGCATCATTATCATAATAAATCTTTTTAGAATTTGCATAATTTTCCAAGCTAAGGGCAGTTAAAAAATCAAAATCAACATCTGATCCAAAGCCTAAAGTAAATATCGGACATTGAATATGATTGCATTCCATAATATTTAAACGGATAGATGAAGTAGTTGTAAATTTTCCATGATTTGGAAGGCCATCAGTTAAAAGTATTATAATAGGAGTTCTTCCCTCACTATTTTGAAGAATCTCAAGTGAATATTCAAGACCATCATAGAGATTAGTACTTCCAGAAGCATCTATTGAATTAATATAATTTATTGCAGAATCTATATTATCCTTATTAACAGTCAATAAATTAGGACTATAAGTTTTATAATTTGAGTCAAACATAATAATTGTAAATTTATCTTCATATGGAAGACTAAGAATAATTTCTGAAAATGCATCTTTTAATTGACTAATTTTATTTCCTGACATAGAACCAGACTTATCTAAAACAAAAATTATGTCTTTAGACATACTACCACCAAGGTCATCCTTTTGCGGTGAAAAAATATGGAAAAAATAATATCGATCGTTTTCCTCATCATAATTTGTAACAAGACTTCCATTAACAGGTAAAGCTGATTCTGAATATTTAAAAGAAAAATCCTCACTAGGTAAGAAGTCGTTTTCTTTTAATGATAAAGTACCATGTTTGGTATCAATCCACTCAGTTGTTGTTTGCTTACTACAACCTGTCTTTTCAAGAGCAGTAATATCTCTATCTGAATTCAGTTTAACAAGAAGTAATAATTTTGATATTGGTTGGTCATATATACTTGTAAGAGCAAATGTAAATTTTCTTTCACCAATTTTTTTTTCTAAGAATTCCTCATACCTGAGAGTTATATTTACTATTTGATAAGCTTTTAAATTTATTGAATATGAAAACTGCTTCATATCACGTGTTTCAACCATAGCTGCTGTTTTTTTCTGGGCTTTTGCCTCACTAAATTTTTCTTCTGCTTCCTCTTTTTCTAAAATTTGAGCGTAATAGGTTTCACCTTCAAGAGTTAACGAAAAATTTGAAACAAAAGCATTGTCAGGAAGTAATATACTAAATGTCCCATTTAGATTTTCATCATATGGATTTTTAATTTCTGCACTTACTTCAGTTATAGTATAACCATTGTTAATTTCTACTTCTATGTTCATTGATGTAATCTCTATATTTTTGTCATCTTCAGCTGTAATAACAAAACAAATTGATGAAAAAATTAAAAAAGTTAAGGATAGGATTAAAAAAAATCTTTTATTCATCTTTTTCCACTCTCCTTAAAATTTAAAAGTATTTATTTCTTATAAAATTATGGTAAAAAACAAATAAAACAAGTTTATAAGTAGCTAGTTATTTTAAAATTTTTGAAAATGACGTCTGTAAATAATAAATCTAGTAATGGTAAACAAAAAAATTCAATTAAAAATAATATGTCAAAAGCATATTATGACAAAAAAACAAGAAAAATCTATGCAATTGCTTTTATCGGGCTTATTATATTTGGTATAGTAATAATTACATCAATAGGTATTTTACAAGAATTAAAAATATATGATACTGAAAGATTTTATGGAACCTGGAGATCTGAAATAAACAACCTAACTTTTTTTGAAAATGGAAAATGCAAAATTTATAATTATACTGGCACTTTTGATGTATCAGATGGATTACTTTTAATAAATTATACAGGTGTTACAAATACTTTCTTAGAATATGAATATTCATTTTCAGATGACTATAATATATTATCATTAATAGGTCCGGGGAGTTGGGAACCAATTATTTATACAAAACAGTAGGATTCAGTTGAAATGGAAATTATTGAATTAAAATCAGCAAAGCTATTCAAAAATAGAGATGAATGGCGCAAGTGGCTTGAAAAAAGTCATATAACTGAAAAAGGAATTTGGCTTATCCATTATAAAAAAGGGTCAAATAAGAAAAGTGTAAGTCATATTGAAGCTGTTGAAGAAGCTTTATGTTTTGGTTGGATTGACAGTAAATTAAAAAGCATAGATGAAGAAAGGTTCATTTTGAGATATACCCCAAGAAAAGGAAAAAGTGTATGGTCAAAAATTAATAAAGATGCTGCAAAAAAAATGATACTACTAGGTAAGATGACTTATGAAGGATTGGAAAAAATAAATATTGCAAAAAAACAAGGTCTTTGGGATTCAGCTTATACTAATTTAAAGAAAGAAAGATTACCAACTGACCTAAAAAAAGCTCTTTTGTCAAATAATGAAGCTTGGAATAATTTTAAAAACTTTGCAAATTCTTATAGAAATATGTATATTGGATGGGTCAATAACGCAAAAACAGATTTAACAAGAAAAAAAAGAATTGATGAAGTTGTTAAGCGATCATCTCAAAATAAAAAACCAGGAATTGAATAAAAGAAAAAGTAAGAATTGTATTTTAATACAATCCTAAAAGATATTTTAATATTGGAAACATATTTGAAAATCGTTCTAAAATTTTTTCAAAGAATGTTATAAATGGACTTCTATTAGTTCTTGCCCTTGGTATTTCAATATTAAACTCAGCTATTCCACTCTCTTCATCATGGGTATCTTTTGCTTTAACTTTGATAGTATATATACCATTTTCTTCCCAAGTGTGATCAACTGTTATTTCTGAACCTGAAGTGTATGGACCAATCCAGTCCTCGATGTTTCCATCGTCCCAATCGATATAATAATAGATTTCATCACCGTCTATATCATTTGTAATAATTGTAAAAGTGTATTCTATTCCAGGTTTTCCTTTATTTGGTCCATCAACTTGTGGGGTTTCAGGTGGAGTATTTTCTATTATGATTTCATATGGATTTGACCAATCACTTTCAGCACCAAATATATCCTTTGCCATCGCAGTTATATAATATGTACCCGGAGACCATATATGACTTATTTCAACACTCTCACCGGATGGATAATAACCTGTCTCAGTTGTAGTTCCATCATCCCAGTCAATAATGTACATAACATCATCTCCATCAACATCTGTTGTATATACATATAAAGTACCACTATTCTCATAGATTGTTGGTTTGTTTGGTGGATGGTTCGGTTCTACAATTGTTGAAAAGTCCCATACCGGTCCATCGGTAGATTCACCATATATGTCCCAAGCAACAATCTGCCAGTAATATGTTGTTTCATAATTCATTTGACCAGGATCAAAAGTTGTTTCTGTTTGATTTTCAGATACTAACACATCAGGAGTTGGGTCATCGGCCTCAAAATATACATTGTATGTAAGATTATCGCCATCTGGATCACTACAAGTCCAGCTTAAATCATAATTAATGTCAATTTCTGTTGCTCCATCGGCAGGATCTGGATCACTTGGTGTATTTGGTGGATTATTTTCTCTTGTAGTAAAGCTCCAAAGATCACCTGTTGTTGAAGCTCCATGGTTATCCCAGGAAATAATTTTCCAATAATATGTAATATCAAATTCTAAAATATCAGGATCAAATGTTGTATCAGATTGATTGCTGGATACTTTTGGAGGGCTACTACTTGTTCCAAAATAAACATCGTATAGTACTGTATCTCCAGGATCAATATCGCCCCCAATCCAAGATAGATCTGTTTCGACTGCTACATTTGTTTCGCCATTTTCGGGGTTAGGATTACTTGGTTCATTAGGAAAATTGTTTGGTCCTTCTACTGTGAAATTCCATGTTGAACTTTCTGAAGAGGCATTGTTATTGTCCCAAGCAACGATCTTCCAATAATATTTTGTATTATAACTCATTGTTCCGGGATCATAAGATGTTTCAGATTGATTTGTCACAATCTTTGATGGTGAACTAGACGTACCGAAGTAAATATCATAGGTAACTGTATCTTGAGGATTTGGATCTCCCCCTATCCATGAAAGATCCTCATCAGGGTCTACATACATCATTCCGTCAGTAGGAGAAGGGTCACTCGGGGTGTTTGGTGGAAGATTTTCAGCAGGAGTAAATGATGAAAACGCATAAACAACTCCGTCAAATCCAAAGGTTACACATCCAATATTTGGCATTCCATCTCCACTGATATCACCAATCTGAATATGAATAACATCATCAGCGGTGCTATAAGTCCAGAAACTTGTGCCATTGTTTCCATAAAGAACATATACATATTGGTCATCAGAACCTGCTATAACATCAAGTTGATTATCAAAATCAATGTCAACAACTGCAACTGTATTTACATCTCCACCAGTTTCAAAATTCCATAACTCATTTCCATTTGAACCATTAAATGCATGAACTTTTTTATCATCTGAATTTCCAGCAGATATCACGTCTGCTACTCCATCGTTATTTACATCACCATGAGCAAGACAATAATCTGAGGTTGGTAAAAATGGAGTAACTGTCCAAAGTTCGTCATGAGAATCACCATCAACCATTATGAGTCTACCGGGTGTTGCTCCCATTTTTGGAACGCCTATTGCAACATCTAAAATATCATCATTATTGACATCTAAAACCTCAACATGTCGTGCATAATCAGTATTTTCAGAATAATCCCAAAGTGTGTCTCCATTTGAACCATTTATAACAACCATTTTGTTACCAGACCAACCAACAGCAGCAACAACGTCTAGTGGCCCTGTTCCATCCATTTGTGCTAGTTCAATTTCTTGGACTTCTCCACCAAAACTACTAGACCAAAGCTCATCTCCATCTAATCCATCTATTGCATAAACACTAGTATCATCACTTCCGGCAATAACATCACAATAACCATCATCGTTTAAATCAGTAGCCTTAAGACAATTTCTATAAATCTGGCCTGTAGGAGATGTAAACTCCCATAAAACACTACCATTATTTCCATGTAATGCAGTAATTTTTTCATCATATCCTCCTACAGCTACATCTATTTGCCCATCATTATTAAAATCACCTGTTGTAATTGAATAAAGATTTTCTGTACCTATCCAACTCCATAGTTCAGTACCATCCTCACCATTTATTGCCCATGCTGTGTCATCAACTGAACATACAGCTATTACATCCATAAACTCATCTTGGTTTAGATCATCGATTGCAAGTGCGTTACCATACTGGCCAAAATCAAATTCCCATAAAAGAGGTGACTCAACAGTTTTTAATGCCCAAATTGATTTTGCAGGGTCTGACCCACTAAATTCCGCACCTCCACCAGTTAATGTATCTTTTATACCATCACCATCAAAATCTGCGCATCCAACTGTAATTACTGTTCCTGCAACAGCATAATACCATAATTTAGAACCATCATTTGCTTCAAGAATTTGTACTCTATCATAAGTTGCAGCAATGATATTTAGGTTTCCATCACCAGTTACATCTCCAAAAGAAATATCCTTTGGATAACCATTTAACTCATCTGATACCCACATAGTAGAATTAGTATCACCATCAAAAGCGTAGATGTAATTATTTCCATAACTATTTCCTACAATTAAATCTAAATCATCATCATCATCAATATCATAACTAAAAAGATACATATCATAATTTGTAGGACTTCCAACCGGTCCAATGTTATATTCCCATTCAAGATTTCCATTGCTGGCATTTCTAACAAAGATTTGACCAGTACGATTTCCAAATATTGCCTCTAGGTCACCATCGTTATCAATGTCTTCAAGCATAACACCCCCTTCAACAATAGGATAATCAACTGTCATACTCCATATTACACTACCATCGGTTCCATCTAACACACCAAAGTAGTTATCCCATCCAGCAAGATAAGAATGACCATATGCAACATCATCTATGTTATCACCATTAACATCTCCTGTATCAACTGCATGAATGAAGATGCTACCTATTTCAGTACTCCAAAGCTCCTCTCCATTTGAACCATTTATTGCATAAACATAATCATCCCAACATCCAACTGCTACATCAGGATACTCATCCCCGTCAAAATCACCAATTGCTACATCTCCATTTGTATCCCCAGATGATCCAGGTGTAAAAGTCCAAATTGAACCTCCATTAGATCCATCTATAGCATGGACTTTACCATCCGGTGTGGATGATCCCTTACTTGCTCCAACAACTGCATCTATAATGCCATCATTATTGATATCGCCAATTGTCATTGATCTTATACCATCGTTACAGTCATAACTCCAAAGCATATCTCCGTTTGATCCATCTATTCCATATACTTTTGAGGGATCGTCGTAATTATCACTATCATATTCTGCTGCAATTACATCTAGTGGTCCTCCACCATTTAGTTGAGCGGTTTCAACATGACTTACATATAGATAAGAATCATATATCCAAATTGGTTCTCCACCCAAATTTCTTGATGATTCATAAAAAGGTGTTTTTTCTTCAATATTTATTGAAGTTACTATAGTTACAGCTAAAATAAGCATAAATATTACAAAAATACTATTCAATTTGATTCTTGTTTTCATTAATATAACCCCCAATATTTCTATATCTATCTATAATAGAGTATATAAATTTTTATTTTAAATAGAATATTAAAGCATATTATAATAAAATTTAGGGGTAAAATTTTGTACATTTTTTAAAATTATACTTTTCTTGTTTTTATTAAGTCAAATAATTTTAAAATTTTGTGTAAAAAAATAATTAAAAGAAGAAAAATTTTCAATTATTTTCTTCTTCTTAAAATAAAAATTACTATTGCTAAAGAAACAAATAATGCTAATACTTCAAAACCTGGTGTTCCACCGTTATCATTACTACTACTTCCTCCGTCACCATTTTCTTCACCGTCCCCATTTGTTTCACCATCGCCATTACCATCTCCATCACCTTCATCCATTTCGAATGGAGCATATGTCCCAGGAATCCAATCTCCCCACCATTCTTGATTAATATTTCCATATTCTGTATATTCCCAAGCATATCCCCATAACTCAATACTTGTTTCATCTGTTCCAACCAATTCAATTGTTCCTGAGATAGTATCACCAGATACAGCGACATCAGTGTTCATAGCTGGCATGCCTCCTCCAATTGTACTCATTGCCATTATTAACTTTTGATCATTCATTATAGACATATAGTAAGTAGCATCTGAAGTGTTTAACAAAGCCCAATATACAATTTTTTCTGAAGTTTGAACATTTCCAGCAACTTTCATTGACAGAGTCAATTGATTTCCATTAACAGTATAAGTCAACTCAGTAATATCGATATATGCTTTTGGTACAGTACTAAGTTGCCAAGACCATGTGGAATCTACCATTTTCCAATGATAAACATCACCAGTTGGATCAGTTTCAGTTTCCGCAGATACAGATATACTTGAAAAGAATAATACAAATATACCTATCATTATCAAAATTGTTTTTCTAAGTTTCATAAATTCTCCTCCAGTTTAATAAAAAAAGTTACCTTATTAAATATATCGAAATAATTAATCCTTCCCTTTAATAATTAATTTTTAAAAATTCTCTTCAATGAATATTTTATAATTTTTGAAAGTTCGTTATATTTTATCTCACCTATTATAAATGAATTCAAAATTTCATTACCGATAAAGCATTCCGAACCAAACCAAAATGATATATTTGGAAAACGTTGAAATAAAAACTCATAAAACTTAGCCCATGTCTGAATGTTAGAAAAACTAGTATTTATCTCCTTATTATATTCATAAGTTAAATCATAATTTTTATTTTTCAAATAATTTTGAATATTTTTTGATGCAAAAATACTACTTTTAAGAGCATAATATATCCCTTCTCCAGTGAAAGGATCGGCAAGTCCTGCAGCATCACCAACAAGTAAGATATTTTCTCTTGCAATTGGTTTATTAAAGTCTCTGATTGGAATGAGAGCATATCTAGGTTTTATATTTTTATCAAGATCCCAGAAATCAATAAACTCTTTCCACATTTTTTTTAATTTATCTGTAGAATTTAAAGATGTAAATATACCTGCTGTAATCTTATCTTTTTTTGGGAATATATAACCAACAATTCCTGGATAACCCTTAAAAATTTGACATATAATATTTTCATTTGAATATTTACTATAAATCGGACCAGCACGTCCCTCCCAAGATGAAGATATTGCATAACTTTCAAAAGGAATTATATTAACAAGCCTGTTTAATTTTTTATTGCAACCCCATGCACCTACTAAAATATCATAATAAATTTTTTTCTCCAAATTTTTATCTTTATATATAATTGAGTTTTCTTTTTGGTTGATATTTTTAATTATGATATTATCTTTAAATTCGACATTTTTATCAACTGCCATTTTAATTAAAAAATTATCTAGGTCTGATCTGTAGATCATGTAAATTAGATTTTTTTTTGCATCAGTAATCGTTATTTTTTTATTTCTAACATAAATTGCTTTACTTACCTTTTTTTGGGTAATATTTTCAATTTCTTTGTTTTCTGAAAAAATTATATCATATGATTTTTTAGCAAGCCCGCCAGCACATATTTTATATCTTGGAAATTTTTGTTTTTCTAAAAGAATCACAGATATTCCTTCACAACCCAATTTATAAGCTAAAAAACTACCTGCGGGTCCTGCTCCAATTATTGCGACATTATATTTATCCATGTATTGAATTTATTTTTTAAAAATACCAAATTTTTCAAGTGCCTTTGTTGCACTTTTTCTAACAAAACTATTCTGATCCTTTAGGATTTCAATAAGAGGAACAATAGCATCTGTATTTCCAATTTTTCCAAGAGCTGATGCTGCATCACTTCTAACTTCCCAATATGGGTCTTTTAATGCACTTATCAAGGGTTGAACAGCCTGGTCACCACCAATTTTTTCAAGGGCATAAATTGCAGATATTCTAACAATACTTTCAATATCATTAAGAGAATCTATCAAATTATCAAATGCTTCATAGGTTTGTGATTTACCTAAAACAATTGCTGCAAGAGATCTTACACCTTTATCTTGATCATTTAATGAATTTATCAATGCTTGGGCAGATTCATTTGGTGCAAGAAGATTCAGTGAAGAAATTGCTTCTTTACGAACAGCAGGATTTTCATCATCAAGTGTATTTATCAATGCATCAATTGCTTTTGAATCACCAATTTTTCCAAGAGCTTTTGCGGCATTGATACGGACTTCAGAATTTTTATCATTTAATTTTTTTATTATTGGATCTACTGCAATATTATCTCCAATTTCACCTAAAAAATAAACAGAATGCCATCTTATTTCATTAGATTTGTTTTTAAGGTTTTTTATAAAAAAATCAATTATTCTAGGATCTTTCCTATTTTTTAAAACGTTTGCTGCTGAGATCCACACATTTACATTTTTATCATCAAGTTTCCCGATTAAAGCATCCAAAACCTTTGAATTTTTATATTTCTTTAAATCATAAATAGCTTTTACTCTAGCCCTCCAATCTGGATTATTAAGATTTCTAAGAAAAATATTCATATCTTTATATCTAGTCCCACTGTATTTAACCATAAAAGTCTCACCATCTACATTGAATTCTAAATGAAATGTAGCATTAATAAAGTTTTGATAAAACTACAAAATCTCTTAGAGATAGATGAATATTTATACTATTATTTACATACTAACTTTCTAGAAATTGGGATGAGATGTCGATAGGAAAAGCAGGTATTTTGATTCAGGTTAGTTCAACAGAATTTGAGGATTTAATTTTGAAAATATTAGATTAATAATTTAGTGAGGAAAAAGAAAATGCCAGGTAATTGTCTACTAATTATTTCAAAAAACGAAGGTACAAACCCAATATCCATTGCAGAACAAGCGTTAGATTCGGGAATAATAAAAAAAGTAATTATCTCAGATGGTTCAAACGAGGAAACATTTAATCGACTTAAAAAAAATGAAACAAAAAAAATTGAAGTAATCAGTGAAAGAAAGTATACTAGAACAGATCAAACTGGCAAGGGAATAGGAATGATTAATGCAAGCCTTGCGGCAATAAAACAAGACTTCAGCAAGATTGCTTTTATTGATGGAGATATCTATAATCCAAATATAAACAAATGGTGTGAATTCTTATTTGAACCTCTTGGGAGAAATATTGATGTTGTAAAAACTGCATTTTCAAGAAATCCGGCAGATGGTCAAATAACTAGACACATTACAAAACCCTTAATCGCTATGTTTTTTCCTAATGCATGGGAAATTGATCAACCTATTGGTGGAGAACTTGCATTGAAAAAACAAGTTTTAATAGATCTTTTCAAACAAGGAATTCCGCCCCCAACTGGTTGGGGAATTGATACATTTATCACAATAAAATCTTTGATGTATGGTTACTCAATTGGTGAGATATATTTAGGTCAAAAAATGCATTGTAAAAAAACCCTTACAAATTTACAAGGAATGTTTATAGAGTGTTTTCAAGAAGCAGTCAGGTTAATACACTATTTTTATAGTTTACCTGTGAGAAAGAAGATAAGACCAATAACACTTATTTCTTCACCTTTTGATAAGAAATACTTTTTCGAAGAAACATACATGGATATAAAACAGGAAGTTGAAAGAAGCCTTGATTCATTTAAACTTTTAAGACAATTGTTTCTTCCCCATGATGATATGTTTTATGAGATTAAAAATGCTCATGATTTTACTAGTTTTTTTGAAAATACAAAATGGATAAATAGCAATATTTGGGTAGAACTATTATATTGGTTTTTAAAGAAATATTCACCTTTGGATGTTGATCAATATTATCTTCGGTGGAAAATAAGGGCTTTAGCTTTTTGTCTACATGAGATAAATACTTTTGAACAAGCTGAGATTTGTACCAAGTTTCAGGCAAAAACTGCAAGTAATTTTATGTATAGACTAGGAGAAAGTACTTCAATTGATGATAGTTCTAAAAAAATGTATTTTTATAAGACAGTTTAATTATTGTGTAAGTTTCATTATAGCTTCGGCGATATCTCCTTTTGTTTCCTTTAGAGCTTTCTTTGCTTCTTCTGCAGTTTTTCCTGTTTGCTCAACAACTAGATCAATATCTTCCTTTGGAATTTCCTCATCTTTTGATACAATCCTAGGTTTACCTGTTATCTGATAGGTTTTTTGACCTTGGGCATCCATCATTGTTACTTCCGGATCATCAAAAACGTATTGCTTTGTATCAGTTTGAATTATTACCTTTTTTACATTTTCAATTTCTTTTACTTGGATGCCAAGTCTTTTCATCATTTGATTCATTTGTCTAGGATTCATCCGTCCAGGCATCATAATTATTTCCTCCAAATAGCTCTCTTTTTCGAAGTATATATAAGATTACATGTTGTTTAACGTTTTGGTATGATATCTGGTAAAGAAATAAAAGTTCTTGATAAAAATGCAGAATATTTTGGAGTTCCTACAAAACAATTGATGGAAAATGCAGGAAAAGGAATAGCAGATTTCGTAATAAAAACTATTAAACCAAAAAGCAAAGAAATAATTATTTTTTGCGGAATTGGTAACAATGGTGGTGATGGGTTTGTTGCTGCTAGATATCTTTGCAAATTATACAATGTAACAGTTTTTTTAACAGGTAAGGAAGATGAAATTAGAACTGATATTTCAAAAGAAAATTTTAAAAAAATGAAAAAAACAAATACAAAAATATTTGATATAAGATCAATTGAAAGATTAGATGAAATAATTTCTGGAAAAAAAATTATTATAGATTCTATGCTTGGAATAGGTTTATCAGGATCATTAAGAGAGCCTTATTTTTCGATAGTAAGTAAAATCAGATCATTAAAAGATAAAATTATTATTTCAGTTGATGTACCAACTGGTCTTTGTACAGATTTAGCAATAAAACCTGATAATACAGTTACATTTCATGACATTAAAACAGGAATGAATAAAAAAAATAGTGGAAATATTGTAGTTGTTGATATTGGCATTCCAAGAAAGGCAATAGATTTTGTTGGACCTGGGGAATTAATTACATATTATCCAATACCTAAAAAAGATACTCATAAGGGGGAAAATGGAGTCGTTTTGGTAGTAGGTGGAGGTCCTTATATTGGTGCACCTGCAATGTCAGGATTTGCAGCTCTTCGTACTGGTTCAGATCTAGCAATAATTACAACTCCAAGAAAACCAGCTAAGGCAATAACTTCTTATTCAAAGGAATTTATAAAACCATTAAGACTTGCAAAAGAAATTGCTGTACTTTCACCAAATATTATTGTAAAAGAACTAAGTAAAGAAGATATTTTTGTTCCTGAAGATATTATGATTGTTGAAAAATATCTATCAAAAGCAAATTCTGTTGTTATCGGTCCAGGCCTTGGTTCTGAAAATGAAACAAAAATTGCTGTTGAAAAAGCAGTTAAAGAATGTGTAAAATTAAAGAAAACAATGGTAATTGATGCAGATGCAATTCAGGTTGTTGGTAAAAAACCTGAAATAATAAAAGATTCAAAATGTGTTATCACACCTCATGCTGGTGAATTTAAGGAATTAACAAATGAGAAACTAAATAAAAATCTTGAAAATAGAAAAGAAGTTGTAAAGAAATGGGCAAATAAGTTAGGAGTAACAATCCTACTTAAGGGTTCAATTGATATAATAAGCAATGGCAAAGACCTAAAATTAAACGACATACACAATCAAGCAATGACTGTAGGGGGAACTGGAGATGTGTTAGCAGGAATAATTGGTTCTTTACTGTCAAAAAAAATGGAACCATTCAATGCAGCAAGAGTAGGAGCATTTATTAACGGAAGTGCAGGAAATACTGCATTTAGAAAGAAATCTTATGGGTTAATTGCTACAGATATAATAAATGAGATACCAAATGTATTGAAAAAATATCTATAAACATTTTATGGTGCAATAAATGGACTTATCTTATTTACAACCAATACCAAATGAACCTGCTCTTTTTATAAAAAATAAAAAAATTCTAATTGTTGCTGATCTTCATATCGGTATAGAAAGTCAACTTCGAGAACAAGGGTTAAACACCTCTTCAAAAACTCAGGATTTACTTGATAGACTATTAAAAATCTGTAATAAAAACAAACCAAATGATATAATTTTACTTGGCGATATAAAACACAATATCCCCTCATCAACAATACAAGAAAGAAGAGATGTGAAAATTTTTCTTAATACAATCAAAGAATATGGAAATATTCATATTCTACCTGGAAATCATGATGGAAATATTAGGAAGATTTCTCCAAAGGAAATAATAATTCAACCGTCAGATGGCTTTTTAATAGAAAATATTGGTTTTACACATGGCCATAGATGGCCAAATAAAAAAATTATGAAATGTGATCAATTACTGATATCTCACACACACCCTACTATAATGTTTACTGATAGACTTGGATACAAGACATTTGAACCATGCTGGATTAAAGCTAAATTTATTATACAAAAACTTTTAGAAAAATACCCAGATTCAACATGCTCATCTTTACTTGTTATTCCCTCTTTTAATCCACTTTGTGGAGGAATTGCAGTTAATCAAGAAGGCATAACAGGTCCGATTGGAAAAATTATTGATATAAAAAATTCACAGATATATTTGATTGATGGAACTTCATTAGGAAAGGTCAAACTAATCAAATAGTCAATTTTTATAAATGGTTAATTTATGCACTGGGATAGGTATTTAAAATGAAAGATATGAGAATTGAAAAAAATTCATTTGATTTTGAAGGTTTTGTTAATAATATTTATGAATTCATAAATGACATCTATGGAATTGATCCAGCAATTTTAATTCAAAATGTTGATAATCCATGCATGACAAATAAAGAGGCAAGTAAAAAACTTCAAAAAAGAAATGCAAAAGATTTATTAGGAATTTTAGAAAATGGTAAACAATTATACTTTCCTTTTACACAGGCAAAGGTAACTACAGATTCAGATAAAATTAAATCAGTAGATGGTACAGAATATATGATTTTAAATAATCTTGACAACCTATTATATGATTATGATACAACTGGATTTATTGTATCACTTCAAAATTCAGAATTTATGTTTAAATCAGCCATTCATAGAGTAATTATTAAAAAAAATGGAACCTCACCAATTGAAGAAATTAAAGAAATCGATAACATTGATTATGAGCAATTCTACAAACCAATGGAATCATTTTTAAAAAAATTTGTAAGATAATAAGATAATTAAGCTTAAATAAGATAAGGCAGAAGACAAATCAGTCATTAACTATTAAACTTTCCAAAACCTATATTAATGACCACAGTGATGGATTAATTAAAACAGGAGAGGATTTTTTTGACAAAATGTTGTAGTAAGGATACCGTGAAGGTTTTATTTGCTGATATGACAGTAAACAAATCAAAGGCATATATTGAAGCACTTCCAAAAAACACATTGGAAATAGTTAAAAAATATGATACATTAAAGAAGATGAATGGGTGCACACAGAAAACAAGACGTAATTACATACGATTAATGTTACAGTTTGCAAAGGAGACTGGAAAACCATTTGATAAGATATCAAAAGACGATATTGATACATTTATAGTAAAAAGAAATGGTAATACACTTGAACAATATAAATTGGATATTAAGGCATTTTTTACATGGTTTGGGAAACTAGAATTAGTGAGTCATTTAAAACATTTAAAACAAGCTGAGAAACGTAAACCCAAAGATGCAGGACTTCCAAGTTTACGATGGGAAACTGAGTTACCAATACCTGGAATTAATATGTCACATTGTAAGTTAAGTAAAGATGGAATATATCTATATTGCTATGAAAATCACCCAGATTATAAAAAAGCACAAGCTAAGGGTTCAACACAAAAAACACGATATATTGCTAATTTGTATGCTAAAGAACTTGCAAAGAAACATGCACTAGAAACAAGACAAGACTTTGGTGAAGTATTTTTAGATATATTATCAAAAATGGATAGAATGTGGTAAAAGAATATGGTTAAATCATTTAGTTTAGATAAGAGAACGATTGGTCCATGGACTACGTTTGAACGTTATCTTTTAAAAAAAGAAAATGAGCATACAGGTTGGTTGAAATGGACTAGTAAAAATACATTTAAGATATTTAAAAATCCATTTAGTAAAAATCCATTATCGCCTTATACATATATTGTACCTGATGATATAATTATTCCAAGTGAAGAAGGATTAATTAAAGTTAATATTGAAAAAATTGTCAAAGATATTAAACTACCAGAAAGGTCAACTATTGGCTATTTTACTGAACAATATTGTATTGTTGATGGATATGAACCGATAAAGCATGATGACTTACCAAGACCAATTATAACAAAAGAGGAATTTCTTTTAAAACTAACAGAGAATTGGAAAGGAAATTCAATTTTAAGTTTTTCAAAAGAAGTTGCTCTAAATATTTTATCTTGTCCAAAAGGTATGTATGGCATAGGCGGAATCGGCGCTCAATCTTTAAATCCTTATGGAACAAAACAACAAATTTACTATTTAAATGCAACAATTAAAGGATTAATTCCAAATGACTTTTTAAAAATTAATAATACTTATCTATATAAACCAATTAAAACTAAAACTGATGAATTATCTGCAAATAAAATTATAATGAATGGAAAAACAGATGAAGTTTCTTTTAATTATTTATATAGATTAAGTCCTCAGGCAAAGGAATTTATGATGCCTACTCAAGTTCCAATTATAATCCCAGAATCAATATACAACTCAAACAAATGGGGTTTAGACCCGGATATTTTTGATTATCAGATGGGAGCTATGTTATATAATCCTATAATTGAAGAGGAAAATCAAAAACAATTAAATCATATTGTTGCAAATGTTGGTAACAAGATATTGATGAAGTCATCAATGCAATTATCTCTAGAAGGTTCAAGTTTATTAAAACTTGCAAAAGCATGGGGAAGATTAAACTTAAAGAATCAAATTGATGAAGATGATTTTTTCAAAATGAAAAATGATGTAATTGAGATTTATAGTGAAAGTTTTGATATGATTGAAGATGCTAAATTATGGGATTCTACATACCATTTACCATTAATTCAAATGCCCTATAAGAAAAATATTTCCATTAATTCTAATATAATTTTGAAAAGTATAAAAAAACAAATCAGAGAAGCTGGATTACAGAGAATTTCAAAAGAAGAAATAAAAAATCAAATAAAAGAAATAAAAATTTCTTGTTATGAGTTTGATTTAGCTTTAAAAGAATTAGTTGATTTAGGATATCTATATCATCATAAAAATTATTCAGAATTTACTTTAGCTGATTATTAGGGTATTTTTTGCAATTATTAAGCTTTAATCACAAAACAACAATTAATAATCCCGCCCTCATTTTTCAAAATATGAAAAAGGAAATTGAAGATTTACTGGATTCTCTTGGGGAGATTGAGTCCCATATCAGGATTGCTAATCATCATTTGCAGGAAGCAAAACAGATGATATTGAAAATGGGAGAAAAATAAAGATGATTAGAATATTAAATACTAAAATCTTTTAAATTTATGTTTCCTAACAACTCGTTTAATATTGGATGAATGACAAGTTGTGCAAGCGTTAGCATCATTACTACCTGTTTCCACATAGCTGAACTCTTTCATGCAACAGTTACAATAATACCATGAAATCATAATAAACCTCGACACCCCAACCTTGGACTATTATTTTAATTTTTCTAAGAATCTATCTATATATCAAAAGTCTTATCTTAAAAGATTCAGCAGTCTTT
>LSSG01000005.1 GCA_001595915.1 Thermoplasmatales archaeon SG8-52-3
AAGTTAGGTAAAGTGGCATTTTGTTCGTTCTATATCTAATGAATGTTATTTTTTAGTATAAGGAGAAAAACGAACAAAATCTTTGAATTCACATTTTATATTACAATTTATCTACTATTTTCTTTATCTTTTCTATTGCAACTTCGTAATCCCAACCAGATTGTAATTTTTCTATGGATTTAAATTTATTATTACACTCATTGCATTCTCTATATCTGACTATTTTATCAGGATATTTCCTAACCGAATATATCTTATTATTACTACTCTTGCATTTTGGACATTCTAAACTCATTCTATCACCTTTAATTCTTTCTTTCCATTTTTTATCTTATTTATATTTTACACATACATTTGAACAAAATAAGACAAGAAAAGAAACAAGGGAATAGTCCCCTTATCTCAATTTCTTTTCAAATTCACTAATACGAGATTATTTATGCTTTTTCATACTACATTTTTGATTTTATCCTATCAAGAAGATGTTATTTTATGCTAAATCTAAATGACATTATGTCAAATTTTTGCATATTTAAATAAATTTTAAAAATTAAGTTATTTATTGTATATCGTTTTCATTGATAAATATATCACAGTTTTCAACACTGCGTATCAAATCTCTGATGTTCAATGGTTTTGAGAAATAGTCATATATATAGCAAGAAAGTCCTTGCATATTAGTGTGATTTTTTGTTCCCTTACCTGTAATAATACCTATTGCTACATTTTTTATTAATCCTTTATTTACAATCTCTTTTATTGTTTGCCATCCATCCATCCCTGGCATCATAATATCCATTAGTATCACACCTTTAAAACCTCTTTCAAGTTCAGTTATACAATCTAGTCCATTATCAACTGTTACTACATCATAATCCTGATTTTGAAAAACGGTTTTTAATGATGTTAATATATCCGGCTCATCATCAACAATCATTATTTTTTTATACATATTTCTCTCCTCAACATATATTGTGATACTGTGTATCATGGTTTTTTTTGTTGATGATTATATATAAACATAACCTGTTAAAATGTCAATCTGTAAAATTTTTATAGATATAATTAAAAAAAAGAGAGTAAAAAGGCTATTGATTGTTTTCTTGAAATTCTTTCAGAAAATCTGCAAGAGCATTGACTCCTTCAATTGACATTGCATTATAAATTGAAGCTCTCATACCACCAACAGATCTATGACCTTTTAAACCAACAAGGTTATTTTCAATTGCCTCTTTTACACATTTTTCCTCAAGTTCAGATGTTGGTAGGTTAAATGTTATATTCATTAGTGATCTAGAATCAGGCTTTGCATGACCTTTGAAATAGCCATTTGAATTATCAATTAAATCATAAATTATCTTTGCCTTCTTTCTATTTATCTTTTCAATAGCCGGAATCCCACCTATACTTTCAAGATGTTCAAGGCATAACTTGCACATATAAATTGCCCAACAAGGACCTGTGTTGAAAAGTGAATCCTTCTCAACATGAGTTATCCATTTTTGCATTGTAGGAGTATTTTCTGGAACTCTGTTTAAAAGATCCTCTCTAATAATTACTAATGTTACTCCTGCTGGACCAATGTTTTTTTGAGCACCAGCATAAATTACCCCGAATTTCTTCACATTTATTACTTTATCCATAATATGTGAGGACATGTCACAGGCAAGAGGAACATCACCAGGAACATCTGGCCAATTGTGAAATTCAGTTCCATAAATTGTATTGTTACCCGTAATATGAGCAAAAGCAGCATTTGAGCTAAAATCAATATCTTTAGGAATATATGAAAAGTTCTCATCTTCTGAACTAGCAACAACCTTTACTTCTCCATAGAATTTTGCTTCTTTTATTGCCTTTTTTGACCAAACACCAGTATTGACGTATTCAAACGGTTTACCATTTTTTTGTAGATTTAAAGGAACCATATAAAACTGGCTTGAAGCACCCCCCTGAAGCCATAATATCTTATATTCATCAGACACACCCATAAGTCTTCTAACTAGATTAGAGGCTTCCTTATGCATAGCATCATATTGCTTTGATCTATGAGAAAGCTCCATAAGGGACATACCAGTTCCTTGAAAATCCAAAAGCTCCTTTTGTGCTTTTTTGAGTGCTGGAAGTGGTAAGGTTGCAGGACCTGCATAGAAATTGTAAATTCTTTTTGTCATAATCATTAACCCCCAGATTTTGAAGCAGTGAATAGCCAATATGGATTTAAATAATTCGGAACAAAAGTCTTTCAGATAACAGTTGTACAACAAGGACTTTATAAGCAGAATTACAAAAAATAAGGCATACCGGGGAATTAATAATGAAACAATTATTAATAAAAGCACTCAAAAATAGATTTGATATGTCAAAAGAAGATGCAGTAGCACTAGCAAAAACCGTTGAAGGAATATTTAAAGGTAAGGAGGAAATCGAGGATATGACAATTGATAAATATGTCCGTGCACTTTTTTATGATTTACAAAGAGAAAAGCTTCTTAAAATTAGAAGAGAGGAATTCAAAGAAAAAGGTAAACAAATGCGAAAATACTATTGGTCCTTTGATAATGATAGAATTAAAGAAGTAGCTGTTGAAGAAAAAAGGGAAGACCCTTTTAATATTTACAAAAAAATTCCAAAGGATGCATGGATGATTCAGTTAAAAATAAATTAATTGTTTACGTTAAAATCAGTTGGTTCAAGAAACTTCTGATATCTATAGAAATCTCTTATATTTTTTTCCTTTTCTTTTTTTATTTTCAATATATGTTTTACTGTTAAAAACTTATAATAAAAGGATATAATTATACCTAAAAACATTATTACTGCAATTATAAAAATAAAAATATGCACTATTTTTGAAATGACTGGATCTCTAATTGAGAGAAATAAAACATAGAAGATAAAAAATAACATAAGCATAATGTAAAATGTAAATTTTATTTGACCTCTTGTTATTCCCTTCATCTTAACCTAATTATTGGTTGATTTATGAGTTTTTAAATCTTTCTTCAATTGTTTTTCCAATTTATCCAATTTTTTTCTTGATTTATTAAAAATCTCATTTGAAATGCCAGTAAGTAGTTCTAAATGTTCTTTATTACTAAATAAAACACCATCACTTCCAATTGGTACATCGAGTCTTTCAGTACTGCAAATTTCAACTACAATTTTTCTTTTAAATGATTTTATTCCAGAGTTTTTAAAACCACATGCAATCGCAGTTTTTAAAATCCTATCAGCTGCATCATTTGTTTTTGCTGTAATATGAATTATTGGTGACTGTGAAAGAAGCCAAATTTGACCGATTTTTGCTTTTTTTATTGCAGAAATCAATTCTTCAATATCAATTGCTCGATGCCATTTATCAAGAAATCTTGCTTCCTTTTTATTTCCAATATTTGGTATTTCTAAAACTACTATTCTACCATAACAGCTACTAGAAGTATAATAATTATCTGAACCATTGATAATATCTAGTATTGATAGAATTCCTATATCAACTTTATTTTCTTTTTTTGCTCTATTTAGCTTTGAAATTGCACTTTTTTTACCTTCTAAAAAATCTTGTTCAATATTCATTTTTTTCCTTCTTAATTTTTATTCCTCTCTTTTTCAATTCATTAAAAAATGGAGAACACGGAACTATTTCCTCACAACCAAAAACACCATAATCATTAATCCTCCCATTTTCTATAAATTGGGCAATTATTGAAGTTGGATAACTTGTTGTACGCATCATCGCAGTAATATTATTTTTCTCATCATAATAATCAATCATTGAATAATTTATAGACAAATCCTTTCCATCTTTTAGCCCTTTTGAAAAAACTTTTAGGAGAACAACATCTTTTTCATTTTTAGGTAATATTTTTAATAGAAATGATACAAAAGCCTCACGTGGAATAATTTTTTTATTTCCAAAAATTAGTTTATCCTTATTTCCAAGTCCTAAGTCCAGAAGATGTTTGAATTTTTCACAATGACCGGGATATCTAATAGTTTTATAGTCAATATATTTAATTTTATCTTTAAAAGTATAAGGTAATGTGGATGTACCTCCAGATGTCAGAAATGCTTCCATTTGTCTAAAAGGTTCTGGAAATATGATTTTCTCAATCCCTGTCATTGATTTTTTCTTTATAATTTTACCATTATTGAGAATTATTGAGTTCTCAATATATTCATTTATAAGACCATATGGTGAAAAAACAATTTGATAGTCTAGAGGTGGCTTAGGATAAATCGGTAGTCCTCCAACTCTTATTTTTACAAATTCTACTGAATCTAAGCTTTCAACAATATCACGGGTAATAACAGAACTCAAACCTGGTGCAAGACCACAATCCGGAATTATTGTTACTTTGTTTTCATATGCCTTATTAAAAAGAGTTCTTTCTTTTTTTACAATATCATTATTTCCACCAAGATCAAGAAAATGAGTTTTTGTCTCTACTGCAAACTTTGCTAATTTATAGTTATATTTGTAAGGAATCGCAGATATTATTATATCATATTTTTTAAAATGTTTTTTTAAATCTGATGAATTTTCTACATTTAGAATCGAAAAATTAATTTTTTTGTTTTTTAGAAATTTTTTTGCAGATTCTAATGATTTAGAATTTCTATCTACTATATTTATTTCATTAAAATTAGAGTATTTTGACAAGTCAAAAGCTAGTGCTGATCCCATCATACCTGAACCTAAAACTGATATTTTCATTTTTTCACGTTTGTGTTTTTTTTTCGTTTTTTAAATAGATATTAAATTTTATTTAAAATTATTTCTTATACTATTAGTAATTATTATATTGGATAATTATATTCAGTGGGCGAAAAAGGGAGGCAAATTATGGCTGAAAATGTTTGGGACAGCAAGATTGAATGCATGCCTTTGAAGGAATTAAAAGATCTACAATTAAAAAGATTAAAAAAAATGGTTGACTATGTTTTTAGAAACAATAGGTTTTATCGAGATAGACTTAAAGAGGCAAAAATATCATCTGATAATATAAGATCTTTAAAGGATATTGAAAAAATTCCATTTATAACAAAACAGGATCTTAGAGGTTTCTATCCTTTCGGTCTTGTTTGTACTGAAATTGATGATATTGTAGAGGTTCATGCCTCATCTGGTACAACTGGAAAACCTGTTGTTGGTCCATATACTAAAAATGATGTTGAGCTTTGGGCTGAAGTAATGGCTCGTTCTCTTTGGGCAAATGGGCTCAGAAAACATGATATTATGCAGAATGCTTATGGTTATGGACTATTCACAGGTGCTCATGGTTTTGAGAAAGGTGCACAGAAAATTGGAGCAGTTGTTATTACAATATCCTCAGGAAATACAAAAAGACAAATTACAATTATGAAGGATTTTGGAACAACAGCTTTGGTATGTACTCCATCTTATTCTATGTATATGGCTGAAACTGCAGAATTCATGGGTCTTAATCCATTGAAAGATTTCAATTTAAAGATTGGTTGTTTTGGTGCTGAAGCTTGGAGCGAAGAAATGAGGAGCAATGTTGAAAAAAGATGGGGGATTATTGCTCATGAACATTATGGTTTAACAGAGATTATCGGCCCAGGTATTGTTTCTGAATGCAAGTATAAAAAATTGCATATTAATGCTGATCATTTTCTACCTGAGGTTATAAATCCTGACACTGGTGAAACATTATCTCCCGGTGAGGAAGGAGAATTAGTTTTTACAACACTTACAAAAGAGGCGTTTCCTGCTTTGCGTTTTAGAACAAGAGATTTAGCAATTTATTATGAAGAGGAATGCGAATGTGGTAGAACTCTTCCTATACAATCACGCATTAAGGGTAGAAGTGATGACATGATGAAGGTAAAAGGAGTAATTGTATTCCCATCGCAAATCGAGTCAGCACTAATGCAGGTAAAGGATTTAAGTGATAATTATCAAATCATTAAGACAAAAAAAGGAGAAATTACTTCTCTTTCTGTAGAAGTTGAACCTACTGAAAATAGATGGAAGGAAGGTCGAATTGAAGAACTAGAAAAGCAAGCAGAGGAAGAAATTTTTACTATTTTGAATCTACATATTCCTGTGAAAATTTTAGAACCAAAATCAATACCCAGAAGTATTGGAAAAGCAGTTAGAGTTCTTGATCGGTAATTAGGAGTAAAAATTTAATGATAGACATATTAAAAGATATATTACCATATATATCTGGACTTTATACTCTACCATGGATTCTTGTTGGTTTTATAGTAACAATATTTCTTTCAAAAATAATTGGTAGGGGAAAAATAGATAAAATTATGAAAAAAATTGGTTTAATTCTTTTATTTTTCTTTATACCAGTTTTAGTTTTTAGAATTTTTGTAAATACAGATTTTGGTAAAAATGAAATAGAGTTTGCAATCCTTGTAAGTTTTATTGTTTTTTTTATGTACATTCTTGCTTATTTTTTTGCTTGGCAAAAAGCAAAGAGTTGGAAAATAGAAGGAGCAAAAAAGCAATTGTTTATTAAAACAGTAATTACAAATCAAGGTAGAAGCTCTGCATTTATTGGCGGTGCACTTTTGGCATCTCCATGGAAAATTGAAGCGGCAATTTATATTGCATTGGTTGGTGTAGCACTATTTGCAATTATACCATATATTCTTTCACATATGCATAAAAAAGAAATAAAAAATAAAGAAAATAGCAATGAAAAGACTTTACCTTGGTATTTGAAACTTTACCCATGGTATCTTATCATTTTTGTTATAGCTGCTGTTGGTACTCATGGACTAACAGGTTTTACAACAAAAAATCTTGGAGATGATTTAGAAATTATTATAATATTTTATTCTGCAATCACAATTCCAGCTGCTCTTTATTATGTTGGTGCAGGTATTCATCCAAACGACCTTAAAAAAAATGAGCTAAGAAAATTATTAAATATTGATAAAAAAAATGAAAAAGGTGATCATTGGGAGTGGGTAAGAGGAATTTTCATTCTAACAACCATTGTAACACCAATTATTACTGCAATTATTTTTTATCCATTATTTGCTATTGGTATAATTTCAAGTGCATGGTTTGCTGTAATAACAATAAATTCAATTCTTCCAATAACAAGCACAAATATGTTTTTAGTTCCATATGGAATTGATAAAAAATCTACTGCTCATGTTGTTACATGGACAACGATAGTTTGTGTTCCAATTATTGTTATACTAATAACTATTTTTGAAATATTTTCATAATTTTATTGATGTATTTCTATTATTTTTTAAAAACATAATCCTTATAAATAAAATTAACATATGTTAATCATAATTATATTAAGTGGAGGTAGAAAAAGAATGAAAATTTTCTTTTATAAAAAATTTTTAGTATTAGGAATAATAATTTTACTTTCTGTTGCCGCTTTTGGCGCAAGTAATGTACCTGGTACTAGTGAGAGAATTGAAATTGAACAAACTCATGAAATTATAAAATCTAAGAAATCTTATATGCCAATTTCAACAGATTATCCAATTGAAAAAAACCTAAATGTTGAGATTAGTGGTAGTAAGGCACATGTTAGTGCATACACACATGATGGTCAGATTAAACGTCTGTATGGGGAAGCTTTTTCTTATGGAGAAAGTCCATTCAAGAGTGCAAATGCATTTATTCAAGCAAATGCTAATTTATTTGGATTGGAAGTTTCAGATTTAGAATATCAAAATTTCCAACCTATTATGTATAATAGGGAAACAGGTGAATACAAATTCACTGGAGTGAATTTTGCTCAATATAAGAACAATATACCTGTTTTTAGATCAAGACTTATATTACTTGTAAAAAATGAAGAGAATTATCCACTAGTTTATGCATCAGTTGATCTTAAAAACCTTAATGGGTTTTTAGCAGATTTTTATCAACAAGAATTAAATCCTCAAGATGGAATCAATAACGCATTATCAATGAAACCAAGTTTAATTGATTTTACACAACCTGAATTGGTTATATGGGCAGGTTTGGATAATATGATTATTCAACCTAAATTAGCCTACAATTTTATTGGTGATAATGGTTATAAAAATGGTGACAGCTCTCCTCAAAAATATTTGTTTGTTGCTGATGCATATAATGGTGAAATTTTATATGTTGAAAATCTCATAATAAATGTAGATATTACTGGAAATGTACAAGGTAAAGCAACACAAGATAAAGGTGCAGATTTTTGTGAAGATGAATTAGCAGAATATTTAATGTGGGCTAGAGTAAACATTGGTGATACCGTAACATATGCTGATGAAAATGGAAATTTTACAATTCCAAATGAAGGTTCTTCTCCAGTAACAGTTCAATCTGGTCTAAGAGGAAAATGGATCAGGGTTTTCAATCAAGCAGGATCAGACACAATACTTTCTCAAACCGTAACACCACCTGGTCCAGTAAATTTCATGCATAATGATTTGAATAATGATGAATATAAAAGAGCTGAAGTAAATGGTTATTTTCAGGCAAATATCGTACGTGACTTCACAATAAAATACAATCCAGATTATCCAGGATTAGATCAAAATGAGTTTCCTGTTAATGTTAATATAAATGATTATTGTAATGCATATTATGATTATGAATCCATAAACTTTTTCAGAGAAGGAGGAGGTTGTGCAAATAGTGCTTTTTCAACCGTAATTCATCATGAATATGGTCATCATTTGGTAGCATTAGCTGGTAGCGGACAAGGACAATATGGGGAAGGAATGGGTGATGTAATGGGTATTCTAATTACTGATAACCCTGGACTTGCATATGGTTTTTATGGTGACTGTGATACGCCAATGAGATCTGGTGATAATGACCTACAATATCCATGCGCAGGTGAAATCCATTATTGTGGACAATTGCTTTCAGGTTGCGTTTGGGATACTCGTAATGAACTAAATATTACTAATCCTGAAAATTATACAGATATTATAAGTAACCTTGCAATAAATGCAATGCTTCTACATAGTGGAACTATGATTGATCCCAGTATCACAATAGATTATCTTGTTCTTGATGATGACAACGGTAATATCTATGATGGTACACCTCATTATCAAGAAATTGCTGCTGGTTTTGGAGCACATAACATGGATGCACCTCCTTTAGCCTATCTAGGTTTTGAATTTCCAGATGGACTTCCTGAGATAATTAGACCCTGTGGTGGAACAAGTTTAAGGGTAGTTGTATATAATATAACAGAGCATCCCGAACCTGATACAGGAATGCTTTATTTCAATGATGGTTCAGGTTGGGATGAAATTCCAATGATTGAAGTTGATCCAAATATTTATGATGCTGTTTTCCCAGCAGGAGAATGTGAAACCCAAGCCTTATATTATTTCTCAGCAGAGTCAAAAAATGGAAGTATTCAGTTATGGCCAATGGGGGCGCCAGATAAAACATATACAACAGTTTTTTCATATGGGGTTGAAAAAATAATGTTAGATGATTTTGAAACCGATCAAGGTTGGACTGTTGAAAATGATCCTTATCTTACAGCTGGTGCTTGGGAAAGAGGCATTCCTATTGGGGGTGGATTACGTGGCGATCCACCAACTGATTATGATGGATCAGGCAAATGCTATATTACTGAAAATGTAGAAGGCAATTCTGATGTAGATGATGGAATCACATGGTTGATTTCACCAACAATAGATCTAGGAGAATATAACAATGCTTACATAGAATATGCTTTATGGTACACTAATAATTATGGTAATGATCCAAACAATGATATTTTTAATGTACATATAACAAATGATAATGGTGCTAATTGGATTTTAGTAAAATCATTTGGACCAATATCAGAACCTGGATGGAATAAATATGGATTTATGACTTCAGATTTCATAACATCAAGTGACCAAATAAAAGTACGTTTTGAAGCTTCAGATCTAGATGAAGGTTCTGTAGTTGAGGCGGGAATTGATGCTTTCAGCGTCTCTGTCTTTAATTGTACTCCTCAATGTATACCAAGCCTTCAATGTGATGGCACATTAAGATGGGAGGCAGTACCTCAAGGTGCAACTGTTACTGGTGAGTTTGAAATCGGAAATGTTGGAGAAGAAGGTTCATTACTAAATTGGAAGATTGCAGAAGTACCAGACTGGGGAACATGGACATATTCACCATCAAGTGGTACAGATTTGGAATCAGGAAGCTGGATAACAATAAATGTTGAAGTTGTTGCACCTGAAAACCCAAACAAAATATTTACAGGTACTATCAAAGTAGTAAATAGTGAAATTCCATATAGTGAATTTTGTGAAATAGAGGTATACCTTAAAACACCGAGAAGCAGGACATCATTTAATTTCCTATATCTATGGTTATTTGAACGGTTTCCAAATGCATTTCAAATATTGAGACAGTTATTTTACTTGTAAAAAAACATACCCCTCTCTCTTTTTTTAATTTAAAAAATGAATTATATTCCTCTTGAGAAATGATCATATCCTTTTTCTTTAATTTCTTTTTTTTTACCATTATAAAATAAACTTATTTTTTTATTTTTTATAATTTCACCAATCAAAAAACCTTTTACTTTGTCAATATTTTCTTTAGAAACAGTAAATAATAATTGAAAATCCTCTCCACCAAAAAGTGCATAATTATATTCATCCTCTCCTAATTTATCTGCAACATTTCTAACTTCTTCTGAAATTGGAATTTTATCCTTATAAATAATTGCCCCACACCCGCTTTGTTTACATATATGTCTTATTTCTGGACCAAGGCCATCTGAGATATCAATCAAAGAATTTACATATTGAGCAATATCTAAAGCAGTTTTTAATTGGGCTTTTGGTTCAAGATAAGCTTTTTTTACTTTTTCAAATCCTTTAATTTTTTCTTGAAATAATCTAAGACCGGCTTTTCCAAAACCTAAATGACCTGATGTAAAAATAAAATCACCAGGCTTTGCACCACTCCTTAAAGAAAGCTTTTTTTTATTTACTTCCCCAGTTAAGGTTATTGAGATAACGATTTTATTACAATGGGTCATATTGCCACCAATTATCTCAATTTTATATTTACTACAAGACTTCCACATTCCTTTATATAATCCATCAACAAACTCTACATCAAGGTCTATTGGTAATGCCATTGAAACAAGTACATATTTTGGTTTTGCACCCATAGCTGCAATATCTGAAACATTAATTTCAATTGCCTTCATTCCAATTTGCTCTGATGAAAACCATTCTCTTTTAAAATGATCTCCTTCAACCAAACAATCTGTTGTTAAAACCTGCAGACCTATAGTTGTTTGAAAGACAGCTGCATCATCTCCAATTCCAACAATGACCTCTTTATTATTTTGTTTACGAGTAATTCGATCAATTAGTCCAAATTCACCAATTTCCTTAATTTTCATTTATAGCACATTTACTTGTTTTTATAGAACAAAATCTACCACACATTGAACATACTTCTTCATCTGCATCTTTACATCTCTCACGAATATCTCTTGCTAAACCTGGATTTATTGAAAGTTCAAGCATTTTCTTCCAATCCAGTTCAGATCGCGCTCTACTCATCTTATTATCCCAGTCAATAGCACCGTCAAGACCTCTGGCCACATCTGCAGCATGAGCCGCAATTCTAGAAGCTATTACTCCCTCCTTTACCTCTTCAACATTGGGAAGTCCCAAATGTTCTGCTTGTGTTACATAGCATAGAAAGTTAGCACCATAATAAGCAGCAAGGCATCCACCAATGGCACTTGTTATATGGTCATAACCCGGCGCAATATCTGTAACAATAGGACCAAGAACGTAGAATGGGGCACCATGACAAATTTCCTTTTCAAGTCTTATATTTTTTTCAATTTGATGCAAAGGAATATGACCTGGGCCTTCCACCATAACCTGTACATCTTTCTTCCAAGCCTTTAATGTCAAATCCCCAATTACTTTTAGTTCAGAAATTTGTGCTTTATCAGTTGCATCCTTTAGACAACCAGGTCTAAGCCCGTCACCAAGACTTAATGTAACATCATATCTTTTGGCCATATCTAAAATATCATTGAAATTTTCATAAAGAGGATTTTCTTTGTTATGATGTATCATCCATTTTAGTATTAGAGCACCACCTCTACTTACGACACCCATCATACGCTTTTTAATAAAAGGAATAGAATTTCTTAAAAGACCTGCATGAATTGTAATAAAATCTACACCATCCTCAATATGTTTTTTAATCCCATTTATAAAATCTTTCTCATCAAGCTCAACTACATCATCAACAGTACAAGCTGCTTGATAGACAGGAACTGTTCCAACTGGAATATTACTATTTTTTATAATTTCACGTCGTATTGCATCGATGTCTCCACCAGTGCTCAAATCCATAACAGTATCAGCTTTTGCATCGATGCAAATTCTTAATTTTTCAAGTTCATGATTGATATCTGCTTTATCAGGTGAAGAACCAATATTTGCATTTATTTTTACACTTAGGCCTTCACCAATACCAATAGGACTTAGATTTTTATGAAGCTTTGATGCAGGAATAACAATTCTTCCTTGAGAAATTTTTTTCAACAAATTGTTTACATCTGTTTTTTCTTTATCTGATACTATTTTCATTTCATTTGAAATTTCATTGTTTCTTGCCATCCCCAATTGCGTCATCATTTTTTCCACTCTCCTATAATATTAATAAAGTTCTTAATTTCATTATAAATATCATTACAACTCAGAATAGATTTAATTGGAGCAACAGAATCTGCTCCAGCAATTAATACATCTTTTACATTTTTTTTATTAATTCCTCCAACTGCAACTATTGGAATTTTTATATTTTTTCTTACATTTAAAATCATTTCAATTCCACATGGTTTCAAAGCATCCTCTTTAGTATCAGTCTCAAAAATTGGAGCAAGTCCAATATAATCTACTCCATATTTTTCAGCCTGATATGCTTCTTCTAAATTATGAACTGTCATACCAATGAATTTATCATTTCCAATAAGTTTTTTCACAGTCTCAAAGGCCATATCATCTTGGCCTATATGAACGCCATCTGAATCAACTGCTAAGGCAATATCTATTCTATCATTAATAAGAAAAATTGCTTTTTTATCACAAATTTTCTTTAGCTTTTTTGCTTCTTCAACCATAACACGAGTGGGTTTATTTTTTTCTCGATATTGAACTATTTTACAACCAGCCTGTATTGCATTTTTAACATCAGAAAAAATACCATTTTTTGATAAAATTGAATCTGTAATCATATAAAAATCAATATTTTCAAATTTATTCAACATTAACAATTCCTTCAATTTTTTCTTTAATTTTATTACTTTCTTCCAATCTTTTAATTAAAATATCTGATAATTTCTTACCTGACAGCAACATTCCCCCAAAAATAGGACCCATCCGATTTGTTCCAAAAGCTGCATTTGCAGCCATTCCTACAACATAAACATTATTGTAAATCTCTTTTGTATTTTCTACAACTGTCTTTTCTCCGATTTCAGCATTCATTGATTTTTCACCCATTATTTTTCCAGTTTTTGTGAATAAATCATCTTCAACTTTTTTTTCAAGAATTTGCAATACCTCTAAAGGATGACCTGTAGCTTCAACAACATATCTAGACCTTACTGATAATGGATCAACATGTAGACCTGCTATATCAACAGAACTCCAGTTTATTACAACACCACACACAGAATTTTTCTCAATCATAACATCTTCTACAGAAATACAATTAAATATCTTAACTCCTGCTTTAGTTGCTTTTGAACATATAGTTGAAATTGCCTCAACTGAATCAGCAGTATAATATCCTTCTTCATATTTTTCTGAATTTATACCAAATTCATCTAGTATTTTTTTGCCATCTTCGCCAACAACAATTTCGTTGAACATCATTCCACCACCCCACATACCTCCACCAATCGAGAGCTTTCTTTCAAAAATTGAAACTTTATATCCCTTTTTTGCTAGATAATAGGCAGTTGTAAGTCCTGCTGGTCCTGCTCCAGCAATTATTACATCTTGATTTAGATTATCTATAAATTTTTTCATATATCTTTCAACAATTGCTTTTGTAATTTTTTCGTCTTTTAATTTCATTTCAATTCCTCACAAATCTTAATTATTTTATTTACAACATCAACAGCATTTTTACCAACAACATAAGCACAAGGTTCTATTCCAAAATCTCCATTATGCAGAAGAATATCTAAATCTTTTTTTTCATCTTTAAATTTGAAATCTTTTGTTAAACTACTGTAAGAAAAATCTGTTTTTTTTACATCTTCAATGAATGCAACATTCATTATTGCATTTATATTTATATGATCTCTCAAATATAACAGAAGAGAAGAAAGATGCTTACTCTTACCAAATCTCACTCCATTATAATTTGTTACTTTATCATCTATAATTATTAATCCATTAAGAAAAGCAGCAACATCCTCTGAATTAGATGCTTTTTGTTTTGCCATTGCAATGTTGATTTTAACTTCAGGAATTAATCTGCTTATATCTTTACCTTTAAGTAATAGAAAAGCTTCAATTAGATTATTAATAATTTTACTATTTTCATCACTTATAACTTCATTTTTTTCAGCAATAAAATAATGACCTTTAATAGAATTATTAGAAAAGGTTACACAGGTGAAAAAATTTGTTGAATTTCCATTTGATATAATATTTGAAATTTTTTCTGCTATATTGAAAATATCTTTTGGTATTTTTTCATTTGAGCTACAGTAATTACTAACCATTGGTTGGGTTAGATTCAAAAATTTAGAAATTTTTGATTGTTCAATTTTTTTATCATACAAAATTATTGCGATTGCTTTTTTTAAAAGTATAGTATCCTCTGATTTTACAAAAAATGCTTCCTCAACCATATTAATGATTTATAAGAATATATAAATGATTTATATAACTTTCTAATAGATGAAATATTTTATAATTAGATAGTCAGTTTACCGATTGTGATTTCAGTAAGAAAATTTCAACCAACAGAGATGTTTTCAGTAATAAAATTAGCATCAGAAACTCTAACAGAAAGATACAATCCAAGTATATTCAATTATTTCTATGAAACATTTCATGAAGGATTTATCATAGCAGAAGAAAATCATAAAATAATTGGTTTTTTAATTGGGGTAAAAATCAATCCTGAATATGCTAAAATACTTATGCTTGCTGTATCAAAAAACCATAGAAAACAAGGAATTGGTTCCAAACTATTAAATCAATTTTTTAAAGTGATATTATTTGAAAAAATAAAAAAAATAGATTTAGAGGTTAGAATAAAAAATAAAACTGCAATTAAATTTTACAAAAAACATGGATTTACGATAGATAAAACACAGAACGAATTTTATCAAACTGGTGAAGATGCTTATACTATGATTAAGAATTTCTAAGATTTGACAAGAGCCTTTTCTTTTTCAGTCATAAAACGCTCTGACATTTGTTCGAGTCTATTAGATACCTTTTCTAAACCCGGACAATTGTTGTTTGAAAGAAGATCAGCAATACCTTTACTTAATGTAAAAACAGCAAGTTTATGTTCTCGTTTAGACTTATAAACCTGGAAAGGAGTTACATCAAGCTTGACATAAGCATGAAACTCAACTCCGCCATTATTTTGAACAATGTCCTCCAAATGAGTTTTTAATTGTAATAAAAACGTATGCAATTGTATGAGCTCATCTTTTTGCATAATTAACTTCCCTCACGCCCCTTTTTAATATATGATGACATAATAATTTGCCTTTTTATGGTTTTCTATTGAAAGTATTTAAAGGGGTTGTTAATTCAGGTCTGCAAAAAAAATAAAAAAAAGAAAAAAAATTAACCAAGATCTTTTTTCGTTAAAATTTTTACAGATGTCGGTTTTTTTACAACATTTCCAAGTTTAATTCCTACAATTTCAGATATGTTTTTACTACTTGCAATATCTAAAAGTCTTTGTGTAATTATCCCGTCAAATACTACTGAATATATATTATCACTTTTTTTAAGCGAGTCAGTGAGTTCTCTTACTGGAATCTTTTTAATCTCTTTATCATTATTATCAAAAAGTACTGCTTTTAAAGAACCTGAAATTTCATTAAGTATTTCGCCATATCTTTTCTGTTTATCTGTAATAATTTTCTCTTTTGTTTTATCCTTTTTAGATGTCTCAGTTTTCGGTTTTACCTCATTAATTTTTTCCTCAGGTTTCACTTTCTTTGGACTTTTATCTTGAAGTTCATCAATTTTTTCACGTCTTTTTTCAAATTTTATATCATACATTTCCGCATATTGTTCTGCAGGTATCTTGTTTTTTAGAGCTTTCATAATAAGTTTCTGAGGAATCTCTTCTACCTCACGAGTTGCAGGTGCACGAGCAACAAAATCAATATCAGCTGTTTGTAATAGTTCCTTTAATATTAATTCACCACCTCTGTCACCATCAACAAAAGCAGTAGATATTCTTTCCTTTGTAAGACCTATAACAGTTTTTGGAATATTTGTTCCACCAACAGCTATTACATTTTTAATACCATACTTTAAAAGATTAAGTACGTCTCTTCTACCCTCTACAATAATTATTGCATCACTTTTTTCAATGTTTGGACCTGCTGGACAATGATCTACACCAAAGTTTGAAATTTCCTCTACCTGAACGGCTTGTCTTACATTATCTGCTATACTTGCTCCTTCTACCTTTCCTTCTTCCATTACTTTGTTTAATAGTTCCTTTGCTCTCTCTATTACTTTTTTTCTTCTAACAACTCTTACATCTTCAACTTGGTCAGCAGTAATATTTGCCTTACAAGGACCAACCCGATCAATACTTTCAAAAGCAGCAGCAAGAATTACTGTTTCAACCTTATCAAGTGAGGTTGGTAAAGTTATAACACCCTCACTTTTACCATTTTTTGATTCAAGTTCAACTTCAATTCTTCCCACTCTAGCAGATCTTTGTAATTCTCTTAAATCTAATTCATCACCTAGAAGTCCTTCAGTCTGACCGAAAATAGCACCTACAACATCAGACTTTTCAATGATACCATCAGCCTTAATATAAGCCTTAATCAAATATTTCGTTGTTGCTGGATCAATTACCATTAAACATCACCTTTGTAAATTTTACATCGAAAAAGAGCACCTTTATCCGCTTTCTAGCAAATAATAGGTGGTGAATCCACACATTGCTTTTGCATATTAAATTGAAGACGAATTAAGCGGATGAACCTGAATTAATCTTAATTGATTAATGCACCATTCATGGTGCCATTTTCCAATTTTATTTTTCTCTTATATACATATATATTAGCTTTGCGCCATATTTAAATGTTATGCCGATATTCAGCTTAGGTGTTCTACATGAAGGAGAAAATATATATCGGTGTAGCCTGGCCATATGCAAATGGATCACTCCATCTTGGTCATATCGCTGGTTGTTATCTACCTGCTGATATTTTTGCCAGATTTTGCAGAATGAAAGGTAAAGATGTTTTAATGGTTTCAGGTAGTGATGAACATGGAACACCAATTACAATATCTGCAGAAAATGAAAAAACGTCACCACAGGCAATTGTCGATAAGTTTAATAAGGAACATACCGAAAATATGAAAAAAATGGGTATTTCATTTGACCTTTTTACCCGCACAACAACAGATAATCATTCAGAAGTAGTGCAAGATATCTTTCTGACTCTATATAAAAATAAGGATATATATAAAAAAAGTGTTGATGCATTTTATTGTAATGATTGTAAGAAATATCTTCCTGATAGATATATCGAAGGTAAATGCCCACATTGTGCATCTGATAAAGCCAGAGGAGATCAATGCGATGAATGTGGAAAATTACTTGATCCTCAAGACCTTCAGGAAGTGAAATGTAAAATATGTGGGGGCACTCCAGAAATTAAAAACAGTGATCACCTATTCTTTGCTTTAAGCAAGTTTGAAAAAAAATTACTTGAGTGGATTAAGGATAAAAAACATTGGAAACCAAGTGTCTTGAAATTTACTGAAAATTGGTTGAAGGATGGACTAAAAGATAGAGCAATTACAAGGGATATAAATTGGGGTGTTAAGATTCCAATCGAAGGATTTGATGATAAACGAATCTATGTATGGTTTGACGCTGTAATTGGTTATCTTTCTGCAAGTAAAGAATGGTCAAAAAAACAAGGAAAACCTGATAAATGGGAAGAATGGTGGAAAAATCCTGATTCAAAACACTACTATTTTCTTGCAAAAGATAATATTCCTTTTCATACTTTGATTTGGCCTTCAATTATTATGGGTTACAAAAAAGAATTGAATTTACCATATGATATTCCTGCCAATGAGTACCTTCGTTTAAAAGGAGAACAGTTTTCAAAAAGTAGAGGAACAGCAGTATGGGTCCCTGATATTCTCGAAAAATTTGATGTTGATTCAATTAGATACTATCTTTCAATTAATATGCCTGAAAATAAGGATACAAATTGGATGTGGGATGACTATATTGCAAAAAATAACGATGAACTTGTTGGAACCTATGGCAATTTTGTACATAGAGTTATTACTTTTACACACAAAAATTATGGCGAAATTCCAAAATTGGGTAAACTTGATAATTTGGATAAAGAAGCAATTAACAAAATTCAAGAAAAAGCTAAAGAGGTTGAGGCATCAATTCAGAATTGCAGTTTTAAACAAGGACTTAGAGCAGCAATGAATCTTGCGCAATTTGGAAATTATTATTTTGATCAGAAACAACCATGGAGTCTTGTTAAAAACGATAAAGAGGCATGTGCAACAGTTCTTCATATTTGTTTAAAAATTGTAAATGCTCTAGCTGTTATAATGAGTCCTTATTTACCATATTCCTCTGATAAGTTATGGGAAATCCTAGGTCATAAAGATTCTGTACATAATGGAAATTGGGAGTTGGCATTTGAAGATATAAAAGAAGGGGTTACTCTTGAAAAACCTATGCCATTGTTTAAAAAATTGGACTTAAAGGACTTTGCAATTGAAGAAGATACGTTTTCAAAGCTTAATTTACGTGTTGCAAAGGTTATTGATGTAAGAGATCATCCGAATGCAGATTCCTTATATATGCTTCTAATTGATATTGGGAAACTCGGGAAAAGAGTAATAGTTGCAGGAATGAAACCATATTACTCAAAAGATGAAATGAAGGGCAAATCAATAGTTATTGTAACAAATCTCAAACCTGCTACAATTAGAGGCGTTAAATCAAATGGAATGCTTCTTGCAGCTGATGACGGAAAAGGTGTTTGTTCACTACTAAATCCTGGTGATTCAGAGCCTGGTTCAGAGGTATATATTGAGGGAATTGCAAAGCAACCAGAAAAGATGTTGGAATTTGAGGACTTTAAAAAAGTAAATATGATTATAGATGACAATCAAAAAGCATCATATAATGGAAAAACACTAAAGACTAAAAAGGGAGATATTATTTCAGATAAAAAAATAGGAAAAGGAGCAAAGATTTTATAATAAATGGGGAGATATTATGAGCGTTGTAAGTGAAACTAAATTACCATTGAAGTCTTTTAAGAAGGGAAAGGTTAGAGATGTTTATGATGTAAATGATAAACTTCTATTAATTGTAACAGACAGGATATCTGCTTTTGATTTTGTACTTCCTGAACCAATACCAAATAAAGGTATCTTTTTAACACAAATATCCAAGTTTTGGTTTGAATTCTTTAAGGATACTGCTTTAAATCATGTTATATCAGCAGATATAAGTGAGTTTCCGGATGTTTTAAAACAACATAAAGAAATCCTAAATGGAAGAAGCATGCTTGTAAAAAAAGCAAAAGTCTTTCCCATTGAATGTATAGTTCGAGGATATCTATCAGGTTCTGCTTGGAAATCTTATCAAAAAGATGGTACTGTATGTGGAAAAAAACTTCCAGAAGGGCTGAAGGAGTCTGATAAATTTGAGGAACCTTTATTTACACCCTCCACAAAAGCTGAATCGGGTCACGATATTAATATTTCTTATGATGAAATGGTAAGACTTATCGGTAAGGAAGATGCAGAAAAGATTAAAAATTTATCACTTGAATTGTACAAAAAAGGAGCAGAATATGCACTTGAAAAGGGTATAATTATTGCAGATACCAAATTTGAGTTTGGTAAAATTGATGATAAAATAATTATTGTTGATGAATTACTTACTCCTGATTCATCAAGATTTTGGCCTGCAGATAAATACGAATCTGGAAAGTCTCAACCAAGTTTTGATAAACAATATGTCAGAGATTACTTAAGTAGCACAGGTTGGGATAAGAATTCCAGTCCTCCAAATCTTCCTGATTATGTAATTGAAGAAACACAGAATAAATATAGAGAGGCTTACGAAAGACTTACAGGGGAAAAGTTTAAGTTTTAAAAGAATTATAATATTATAATGAAAAAATTTAATTTTCAATTATGTATTATAGTTCTTATCATATTTTTTATTTATTTTTCTTCTATAGCGATTGGTTTTTATGAAAAAATCGATAAAAAATTAATTCTTAAAAATGATGATGATTTTTATTTTGTCCATTTAACTGACACCCATATTAGACATAAATTATTTGATAAAAATGAAAATACAAGAAACATTTTATCATCAGTTGTAAATCATGTAATTTCTTTTGATAAAAAACCTGCATTTATTGTAATTACTGGTGATTTAACAGAGTGGGGGGGGAACATGTTTACTGGTGCTTTAAACTGTATTGCTTTTGCTAATTGCTTTTATGAATTAGACGGACAATTATATGCTGATGAGAATTTTTCAATTCCAGTATACACAACTCCTGGAAATCATGAATATATGATCACTCAAAGTTTAAAAAACTACCATAAATTTATAGATAAAAAACATGCTGATGAAAACGATAGATATGTTATTTCTTATGAAAATTTAAGTTTATTTTTTATGAACTCAGGTCCAAATTATTTTCTAAATCCATTAACCTTAATTGATGTTTGTGGAGTAGGTTTATACAATTGTGATATTGAATGGCTAGAAGATAATCTTAAAAATACTACCCAAAAAAAGGTTGTTTTAATGCATCATCCTGCTGTAAATAAACCTAACAAATATGGTTTTATTGGTGGTGTATTTATTAAAAATAGAGAAAATTTTATCAATTTGTGTGACAACTATAATGCAGAACTTGTTTTAGCAGGTCACACACATCATGCAGTAATTTATGATAAAAATCAAACATTATTGGATGAGTTTCCATTAAATTGCAGTTTGTATCCAACTCTATATGTACAATCTGATGATTGTAAAAGAGCAATTCATTATAGAAATATATCAATTATCGGAGATGATATTTGGGTAGAGGAATCAGTGGAATTGAGTTTAGATATGTTTGATTTAAAAAATGCTAAAAATAATGAATATATCTTTTCAGATATACAAAAATATATATTATCCTTCAACGACCGGTGAACGCCAATCATAACCAGGAGTTCTAATACCAACCTTAGGAATTAATGGAGCCCTACTTTTATGCTGATTTTTAATTCTCATTTTTTTAATTCGCAATACCTCGTTTTTTTTGACTCCAGTACTCAGTGAAATTTCACTTATGTCTATCTTTTTTTCTAGACATGCAAGAATCTTATCAAGTTGTTCATAAAAAATTTTTAATTCTCCTTCATCAGTTTGTCCATGCCATAATCCTCCACTAGGTGATTTAGAAATAACACTTTTTGGAATTTTAAGATATTTAGCAATCTCCCAAATTTGTGTTTTATAGATATCTCCAAGTGGCATGATATCAACACCCCCATCACCGTATTTCGTAAAGTAACCGACCAATATCTCAGATTTAT
Source organism: Thermoplasmatales archaeon SG8-52-3 (assembly GCA_001595915.1). Classification (GTDB taxonomy): domain Archaea; phylum Thermoplasmatota; class E2; order DHVEG-1; family DHVEG-1; genus SG8-52-3. Next base: position 21,832 of record LSSG01000005.1, read on the forward strand.
TTGAGGTACCGCAAACAAGACTACTTTTCATATTTGCATATTCAAAAAGAAGAATCATTCTTGTTCTAGCTTTAATATTTGCAAGTGCAAATCTATCAGGCTTAATAACAGAATTTTTAGAAATAGTCTTTACAACATCAGATATATCCTTTTTTTCACAATATAGGTCAAAATTCTTTATAATAATATCAATATCTTTTCTATCTTTTTCAGGTGTTGTTTCATCAGGTAGATACAGACAAAAAACATTTTTCTTACCAAGTGAGTCCCTACATAATATTGCAGTTACCGCTGAATCAATACCCCCAGACAAACCTAAAACTACACTTTTTACACCAGAATTTTTTACATATGTTTTAATAAAATCTTTAATAATTGTTGTAACTTCTTTTGGATCAATTGATAAATCAATATCCAATCTTACCACCTAATTAATAATTATTTCCTAAGTTCTTTATATATGGATTTACCGTGTGAATCAATTGCTACAACAAGTGGCCCAAATTCTTTTACCTTAAATATCCATGCAGCTTCAGGCATTCCAAGTTCCTCGAGCCAGTAAACTCCTAAAACCTCTTCAACTTTATCTGCAGCAAGAGCTCCTGCTCCTCCAGTATATGCAGTATAAACTCCAGTAAACTTTTGGAGTGCTTTTTCAGTCCTTTCACCCATTCCTCCTTTCCCAATTATAATGTTAACGCCAAAATTCTCAATGAATTTATCCTCAAAAATCTCCATACGGCTACTCGTGGTCGGACCTGCTGAAACAACCTGCCATTTACCTTTCTCTTTTTTCATTAAAGGACCACAATGAAACAATGCCATTTCAGATGGATCAAATGGCAGGGCATTTTTTCCTTTCTCAAGCATCATATGATGAGCTTCATCCCTAGCAGTAAATATCTTACCAGTTACATAAATAATATCACCCATTTTCAATTTATTAATTTCATTTTTACTTGCTGGTAAATTGAGATGGTAATCCATTTATTTCACCTCCCAGCTGCCATCAGAATGTATAACCATTTGTGCTCTTCTATCTGCCCAACATTGAACAGCGATTCCAACAGGCAGGCTTGCTGGATGTCTATGTGCTTTTTCTATATGAACATCTAATACTGTTGTTTTTCCACCAAGCCCCATAGGACCGATACCGCTATCATTAATTCTTTTAATCAATTCCTCTTCAATTTCTGCAATCTCTTTATTTTTATGTCTTTCTCCAACTGATCTTAACAGGGCTTTTTTACCAAGTTTTAATGAGAGATCTGCTCCTCCACCAATTCCAACACCAACAACAGTTGGTGGACAAGGGTTACCAGCTGCTTTTATCATCTCCTCAACAATAAAGTTCTTAACACCCTCTATACCAACTCCAGGTTTAAGCATTCCAAGTTTACTCATATTTTCACTGCCTCCGCCTTTTGGAAATGCAGTAATAAAAACATCACTTCCCTCAATAAATTCCCAAGTTATATATGGAATTTGATCTCCAGTATTATCTTTATGATTTTCACCCGTAAATGGATCTACTGTGTTAGGGCGAAGGGGGATTTCTTTTGTAGCTTTCTTAACAGCATCATTAATTAAATTCTTTAAACTACTAATTTCAGGAAAATCTACTCCAATCTTTACAAAAAAAGTCTGAATACCTGTGTCTTGACACATAGGGCGTTTTGTTTTTTTTGCAAGATCAATATTTGTTAGAATTGCTTCAATTTGAGTTTTAGCAATACCCTCTTCAATTTTAAGAGCCTTTTCAAGAGCATTTATTACATCTTTTGGTAGATCAGTTTCTGCCTTTTTTATTAGTTCTATTAAACCATTTTTTATATCTTCGAAATCCATTTTTTCACTCTTCCTACCAATTAAAAATCAAGTTGTTCCTCCCTATAATTCTGCGACTAGAACAATTAAGCATTATTTAACAGTTATTAAGAAAAAAAATTCTATTTTGCTTTACCAATTTCCTCAACTGCTTCAGGATTTGCAAGTGTTGAAATATCTCCAACTTCCTTACCGAGAGCTTTTGACCTGATTACCCGTCTCATAATTTTACCACTTCTTGTTTTTGGTACGTCATTAACAAACCAAATTTCATCAGGACGAGCTATCTTTCCCATCTCCTTTCCAACATGCTCACTAAGCTCCTTTCTTAATTGATCGCTTGGTGAAATATCCTTTTTAAGTACTACATAAGAGGTGATTGATTCACCTTTTAACGAATGAGGTTTACCAATTACTGCTGCTTCTGCAACAAAAGGATGACTGACAAGAGCAGATTCCACCTCTGAGTTACCAATCCTATGACCAGATACATTAAGAACGTCATCTGCTCTACCCTGAATCCAGAAGAATCCATCGGTATCAATACGAGTTACATCTCCAGCTAAATATAGGCCGTTAAATTTACTCCAATAAGTTTCTTTGTACCTTCCAGGATTTTTATAAATACCTCGAAGCATTCCGGGCCAGGGATGAGTCAATACCAAATTTCCACCTGCATTTTTTACAGGTTCACCTTTTTCATTTACTACATCTGCAGAAATTCCAGGTAATGCTTGGGTTGCAGAGCCGGGTTTCAAAGGTGTGATAGGTAATGGTGAAAGCATAAAATGACCAGTTTCTGTTTGCCACCAGGTATCCATAATTTGACATTTCTCGTTTCCAATATTTTTATAATACCACATCCAAGCTTCAGGATTAATTGGTTCACCAACGGACCCAAGAATTCTTAATGTTGAGAGGTCATGTTTTTTTACCCATTCTTCCCCATATTTCATAAAAAGTCTAATACTGGTAGGAGAAGTATAAAGTTGGGTTACATTGTATTTTTCTATAATTTCCCACCAACGATCAGGTTGAGGATAGTTTGGAGCGCCTTCATATAAAACTGATGTTGCACCTAGAATCAAAGGTGCATAAACAATATATGAATGTCCTGTAATCCAACCAATATCTGCAGCACACCACCAAATATCCTCATCCTTAGTATCAAAAACCCATTTCAGAGTATAAGCAGTACCAACTGCGTAACCTCCATGAGCATGAATTATACCTTTAGGTTTACCTGTTGTTCCAGAGGTATATAAGAAAAACAAATGATCATTTGCATCAAGTTTTTCGGTTTCACATATCTTTGGTGAATCAAAAACTAAATCATGCCACCATACATCACGACCAGCAGTCCATGGTACACCATCACCTGTTCTTTTACAAACAATAACAGTTTTAACACTTGGAGCTTCCTCAAGAGCTACATCAGCTTGATCTTTAAGATAAACTTTTCTTCCTCTTCTCCAAAATCCATCACAAGTAATAACAACTTTTGCCTTACAATCATTAATCCTGTCTCTAAATGCAAGAGCACTGAAACCTGAAAATACAACAGAGTGAATTGCACCAATCTTTGCACATGCAAGCATCGCGATTGGTAATTCAGGTATCATCGGAAGATAAATTCCTACACGATCGCCTTTTTTCACGCCAATCTTTTTTAAAGCACATGCAAGCTTGTTCACTTCTATATAAAGGTCATTATATGTATACTTTTTAACATCTCCAGGTTCGCCCTCAAAAATATATGCAACCTTATTTTTACGCCAACTATTTACATGTTTATCTAATGCATCATGAACAATGTTATATTTTGCTCCGATAAACCATTTAACCCAAGGAGCATCCCATTCAACAACTTTATCAAAAGGTTTATACCACTCGACAAGCTCTTTTGAAATCTCTTTCCAGAACCATTCCCAATCTTGCGCTTTTTTATGCAATTCTTCAAGATTGTCGATTCCATGCTTATCCATCCATTGTTTTACATTTGTTTGATTTACAAAGTCTTCTTTAGGTTTAAAAACTCGTTTTTCATCAAGTAAAACTGAAATATCTTCTTCAACCATATTTACTCATTCCTAATCTTTATTCTAAATCTCTAGGGAACGCACCAGTTAATAACGCATAATTTTCAAAATCTTCAACAAAGTCAAAGGTTGTATCCAATTCAGATTTCGGAATTTTTTTTGCTTCTTCAGATAGATGTTCTTGCTGCACCTTTATTAAATCTGCAAGAGGGGCAAAACGTTTTACTTTAACAACAGGATAAAACGCTGAAGAATCAACACCATCCATTGTACGAATTTTTTCTCTCAAAAAATTATTAATTGTTTGTTGAGAATCAGCAGCAACATTCATAACAATGTCTTCATCGCCTAGTGAATATGAAATATAAATCGGGAACATATTAAATGGATATTTATAATTAATTAAATAATCGTAAATGGTCTTGTAATTTCTTGGATGAGTGTAAATTCTAATAATATATCTTTGAGCATTTTCTGGTTTCCTTTTTGGAATAGGGAAAAAAATTGGTTTCATAAGCGATATAGTTCTAGTATGATGACATTCATCAAAACCAGATAGTGTCTCTGTTAAAAAATGAGCGATATTATCTGGTTCTTTAACATCAAAAATTACACCAACACTCATCATTCCTTCCAATTGGGCTGCATATAAAGGTGTAACAACTTTTGATGATTCTTTTGCAATAACATTTTCAACATAATGCCATACTTTATTTAAGTCTGTTTTTGGAAATAATCTCACAATTATCATCATAAGTTTCTTCCTCCTTATACGGAGTTGCCTGAATATTCTTTCAATATAAGAATTTTTTCCTTAATAAATATATAAACTTTATTGAGTTAATTTACAAATAATTTAAGTAGTTTAATTATTAGTAAAAAATTTTATTTGTAACATTTAAATATCCAATAGTGGATGTAAATTATGAGGGAGAAGAGAATATGAGTAAAAAACCTGTATTGTATAAGTCTCTGGTAGTTGGAGTTATAGTTCTTTTTATTGGTATGAGTGTTGTTTCATCCACAGGTAATAATGTGGATGATATTCCATCTAATACTCAGAATCTTAATACAGAAGATAGCTCAAAGGATTTACATTATCGTGGTGATTATGGTTATGCATATAATGCATATCCTGGTCCTGAAGGCACTGTTTATTTCCCATTAGACGACCCAGGAAATATAACAGAATGTGGTGAAACTGTATCAGGTGACTTTCTTGCAGGTGGAACAATAGATAGTGATGGTATTTGGTATGCTGTTCAATATGGTAATGGTCTTTTATTTGGTATAGACACAAATAATGGTTGTGATATGTGGTCTATTGGTGGAGGTGGTGAAACAGCTCTTTTATATATCATCATTGATAGCTATAATCTCTACTGGTACGACCCTGAAACAGGTGAAGGAGATTATCTAGGAAATATAGATGTTTCATTAACACAAATTGAATTTGATAATAATGATATCTTATATGGATTTGAATTATCTATTACAGGTGATGTGTATACAATCGACCTTTCAACATTTGAGACAACTCTTGTTGGAACTCTTACAAATATTACATCAACTGGGGGTTTGAGTATAGCATTTGATAAAGATACTAATGATTTATATCTATTAGGAACTGGCCTGTATGTATGTGATACTGAAACCTACAAATGTACACTCATAGGAGGATATCCAATGGGAGTAGAATGTACATCTTTTGTTATACCTTATGGTAATGATGATACCACGCCACCTGTAACAACATATTCTCTTGACCCACCTGAACCAGATGGAAATAATGGTTGGTATGTTAGTGATGTTAATGTTACTCTAAATGCTACAGATGATTTTTCTGGTGTTGAAGAAATCAGATACACTATAAATGGTGGTGCAGAGCATGTTATTACTGGGGATAACGGTTCATTTATTCTTAGTGAAGATGGTGATGATATTCTTATAGAATATTGGGCTATTGATAACGCTGATAATGTTGAAACACCAAAAAACTCATTTATAATTGATATTGACCAGACAGAACCTGATATATCTCTTACATATTATATTACTGGTTGGAAGTGGGGTTGGAATTTTGAATTTACAGCAGAAGCAACTGATTATTGTAGTGGTATGGAACGAGTTGAGTTTTATATGAATGATATGAAGATTTCTATTATTTATGGCTCTGGACCAATTTATACCTGGAAAGTAACAGTTCCTGGTTATCCTGAAAACACCTTTAATGTTAGAGGATTGATTTATGATTTACATATCAATGATGATTTTGTAAAATTTAAAACTTTAATTGTTAGAATTTCAAAATATTATCAAGATTTTGATTATTTAATAATAAGAGCTTATGCTTTTGATAAAGCAGGAAATATTGCTAGTGATGAAATAATTAACCCTGAAAATTCTATATCTATTACACCTGGTATTTATATATTTAAGAGTATAATACTCCCAAATAACTATATTGGACATATTGGTAATAACTTCATATCTGCAACATTTAATACAAATTAATTGGTTGCCCTTGCCTATAAGAATAGATAGGATATAATTAAGTACAACCTGCTTTCTCCTTATATCAATTGTAAGTTGAAAATTGGTTTCTGGAGCGTTTCCCTTTGCTGGAAAGACTGCTGGGATTGATAAGATACTAATATAAAGACATACGACGTTACCATTATTACAGGGAAAGTTTGTGGAGAAACATTTTATCCTATTAATCCTCAAGTTATTTTTTTCCACAGGCCAATCCTTGCCTATTCTTTATTTTATTACTTTAACAGGTAAATTCTATTTGTCGGTATCTCTCAAGTACGTACAAAATGTTTTGTCGTTGTATAAATTATAAAGCAGTAATGTATCAAATTTAGTTCCAATTAAACCTAGATTTTTACCTCAATGATAATGATAATTATTTACTATTTTTGTCCTATTAATATCTAAATATAAATTATATTCAAAAAAAACGTTTAAGTAGTAAATTTATATTACCAATACTGCCCTGTAATACCTATTTATTCAATGGGGAGGTTGATTCATATGGGAAAAGGTATAGTTCAAAAGATATTAGAAAAACATATTGTTGAAGGTAAATGGGAACCTGGAAAAGAAATTGCAATAAAAATTGATCAGACATTAACCCAAGATGCTACTGGGACGATGGCATATCTTCAGTTCGAAGCAATGGGTGCTAAAAGTGTAAAAACAGAGCTATCTGTTAGCTATGTAGACCATAATACAGTTCAAATTGGTTTTGAGAATGCTGACGATCATAAGTACTTACAAAGTGTTGCAGCAAAATATGGTATAATATATTCAAGAGCAGGTAATGGAATCTGTCACCAGGTACATTTAGAACGTTTTGGAAGACCAGGAAAAACACTTCTTGGTTCTGATTCTCATACACCAACTGGTGGAGGAATTGGAATGGTTGCAATTGGTGCTGGTGGTCTTGATGTTGCTGTTGCAATGGCAGGAGGTCCTTTTTATCTAACTTGTCCAAAAGTAATTAAGGTAAACCTTAAAGGTAAACTCAAACCATGGTGTGCAGCAAAAGATGTTGTGCTAAAAATGCTTGAAATTTTTACAACAAAAGGAAATGTTGGTTGTGTTTTTGAATATGGCGGAGAAGGAGTAAAAACACTTTCTGTACCTGAACGAGCAACAATTACTAACATGGGTGCAGAATGTGGTGTTACAACCTCTGTTTTTCCAAGTGATGAAACAACAAAAGCATTTCTAAAAGCACAAAAACGTGAAAAAGATTGGGCTGAACTAAAAGCAGATCCTGATGCTAAATATGAAAAGGTAATTGATCTTGATCTAAGTGAAATTGTTCCATTAACCGCATATCCACATAGTCCAGGAAATATAAAAACAGTCAAAGAACTTGAGGGAATGGAAGTCGATCAGGTTTGTCTTGGAAGTTGTACAAATTCATCTTATAAGGATCTTATGACTGTTGCAAATATTCTTAAGGGAAAAAAATCTCATCCTAATGTAAGTTTTGTAATAGCACCTGGTTCAAAACAGGTTCTTGAAAATATCACTCGAGATGGCGGATTAACAGACCTTATTTCTGCTGGTGCAAGAATTGCAGAATCAGCTTGTGGTTTTTGTATAGGAAATAGTCAATCACCAAAAACAGAAGCTATATCATTACGAACAAGTAATAGAAACTTTTTAGGAAGATCAGGAACAAAAAGTGCACAGGCATATCTTGTTAGTCCTGAAACAGCTGCAGCTGCAGTAATTACAGGTAAAATGACAGATCCTCGTGACCTAGAGAAAATGGGAATAAAATATCCAGATGTACAAATGCCAAAATCCTTCTATATAGATGATAGCATGTTTATCTACCCGCCAGAGCATCCAGAAAATATTAAAATTTATCGTGGACCAAATATTGGTGATCCTCCAGCAGCTCTACCAATGCCTGATTCAATAACAGGGGAAGTTACAATAAAAGTAGAAGATCAAATCACAACTGACCATATAATACCTGCAGGTAGTAAAATGAAATATAGATCAAATGTCCCAAAATACTCTGAATTTTTATTTGAAGTGGTCGATCCGAATTTCTATGAACGGGCTAAAAAGATACGTGATAGTGGAAAATCAAATATCTTTATTGCAGGACTTAGTTATGGCCAAGGTTCCTCTAGAGAACATGCAGCTCTTTGTCCTATGTATATGGGGACAAAAGCAGTGATTGCTAAATCATTTGAGAGAATCCATACAGCTAATCTGATTAATTTTGGAATAATACCCTTAACTTTCAAAAATGAAGGAGATTATAATAAAATTGAGCAAGGAGATGATTTGGAAATACCTAATATTAAGGTTGTAATCAAAAATGGCGAAATCCTCAAAGTTAAGAATAAATCAAAAAATCTTGAGTTTGAGGTTGATTATAATCTTTCTGATAGGCAACGTGAGATTATACTTGCAGGTGGTACACTTGCATATATGAAAAATAAAGCTTAAAAAAAGAGGTAGAAAAAAATGGCACAGAGAGGAATAAGAGAATATAATGGGAAAAAAATGCTTGCAAAATACTGGACTGAGTATTTTGGAAAAAGCTTTAGTTATCCCGGAAAAATTATCCTTGTTGATCCAGATACAAAACTTGATGATCTGCCCAAGAAAAACAAGTGGTTAAATGAGGAAAAGCTTGTTGTTAAACCAGATCAATTATTTGGAAAGCGAGGAAAACATGGTTTAATAAAAGCAAATGCAACCTTTGCTGAAGCAAAGAAGTGGATAAAAGAGCGTATGAATAAAGATACAACTGTTGGTAAAGTAACAGATAAACTGACTCATTTCATAATAGAACCATATGTTCCACATAAAGGTGAGTTCTATGTTGCAATTAAAAGCAACCGTGATGGAGATACAATTTATTTTTCAAATCATGGTGGAGTTGATATTGAATCGTAAAATAAATATTGAAAGCAAACTTCCAAAGGATACTCCAAATGAACATAAAAAAATGTTTGCAGAATTTATTAAGGGACTTTTTAATTTCTATCGCGAACTTGGATATGCATATCTGGAGATAAATCCTTTTGTAATAACTGGTAAAAACATTGTACCTCTTGATTTAGTTGCTCGAATTGATGACACTGCACATTTTGAATGTAGTACAAAATGGGGAGACCTGCCGTTTCCGGCACCATTCGGAAGAAAGCTTTCCAAAGAGGAAAAATATGTAAAAACAATGGATGAGAAAAGTGGAGCATCATTAAAGCTTACTGTACTTAATCCAAAAGGAAGAGTATGGACAATGGTAGCTGGTGGTGGAGGCAGTGTGATTTATACTGATACAATTGTTGATCTTGGATATCGTGATGAGCTTGCAAATTATGGAGAATACAGCGGTAATCCTACAACTGATTTGACATATGAATATGCAAAGACAATCTTAGATTTAATGACTCGTGAAAAGGATCCAAAAGGACGTCCAAAGTTTTTACTTGTTGGTGGAGGAATTGCAAACTTCACAGATGTAGCAAAAACTTTTACAGGTATTACAATGGCACTGCGTGATTACAAGAAAAAACTTAAGGATTCTAATGTAAAGATCTATGTTAGACGTGGAGGACCAAATTACCAAGAGGGTTTAAGAATAATGAAAGATCTTGGAAAAGAACTTGGAGTACCAATAGAGGTATATGGTCCTGAAACCCATATGACTCGTATTGTTGATATGGCATTAGGAGGGAAATAATGGAGGCAATTACCATGACAAAACAAAAATCAAAACCCAAGAGTAACAAATCAAAGAAAGATTATATTATAATGGATAAAAATACAAAGGCAATTGTTTTCGGTTTTCAACAAAGAGCAATTCAGCGTATGCTTGATTTTGA
>LSSG01000006.1 GCA_001595915.1 Thermoplasmatales archaeon SG8-52-3
TCAATATCATAATATTTATTTTCACAACAACCATTAGACAAATTGAACTCAATCATTTTCTTTTCTTTTTCCTTTCTAATATTTGTAACAAATACCTCAATTTCATCATCTTTTATATCAATAATATTGAAGGTATTTCCGAAATGAGCTCTTGTTCTATTACAAGAAAAAGTCCCAGCATTCACAAGAAGTGTTTTGTGAATTTTTACTGCCCAAGGAACATGTCTATGCCCCATTAAGACAAGAGGGACTTCATTTTTTAATATAATATCAAGGGTTTCACCTGCATCTTCAATAATATTTGTTTCTCTACCAGAATGAGGAACTGGGATCACATGATGATGAAAACTAAGGATTGTAGTTTTATTTTTATTAATTCCTTTTTCAATTAATTTATGTCTTCCTCTGCCTAGTCTTCCATCATCTCTATCAGGTTCACTAGATGCAAGACCAATTAGATTTATTTCGTCATATTTATGAATAAAATCAGTTTCACCAAAAAACTCAGGAAACAACTTCCAACCAAGATTTCTTTCATCATGATTACCTGGAACAATAGCAATTTTTCCATTAATTTTCTTGAGCTTTTCTTTTGCTAGTTCATATTCAGAAATTAGTCCATCGGTTGTTAAATCACCGGATATTAATACAAGGTCTGCCTCTATCTTGTTTACCATTGAGGTTGCCTTTTCAAATATTTTTTCATTAAAGTCAGTTCCAAAATTACAATGAATGTCAGAAATGTGCGCAATTTTCATAAAACAATGTAAAAAAATATTCTTTAAATGTTTTATCTATATAATTTATTATTTATTAACAACGATTCTCATGTTGTTTTCTTCTTGTTTTGCCTCAAATTTTGTATCAAGGAATTGTTTTATAAGCCACATATTTGTTTGTGCATGATTACTTATTTTTTTAACAAAACATCTTGACTCACCTTTTGCTATTGCCATATAAGGAAGAACTTGATCAAAAATAAAAACATCTAAAGTTGAGTTTGAATTTATTTCACTTAAAAGATTATTTACAACATTTTTACCTATTTCTTCAGAAGATATCCCTCTCTCTCCAAGAACACTTGAACCTAATATAACATTATTTGATTCACTCCAAAGCGTAATACCAGTACCTGGTGAAAGTGTAGAATGTTCTTCAATGGAAATATCTGCAAGTAGATTATTTTTAAGAAGTGTTCGAATTGCTGAGTGTTTGATTCTTTTGCTTATACTATTTGATAGTTGACCGATATTAACAATTCCATTAACTTTCGAAAACTCAGTTTCTATATCAAGCTTCAATGGTTTTATTTGTGAAATCGGGTTTATTGTTATCTCTGCTTCTCCGCCACCTTTTGGGTAATAACCACGCTCTATTAGTTTAACATCAACATTTACACCAATTTTTTTAATAATTGGAATAAAAATATTTCTAAAATAATCCCAAGCTGGAGCCCATTTAACATCGCTTCCCCCTGTTAATTTTATGAATATTTCATTATCAGTTTTCAATGAAGCAAGAATTAATGCTTGAAAAACAAGAGTGATACTACCTGCTGTTCCAATATCAAATTTATAGTTTCCCCCTTTTAATTTACCAGGTAAAAAAGTAAGTATTTGTGAACCTATCTCTAGATTTTCTGTTTTAGCCCCACTAATCTCTTTAATACTTTTTATTACCATATAATGTTGTGCCTTTATACCGGGATTTGGTCGGTTAGCACGGATATTTTTAATTTTCACTGGTTTGTTAAGAATTGTTGATAATGCTATAGCATTTCTAAGGATTTGTCCTCCACCCTCCCCATATGACCCATCGATTTCTAACAAAAAAATCACCAGTATTTTTAAGATATTAAATTAAATAGCATCTCAAGAGCAGCCTTACATGTGCTTTCTTTATTTTTAAGTCTATTTCCAGAAAATTGAAATCTTTTAACAATCGTATTATTAATTGTAGAAATTGAGATAAAGACAAGACCAACTTGTTTATCTTTAGTTCCACCAGTAGGACCAGCAATTCCAGTTGTTGCAATTCCAATATCAACTTTTGATTTTTTTCTAACTCCTTCTGCCATAGCTTTTGCTACTTGTTCACTTACGGCCCCATATTTATTCAAAATATTCAAAGAAACATCTAAAAGCTCGGTTTTTGCTTTATTACTATACGAAACAATTCCTCTATCAAAATATTCAGAACTACCAGAAATATTTGTAAAAGAGTGAGAAATCAGTCCACCAGTGCAAGATTCAGCAATGGCAATTTTTTGTCCTTTTTCTTTTAGCATGATTGAAATTTTTTCAAGAATCTCCTTATTATTTAAAATCATAAGCTTATTTTGAAATAAGGAATTGATATATAAAGGATTTACATAAATAGACATTAAAGGTTAAATATGGAAATCCTTATGCAGTGCATAAAATAATAAAGCTCCCGTGGTGTAGTCCGGCCAATCATTCTGGCCTTTCGAGCCAGCTACTCGGGTTCGAATCCCGACGGGAGCATACATCTTTCTATCTGTTGGCCGGTTTAATAGAGCCTTATTTTGACCATTTATTGAATTTTCTTTATTATCCACCCAATTCCATTTTGGTCTGAGGATAAAGGAAATCCAATCGTATGGTGCAATTTTATAATATTTTTTGGCAAATTTAGTATAACTATCAGTTGTTTTAACATGGTCGTGACCCAACCATTCCTGAACGTCAGTCTTATCCCAATGTTTACATTCGATGTATGATTGAATGAGTCGGCTAATAGCGCACCAGTGTCTCATCACATAAAGATGATAGAATCCCCAAATCTTTTTTACCTCAGGGGTTATGATTTTTCTTAAGTAATTTACTGTGAATGGTCTTCCATTGGACTGAAGATAAAGATAATCACCAGAATATTGGTTTTCTACCTTGGGTCTCCAATCGTCTATCCAGTTTTTAAAAGATTTTGTTTGTTTCCTTGTGAAAAGATCCTTCTCAGGAAATACTTGACGTAATTGTCCATATTTCTTAGTTTCAGAAACAATTAACCACTGTTCATCAAAGTTGATGTCAGAGACCTTTTGTTTAACTATATCCGAAGGTCTTAATCCCAGCAGAAAACCGTGCATAAGGACGTACTGGAACAATGCGTTTACATATTTGTCCTTGCTGTATTTGGAATGAATTATCTTGTGGGTTGTTGGCGGCAATGGTATTATTTTTACTTTTGGTGGTCTACGTTTTGGCGGTGTATAACCCCAGTTATTGGTTGAAATACCGTAGGCTCTTGCAAAGGTGTTTACCACCTTCCATTCATTTATTATTTGATCTGTTCCTTCTGGTGGTTTGAATTCGTTATGTTCTCTATATTCCAAATATGTGATTATCTGATTAGGATTGAATTCAATCCAGTTGATTGGAAAAACTGGATGTCTAGCCATTCTTTTTGCATCGGTTATCCTTGACTTGATGGTGGTTTCTTTCTTCCTGTATTTTTTTATCCACCATTCCTCGATTTTATTATATAGTTCTTCATGTGATTCGAATTGTGTTGGATCAATGTTATTGATAGTCTTGCCAAATGATTTTTCAACATTAAAACTTGCTTTTACATGGCCAAATTCACCCATCTCCTCCACTGCCATGTGGGATCTGGGGCGGTTGATGTTTTGGCCTAATTGATTTAATATTTTCCATTTTTGGTTGTTGACTCCTACTTTCTTTTTAGTATTCAAGAAAGTGGAGGACCCATGGATTTTAGGGTTTATATGATTTATTCTAATAGGAACAGGATTGATATTAGGCATATGTCGACTTCTTCCCATTGCTTCTCACACTCTATCTTTTTTTATCATTATTATAGTAGATGTCACTGCGAGAAGATACGTGCTCACAGCAATTCCTAAGAAAATTACGTTTAGCCTTCCTATGAACATGTATTTCCCAATTACATTCTTTGCATCGGGCGATTCGATACATGAAGTTAGTTAAGTAAAATTATAAAATAAATTAAATTAAAATAAGGACTATTATATACCAGTCATATACTCGTCTATAATGTTTATATACCGGTTTATACTTTAGGAAAAATTATATGGAAGAAGGAGCTAAATTTAAATACTTAAAAGTAAACAAATTGCAGCCTTTAGGAAATAGTTTAGGTGTTCCATTACCTCCGCCGCTCATTAAAGAATTAGGTTTAAAAAAAGGGGAGGACATGCTTATCTACACATGTAAGAATCCAGTAGGTTTCATGTTACTCAGATTGAAAGATCTCGAATTAAAGGGTTTTGTTCCTAAAAAAATGAAAAAATCATCTTTCGAACTATCATTGCCTAGAGAACTATATGAGAAGCTATCAAAAGATTAACACTATCTTTCTTTTCGTAGGCGGGCAATAAGAAATCACAATCATAAGGAATGTCAAATTCCTTCAAGCTTACCGGAGTAAATTCAATTCCTGAATTTTTAGGCCAGTTTTTTGGTGTCATATCTAAATTTACTTTTTCTTGTTGTTTTATTTTCTTCAAAAGAATGCCTTCCCTAGTAAGTGTAGCAATTATATATTCCCCTTCTTTGAATGAATATCGCTTTGCAAACTCTTTAGGAATACCAACTGATAACTGCCGATATTGTTTATCTTCTCCAGTAACTTGTAATTTTTTAATATATAATTTATCTTCCATGTTTATTTTTATAAACAGATAAATATTTAAATGTGTAATTACTCTAAAATAATACTTTTTAACCTTTCTGGGTTTAATCCTTCTTTCATTAATTCATCATAGGGGAATTTCTTAGTTGCTTGGTACAATTTTTTAGACATCTTTACACCTGAATACCAATCACACGATTCACATTCGGATGGGCAGAAAGAAGCTTTGTTCTTAAAGCATTTTATAAGGTCCTTGCCTTCTTTCATGCTTTTTAAATATTGATATTTTATTATGTTCAGGTGCATGAAATTTTCTAATTTTTGATTGTATTTGTTTGTAAGACCATGTTTGCTAGCATATATCTTGCCAGTATTTTTATCGTTTATAAACCAAAATGTCGGAAAATCGATTTTTGTGATTTCGTTAAATATTTCCATAAATTTTTCTGCTTGGGCATGGACCGCTCTTCTGGTCTTATCTGGCATTAATTTTTCATTATTAGCAAGAATATTAACCCTTTCATTGAAATAAGTTATTTGATCCTCTATCAATCCTACTTCGTGGCCGCACATATTTGCAATACGTAGTGCCATATCTTTGGGATCAATATCTCTATTAAATAATGCTCTTTCTACTTTGTCAATACAATTAACAGCTACTTCAATCATTTCAATAAAACGAGCAGTTGGATTATTAAATGCTCGATCTCTCGAATAAGTTTTCGTTGATTCTTCACTGACCTGAAACCTTAATTTCTTTAATTCCTCATAGTCATTTGGTTCTTTCTTAGGTTTATATGTCTTTATCGAGGATGCATATATGGCCATTCCAGATAAAAGTTGCCAACCCTTTTCAATTCCAATTCGATCTAATATGAGATCTGACAAATTAGTTAGAGTGTCAATAATCTTTAATTTGGATTTATTTACGATTATTAGGTTGTCAATAATATTTTTTAGATTAGTATCTTCTGTACTTTTTTTAATGGTTAATAAATAGGCATTTGCAATAGTCTCTTGTAATGGAGCCCACATTCCACAAATTCGATAAGAAATTTCGTTTTTAGCAATCAAATCCATCGTGAATCTCTTCAATTGTTTTAGCCCTTCCTCTGTTTTATGAAAATCTGAATTGACAAATTGTAATAGTTGAATAAATCCCATATAAGAGTAAAAATTAGACAGGAACAAATATGTCCAATATGATGATTTTTTTGTTAAAATTACATGACCAAGAAATTCATGTTTCTGTGCTGCATTTTCCAATAGGTTAGTTATCCCAAACAAATCAATCTGAGGATCTTCTAATTTAAAATTTTTAGTATCTAAAAGCAAAGCTACGCTGTCAATATGAGGAGTATATCTACCTAAAACAATTTCTTTTCCTTTAGTGCCTACTTTATGTGGCGCACTAAATGAATTCATAGAATCCAAATAAGAGTCAAAGACATCTTTAATACTTATTCCTCCAAAGAATATTAAAAACTTTAATGGCTCATATCTAATATAAATTTTTAGTTAAAATATCTCTGAAATTTAAAACATCAACTATTTATTCTAAATCTCCCAAAAATTAGGTACAGAACGAGTTTTTGTATTTGCAATGAGGTCTGTGTAAAATGGGGATATTAAATTGAGGGTTGGAGCCTCAGGAGGACTTGAAGCTGCAATTCACACTCCCTCTTTCTTGATATCCCTAAAAATGGAGGGATATATATGGTAGATTTTGATGTACATACGACAAATCATAGGATAGACCGGGCTCTGTTGATGCTGGAAAAAAGCGATATTTTGGACAAAAACAGGGAATTGATCACGGAGTTCCATGAATATGCATTTTCGATCGGCCTTACAAAAATGAGGGTCATTAAGTATGTGGATACGCTCCGGAAGCTTTCCGGGTGGCTAGGAGTCGAATTCAATAAGGCCAGTAAAAAAGACATTTTCAGACTAGTAAGGGAAATCGAGCAGAAAGACTACTCTGAATGGACAAAGCACGACTATAAAGTCATTTTGAAGAGGTTTTACAAATGGCTCAATGGGAACGAGAAATACCCGGAGAACGTGGAATGGGTCAGGACCACCTTTAAGAAGAAAAACAGCAAGTTGCCCGAGGAATTAATTGGAGTTGAGGATGTTAAAAAAATGATTAATACCGCTGGCCATCCCAGAGACAAGGCACTTGTTTCTCTGCTGTATGAGAGCGGATGCAGGATTAGCGAAATCCTAAACATGAGAATTAAGCACCTTGAATTCGATGAATACGGAGCAAAAATAATTGTGAATGGCAAAACCGGGATGAGGAAAATTCCTATAGTATCTTCCACGCCGTCTCTGGCAGCATGGTACGAGATACATCCTTCAAGGGACAATCCCAATGCTCCCTTATGGGTTTCGATTGGGACAAGAAACAAGGGTGAACCGATAAAATATCATGTCGTTAGGGGGATGCTCGCTAACCTTGCCAGGAAAACAGGGCTGAAAAAAAGAGTTCATCCCCACTTGTTCAGGCATAGCAGAGCGACCCATATCGCCAGCCATTTTACCGAAGCCCAGATGAACCAGTACTTTGGGTGGATCCAGGGTTCAGAGATGCCCAGCACTTACGTCCATCTGAGCGGTAGGGACATCAATGAAGCTGTATACAGACTCAATGGTCTAGTCAAGAAAGACGAGGACACGAAAGAAAAATTTTCAACAAAACAATGCCATAGGTGCGAGAAGGTAAACCCACCAACTGGAAAATTCTGCAATCGATGTGGCGCTACACTTGATTTAGAAACAGCAATGAATATCGAGGAAAAAACAAAAGAGGTGGATGAAGCGACAGACGTGCTGCTAAAAGATCCGGAATTTCTCAACCTGCTCGTCAGCAAGATAAAACAGATGAACATCCAGATTTGATGTTTATTCGTTAATGAAATAGGTTATCCCGCAGGTGCAGTCCCTTGCTATAGCTTGCAGGCTCTCGTCCGTCTCAGCTTCGTCAACCCTGATTCCCAGCTTCCTGATTTTCTCAATCCAGCCGGTCTTGTTTAAAGTTATGTCGTTGTTGCCTATGTTCAGCGTGAAATTGCTGTCGTTCACCCTTACAATAGCCTCGTTGTCACCCAATCCGGCACACGCATACAGGAGCGAGCCTTTCGGGTAGGATTTAAGCTGCGCTTCCTCCCTTTTTTCCTCCCATGGCCTCTCATCGCTCTTGTCCCAGAGTGAGTCCTGCGAATAGCTGGGCTTCCCACCGTAAGGCGTTTCATAATCTTTGGCTGTCTTGTATTTCGGCACGGTCTGCTTTCCCCAGAAATCGTTGTTAGCACAAACCTCGTCTGCAATTGCTTGGAGTATGTATTGCATCTTTTCTGGTTCCACGGTATGGAAACGGAACACCGCTTCGCTGCAGTTCGGGTTCAAATCCATAAAATCACCTCCTAAGATATGGACAGGAATATCTGCCCTCAAAATGAACGTCATTTACCTTGATAATATCTCTAGGCTCTTTCAGTGTGAGCCTGTAATCATCAGAGAAGGAGCAGCCTGAGACCTGGCCTTTCTCGTTGATGCTTACGATGTCTTTTCCGTAGTGGCACGGCTTGGACCAGTTCTCATATTTTCCTTCATCCAGAATCTTGAAAGTAATGTCATCAACGTAAAAATTGGGGTATTTCATGGTTAGGAACTGGACGTAATGTTTCTTGTCCAGGATATCAGGGCCCTGCACGTTCTTCGGGTAGAGGCTGAAAACCCGGTCAAATCCTTCCCTGAAGAGGAGGTCTACGACATTTACTAAGTTCCCGTTATGGAAAAAGCTCTGGTCCGTCAGTAGGTTGCATCCAACAAGAGTGTGTTTCTGCAGCTTCTTGCAGGTGTCCAGAAACTCGTTCCTGTCCCTCCATTGCTTATATTTTGACTTGTCCAGCGAAACCGAGGTCATGGTCAGGTTTTCACTGAATCTTTCGACTTTTTCATCTTGCCAGTCCTTGATAAAATAACCGTTGGTCGTTAGGTTGCAAATCAGGTCATAATCACTGCACTGCTGGGCAAACTGCTCCACCAGCTCCGGGTAAAGGGTCGGTTCCCCGCCACCGAGGGCCACCTGCTCTGTTACGTCTTTTAAGTAACGAGGCAAGCCTAGAAAAAGCTCCTTTTCCATGGTTTCCGTACCTTTGTCCCTATAGCAAAAAGGGCAGTTGAAATTGCAGTCATTCGTGAAGTGAACGCTTACGACCTTATACGTGAAACCACCTATGGCACCAGATTATCCCCTTTCTTCTTCCCGGATGATATGATTCTTATTTTCTGTTCCATCTCCTCGATTTTATCCATGGTCAGTGAGTAGAAGAACAAAACCAGGAGGACGATTGCTATCTCCCTCAAATGGAACATAAGGGGCAGGTCTGCGACAACCGAGAACCAGCCGATAACCAAGGCCAGAACTCCAAAAAGTATGGTTATCGCGCTAATCTTCATTACATCCCTGAACGGATCCATTATCATCACCCTCCAAAATGTCCGTGACGGTCCTCTTGAGGCCCTTGTAGTATATCCTTACCCTGTAGACATGGCCCTTTTCGCACCTGTAGATTTTCGAGTAGCATCCTTCCGTAGGGATTGGCTTTGAGTCCTGAAGCAGGGCATCAGCGTTGCACACCGGGCATTTCTTAACAACGGACATGCAGGATATTTAGTTTGTTAAGTAAAAAGAGGTTGGCAGAGAGTGGGGTGCAATGTACTATGCCTTAAAAAAACACATCAGAGAAGTAAAGATATATTGTATTATTAAATTTCAAATAATTAATTTTTAGAAAAATTTAATTACAGTTTCTGGATTCATTGTAATAGTTGTTTAAGGGAGGAAGATAAAAAAATGAATATTTTTAGAAAAATTTTGGTAATAGGAATATTTATCCTATTAATAGGAGCAGTTTTTATACCAAACATTAGTGGTTTAGATAGAAGAACAATCTATGTAGATGATGATGCAGATCCAGAATGGTATGATGAAACTCATGTGAAAACGATAGCAGAAGGTATTAGTGTGGCAGAGGAATATGATATAATTGTTGTATTTCGTGGAACATATGATGAAAATAGTCTTTACATAGATAAGACTCTAGATTTGATGGGTGTAGATAAATATTCAACTATTATATACAACTCACAAGATTCTGATTTTGATCTATTAACCACAATTGAAGTAGCAGCAGATGATGTATTTATAACTGGTTTTACTTTATTGGGAACATATGATGGATATATACCTCGCGAAAAAGATAGTCTAGAAAAAGGTGAAACAATATCTGATCCACCAGCAGATAAAAACTCTACTGAGTTATTTGGTTATAAAAATTTTCAAAATGCTGATACAGCTCATATTCTTATAACAGCTGATTCAGTCGAAATTTCAGATTGTATAATAAGTGAAAAATTGCGTAATGGTATCATATTAGATCACGCCAGCTATTGTAAGATATCAGATTGTGAATTTTCTAATATCGAATGGGACGGTATCTATTTACAATATACATCTTTAAACACAATTGAAGACTGTTATTTCGAGAATTGTGATAGAGGAATTAAAATATATGAATTTTCAACATCTAATATAATTCAAGATTGTTCTTTTAAATATGATGGGATAGGTATTCATTTAGGTGAAGCTGAATATAACCAAATTAATAGATGTACTATTCAAGATTGTACAGGAGGAATTTTTTTAGATAATTCATATTCGAACAAACTTAGGGAAAATTCTATGATGAATTGTATCCACAGTTTTGGTGTGGTGTCTGAAGACTCATCTAAATATGTAAATGATATTGACATTTCTAATACAATCGATGGTGAACCAATTTATTATATTATTGAAAAATCAGGGTTAACATTTAATGAATCAATGGATATTGGCTATCTTTGTCTAATACAATGCTGTAACATTAAAGTAAGAAATATTTTGTTTTCTGATAATGTCTATGGTTTGGTTCTTGTAGATACTTATTCTAGCACTATTGAAGGTTGTGCTTTCGATCATAATGCTAACACAAATCTTTGGTTACAGGAATCAGATGATAATACAATCAGAAATTGTGAGTTTAGCAATACTCTTTATTCAGGGATTTTTTTATATAAATCAATTGGAAATAATATTGAATATGTTGAGATATGTAATACATTTGGTTCGAATGGAATTGGAATAAATCTAAAATACTCTGATGGTAATAGTTTTACAAGATGCAAGAGTTTCAACAATGGAAAAGATGGAATATATCTCAAAGAATCAAATGATAATTATTTAACAAATTGTTTAGTATATGATAATACAAAAGAAGGGATAGTGGTTGATGATTCTAACTTAAACAGGATTACACAATGTATGATTGCGGACACTCTCGAGAAAGGAATCTTCGTCCATTCTTCAAGCAATTCCAATAAATTCTATCATAACGACATAATAAACAATAATCAAAATGCAGTTGATTTGTGTACAAACGAATGGAATATGGAATATCCTGCTGGTGGTAACTTCTGGTCAGATTATACTGGGGTAGATTTCTATCGAGGTCCAAACCAGGATATACCAGGTTATGATAATATCGGTGACACACCGTATGATATTCCTGGGGGAAATAATCAGGATGTATATCCTTGGATGCACCCAATTAATAATGTCCGACCCAATAAACCAGATAAACCAGAGGGGCCAGAATCAGGTACAACTGAAGTAACTTATACATACTGGACAAGTACAATAGATTATAATGGACATCAATTGTACTATATGTGGGATTGGGGCGATGGAACTTTAAGTGACTGGATTGGTCCATTTAATTCTGGTGATCCAACCAGTGCAGAGCATAGCTGGGATAAAAAAGGCAATTATAATATTAAAGTAAAAGCTAAAGACATTTTTGATTTTGAAAGCGCATGGTCTGAAGAATTACCAGTTAAAATACCAATAAACAAAGGTGAAGGTCTCCTTCCAGGAACCAAGATTACTATGAGTCCTAGTGGACCGATGACAAAAAACATTGAAGATATCAGAGTTGGAGATCAAATCAAATCTTATGATCCAGTTAACAAAGTAATTACATTTGCAGAGGTTACTATGATATATGAATTTACTATAAATCTACCCGAAAACTATCTAATTTTTAACAATAATCTATCGGTTACTCCTCTTCTTACAATATATATAAGCGAAAGAGGGTGGATAGACGCAACTGATGTGCTTATAGGTTATTATCTTCTTGAAAACCCACCTAGTAGTTTATGGGAGATAAATCAGGTTGCTGTTTCTTCGATAGAAGAAGAGTCACTTAATCCAAGCATAAAAATCTATGACATAGTAATTCAACCACTCAGTGGCGAAGCATGTGGATATTGGGCTGACAGCTATTTGGTTGGAGGTTATAACTAGTAAATAAACAAAATCCCCTTTTTACATTTTTTTTATACAAACAATTTCAAAATGTCAAATATAATCAAAGTCATTCATAGAAATTATGATAACACTTGAAACAATTGAAATGCATCCATAAATTTTATTAAAATATTTTCTATGAATCTAGAGATTTGCATATTCATTAATTTAATGTTTTTATATTTAGGGATTGTAACTGATAATGAGTCTGACCAATCACTTTCACGACCAGTACTGTCATTAGCTTTTACATTAATTTGAAAAGTACCTCTTACAGACCATGAATGTGATGCAGTTACAGTGTCACCAGAATTATAAAAATTGGTCCATTCATCAACAACCTTATCCCCATTCCAGTCCCAACCATATCTAACCTTGTCACCATCCGGATCAATTGTGCTAGTATTATAACTGTATACTTCACCTACGTTTCCTTCTGTTGGACCAGAAGGTTTAGATGGGCTATATGGTGAAGAATTAAGTTTCACAGTTGTGGCATAATATAAATTCCCAGAATTATTATCACAAAATCCTATATTGGGTTTATCATTTGAATCAAGGATAAGAGACGGGTAAGAAGGATCGCCTGAAACAACTATTTTACTATCCCAACTTCCATTAATTCGAGAGGAAAATTTAAGTATACAATTACCTGGATTTCCTTCTTTGTATGCAATATATGGATTACCATCGGAATCTACTGCAATAGAAGTTCCCGATCCAATAGTGTTTCCAGTTGTTACTTCTTCCTTTACCCAGTTTTCCTCGACCCGGTATGCATATTTAATATTTCCATACCACCAACTTGAACCTTCTTGTCGACATACATAACTAAAATATGGATTGTCAAAGGAATCAAGAACCAGAGACACATAGGCACCAACATTTGCTGAATCATCTACAATTTCTTTCTTCCACAAAGTACCATTCCATCTCGCATAACAGAGAATCCCATTATTCTCATCATAAATCTCATAATATGCTATATGTGGATAATCTTTCGAATCTAAAGCAATATCAATACCAGCAGCTGTAGAATTAGGAGTATCATCCACTATTTCAATTTCCCAATTGTAACCATCAAATTTAGCATATTTTATCTGACCAGTATAATAATCTGATGTATATGCTATATGTGGTTTATCTTGAGAATCAATATCAATAGAGTTAAAAATGGCAAAACCTGGTTCACCATAATCTATATTTGTAATATCCCAAATAGTTCCTTTTAAAGTGGTATACTTTATGTAACAATTACCATATTGAACAGCATAGTAGCATATATGAGGGTTTTCTTCAGAATCAAGAACTAATGAATTTGAAGCAGGATAGGCGACGTACTCAGAGATTTTATCAAAATGTTCCCATTCTCTACCGTTCCATCTATAATATTGTATAAACTTGGCAGTTGATGTGCTAATAATATGAGGATAATTATTTGAATCCATTGCAAGAGATGAATACCAATCATAGTCTTCTTCATCTACAATATATATGTACCAATCATTGTTATCACTAAACTGTCTAATATTTACACTTTCATTTATATTGAATCCTATCACAAAGGATGAACTACCTAATAAGAATATACTAAAAATTCCTATAGCAATTATTTTCTTTTTTATATTATCACACCATTTCAATATATTTAATATTATTACACACGTATATATCTTATAAACGTTTCGGCAATTGGTATTGAAAATTTAATTGTTGATAATACTGAAATTTTACATGTTTTGAGTAATAATTAATAGAAATTAACAGGGTGTTGATTGGAAAGTAAGTTGAAAAAATAAAAGAAAGAGGTGAAAGGTTTTATTTTTAGCTTGATGAAAACGTAAACTGGCAACTGTCCTCCATCAAACTCTCATCATCACAAACCAGTACATTATACTCAAGATCACGTAAGGCAACATACACACGATAAGTACCATAGCCATTCGAATAACTACTTGTACTCACATTCTGGACATTGAATAAAGTATCAAGTCCAAGAATGCTGCTAACGTTAAATATCCGCGGAGAAGTCTCATTGATAACAATTTGATCAACAATCCATGTACTATTTGTTGAATCGTAATACTCGATCTGCATCAACAAATATCCTTTGAAATCCGTAGAACCCGTATTCTCAATCTTAGACTGATAACCAGTGAAAAACGAAAACACATCACTCTCAACATAGCTTATACCATCAGAGATGTTTACCTTCCAGTACCACCACAGTCCATTCACTGTGGTATTTGAAAATATCTGATGATAAGTACCATTACCAACACTACTGTTTGTTCCGAATGCCTGCCAGCTACCACTGCTATTGCTCAACCAAGTTATGTTCATGTTATCACCATCAGGATCAGAAACAGTGAGATTCAAAACAGGTTGAATGCCAACTCCAGTAGCACCATCAGCAGGAACAGGACTACCCACCACAGGGTCATAATTAGAAGGAGTATAAGTTACACGTATCTCAATCTTACAGCAATACAAAGTAAAAGGTGGACCCATAGGAATATTTTCAGCCACCACATCGCAATCCAAATTGACTATATCGGTCCAACCCCAAGGTTGAGGAGCATATTGGTGATAAGTGATATCAAACCACTGTGACCACATCGCAGACCCCGTAGTATCATAACGACATTCCATACCATCAACAGTTCCACCAAATACCGGACACAAAATTGTATCGCGTTGACTACCAGAATAATAACCAGATACCCTAAGCTCAACTTTGGATATCGTACCAAGATCATCTCCTGAACAATTATTCTCATCGCAGAGTTCAACATCACCATCAATTGTTGTTGAGGCGTAATTATTCATATTGCCATCAACCATATAATTTGGATATGCAGCCCAGACCTCACCATATGGACCCTCATCAAAACTGTCGAAATAATAGGTCACCTGCTCAGCATCATACCAAAACATTTCTGTGTATTTTTCCTGACCAACATCCAATGTTCCAATTCTTATAAATAGTGTTAATGGTGCATTGTACTGTCCTGTTCGTGATTTTACCCTTAGTTTATAATTAAGCGACTGGTTCCACCTTAGATACAATGATTTTGTGCTTGTATCTGTAATGTTTTCCATTAGATAAAAAACTGGTTCCGATAAATCTGTGTAAACATTATCAAGTGTTTGATTCAGGTAATACATTGTTCTGTTGACATTTATGTAATCACCTGTAGGTGTCATGTTTATCTGGATGTCCTTCATCTCCCAACCAAAACCAAGGTTGTATGGGATTGAACCACCAAGATTTTTAATATATGGAATTACCGTTAGTTCGTTATCATTAACATCTAGATGATACCTAATAGCAAGACGGAAATTATAACCACCATAACTAAGATCCTTCCACAACGTAGCATTCACAAAAGTCTCGTTGTCACTTTCAATTTCCTTGTTGAATCCACTGAGGTCATCATTTCGGTAGATAAGATTCCACTGGTCATTGTTATAGTAACCAAGCATCAGCACATTATGAGACCAATAATCGTTGTAATGGTTGGTTAATTGAATACCACTACCTGTGTCAAAATAGTAACTATCAAACCTATTCCATATACGTAAAACATCACCATTGTCCAGTAGCTCATAACCTATCAATACGGAATTTCCTGGTGGATCAGTGAGATTAACAGCCTCATTATCTGTATAACTATCTTTTATAGTGCAAATTGAAATTGTTGCCTGCCCTGAAATAGTAAAACTATGTCCTGTGCTGATGTTGCTGTTATTTGCATAATCAACAACCCAAATCGAATAATTGTACTGACCTTTTATCCAAGTGTCATTAAAAACAAACTTGTAGATGCCATTTTCAGTATGGTTCATATTATAGCTATATTGTGTGCTATTCGGATATGTGATATTAACTTTGATTATATCTACTCCACTCTGATATTCAATTATATCTGCTGTGATTGTGACATTAAAACCAAACCCTGCAGGATCTGGGGTTTCCAAGACATTTGTTATCTCTGGTGATGTATTATCAGGAGTGTAACAACAATAAATAGAGTATTTCCTGTCCTCATGGTCAAACCTGATAGGATCAGGGGTATAATTATAGACACCTTCAAAATAATGTCCCTGAAGAGTACTATTACCATCATCATAATACTCCTCAATTCCATCTCCATCATCATAATACATTCTAACCGATTTATTAGACCAACAACCAATAACATAATCAGTATCATTCAACAAAACAGGTTTAGGAACAGAAAAATTAAACGTCTGCCAACCTTTATCACAAGAAATGTTTTTTTCCTCAGAAATACCCACTAATTCTGAACCATTATGATGATAAATCATACAAGCATAATGGTAATCAGAACTGGTATTACCAGGATCCAAATAAACACTGATATTATCAGCTACACCTTTCTCATTCACACTAAAAACAGAACCGGTTATAGTACCCCAAATACTCTGATTAGAAACCCCAACCTGATTATAGCCAAAACTACGTGAAACAACAAAAGTATCCTCAGAAGCGCAATCACCATTACCCACCTGGTCAACCACCCAAACAATATAACTATACTCACCAAGCTGATAGCAATCAGAAAAAACATACTCATAAATACTACCACCAATGTTATTCAAAGTGTAATTAACATAGGAACTATCAGGGTAAGTGATGTTGACTTTAACAACCTCTATACCACATAAATTATCTGAAGTGTTAACAGAAATTGTAACATTAGAACCATAACCGACAATCTCAAAATCACTGAAAACAGATTCTATCGAAGGAGAAACCGAATCGATATAAATCATCTGGTAAAAAGTATCACTATTTGATTCGGCATCCGTTATAGTTAGGGAAACATTATATGCACCTCCATATGAATACACATGGCTGGTATTCCTCTGGTATGATGTGTTTCCATCACCAAAATCCCAAGACCAGTTAACAATACCGTAATAACCTTTTGATTTATCATTGAAATAAAATGTTTCCTCTGGACTAAATACAGCTATACCTGGTGAACTCTCAAAAGCTGCATTGAGAAGAACAACATTGATTTCTTTACTGGTATTTGAAGAGATATTCTGAGAATCTGTAACGTTCAATGTCACATTATAGGTACCAAGAGCTCCATATGTATGTGAGGGATTCTGCAACTCGCTGTAATTATCATCACCGAAATTATAATACCACAAAGTATAAGGATCACTACCCCCTGAAGCTAATCCACTAAACTGAATCTCATTCCCCAGAACAACAAGTGAATTATCTGTTTGTATATTGGAATTAAAAGGAACTTCTATTTCTTTTACAATGGACCAGTTACTACACGCTCCATAAATATCTCTAGCCCTAACCATGATCTCATTTACCCCTGGTAAAAGATACAATTTCTTATCTGAGAAATTACCTGAATTATAATAACCTGTCCATTTAGGTAATGTTATATTATTTACTTTAAAAATATATTGAATTTCATCATTTTCGGGATCTGTAGTATTTACATTAAATATATAAGATCCATCAGAGTTTTTTTCATAGTTTATATTCTCAGGTGCATCTGGTTCATTATTATACTTCGGACGTTTTATTTTTACTGATGGATCACCAAAAAGAGTCGATGTATAAACAACTACTCTTAATTCCCAATTATATTTTATATCTCTTATTGTTGGTTCAGCTTCATCTTTGGATACCTGTAATGCACCCCCTATTTCACGTATTGGATTATCTTGTCTGCACATTAATTTAAAAAACAATTCTTCCAACAACTCTTTATCTTCACCAATATAATTATATAAAAAACTTGAATTGGTATTCATTATAACAGCAAACGCGCCATTCTTTGATTTTACTGTCAAATGTTCAGCCAGACAATCTTCCTCTTGATATTTACCAACTGAACATGAACCACTATACCAAAAAAAAGGGAATTCATTTGAAAGAATATTAGCATGAAATCTATTAAACCTTATAAACCATATCATAATATCATCTTGCTCCAGCGGATAATAGTGATCAGCAATTCTTCTCCATGATCCATGATCCATATTATATATAAGATGAAATCGATTTAGGGCGTTAATCAGACCATCCTTTCCATAAGTTTTATAATAGGTTGTTTTTCCATCATTTTTTTCATCATATAACTTTTTCATTTCTCTATATAAACCACCAGGAATTTTTAAATATACCTTGTCAATTTCTTCTTTACCCCACTCATCATAATGCATTCTTCCTCCAACAAGTAACAACTTTTTTAGAAAATCAACATTATTATTCTTAATTATTTCATACTCTATAGTTTTAGAAACAAAATTCGATACTTCTTCTATACTTCCAACAGGAGCTCTTCCTACATATACTTCACCGACGAGATCTACATCATCTCTGTAATGTTCCTTCGTCCACTTACCTTCTGCTTCACTATACATCTTCTGGCTCCAACCATCAGATGGTACTAAATCACCATTATTATCAACCCATGATTTATCGAAATTTTCTTTAAGAAAAATATTCGTGGGATCTCCTTTCTCATATATCAGTATATTATCTATATTCCATGAATATTCATACATACGCGATCCATAATAATCAAAAGAACCGTAATAGTAAAATTCTACATAAACCTCTTCATTGTTTTCGAAGTCAACAATAATATCCTGTGTTATAGTTGCTTCTCCAGATTCAATAATATCATCATATGTTATTTCTAAAGAGATTGCTCCTGAATTCATTGAATACACTCTTATTTCAGCAGAATCAGGAGCATTGTTTTTTGTTTTATAATTGGATTCAAATTTTAACGTAACATCTTCACATTCACTTAAATCTAAAGGTAATGTGAACAATCCAACCTCAAATTCCTCCTCATATTGCATTATATCTACTTCAGCATAATAATTATTATTAACAAAGTAATTATTATTACCATTTACATCAAAACGGTTTGGTGGATCCTCCCAATCACCACTAATAGCACCATCAAAAGGTTCACCCCAATATTCATCCTTATCCTCGTTAAAAGAACCATATAAACAGGCATAATATAAATCAGAATAAATCTCCATTGGAGATTCTTGATCAACTGTCGGACAAATGCATGAAAATATTCTTGCAGGAATTATATCTACATCTCCACCAAGTAAAAAATATTTAACGTTCTCCTCCCAGTAGGCATGTTTTATAAAATTTCTTATACGACATTGCGGATCATTAAAAATCTCATCATCACCATCACCCCATTCACCAGTATTATAATATGCAGGATCATTCAAAATTTCTTGAATAGTTACTATTTTTGTCTTAAAATCCGTATAATCATTTTTATATATTGCTAAATCCTGAAACGTGGACCATGCCCTACCATAATCCAAAGAATTTGCATTTACAAAACTTTCATCTGTAATAATCACAAAATCATACTCCTGACCCTGTTTTACAATTGTTGAATTGTTAGGAGGAGGCATTGTAGAATTATACGTATAATTCATACTATAATCATCAACTAATTCCTTCATCAAAATTTCATCTTGTTCAAGCCCTCTAAAAAACCTACTAATATTTCCGGAATTATTGGTTGTAATAGTCAAATTCATATAATGATAATAATAGACTTCACCTGTATCATTTATGTAATAAACAGGATAAATATTACACATAAAAATTTTATAACCATGATAGTAACCTATACCAAGATTTTTAATTAACTGTATAGGATAAGGCTTGCTTGAATTAAAAAGCGTATCATTGTATGGATTCTGCTGTTCTTCTGAAAAATTTGTTAATAAACCATCAGGAGTCACATTATATCCATAACCCAAGGATATATTACTGCTATGATTAACATTTATCGATTGAATAATTCCTTTTTGAGGAAGTAGAATACGTAATTGTTTCATAGGTAACATAGGTAATCCGATACCACTAGTTGTACCAGTATTATTCATTGTTACATTATGAAAGGTGGAGTTTTGCAAGCTCCATTGTGTTATACTAGGTTCAGTGAATGAAAAATTGAGTACGATTTCATTTGAGCTGTCTGCTTTTACAGAAAAAGAAAACAGGACTACAATCGCTAAAATACCCACGAAAATTATCATGATAGAATAAATTTTTTTCCAAAAACAAATTTTATTAACCATCTTTTATCTTTCCCCCATTTCTGGTTTTGAATTATTACGTTGATTATAACCTTTTCTAAAAATTTTAATTTTAAAGTACAAATGTAAATATTAACAATTGTTATTTATCACAATTATATTAGAAAGATTTATATATGGTTTTATCGATTTATTTGAGGGCGTGAAAGTGAGCAGATTAAATTGGTTCTTGACTATTGTGACAATTGTTTTGTTTGTAGGATTTAGTGTTATTCCGTCATCTGGAGTTATTTTGGTGAACAAACCTTTATCAATAAATAAAAGTGGAACAATTTTATATGTCGGAGGAGTTGAACCTGGAAATTATAGCACAATCCAATCAGCAATTGATAATGCAAGTCCTGGTGATACAGTTTTTGTCTATGATGATAGTTCCCCTTATTATGAAAACATCAGAGTGAATAAAGCTATCAATCTTATAGGTGAAAACCGAAATACTACTATTATTAATAGAATAAATAATAAGTCTTATACAATTTGTATATATGGTGCGGATAATACTTTTATTTCTGGTTTTACAATAATAAACGGTTATGAAGGAATCTGGATAGCCTCAAATAATACTACTATAATTAACAACAAAATACTTTTTAATAAATATGGAATTTTTATTGATAATTATAATGAATATAGAGATAACATTATTTCTGACAATATCATTGTGCATAATGATTATATGGGTATATTTGATGGTTGTAGGGATTCAAATAATATTGTGAAATGGAATGTTATAGGAGGTAACGGTAGAGAATACCGCAATTATTATCACAAGGGTGGTGGTGTATTCAAACACCGTTGTGGTGGAATCTTTCATCATAACGATTTTGATTTAAACTGGGGGGGAAACGCATATACAGATTTTTCCCGTTGGGGTATCTGGGATGACGATTCGGAGGGTAACTATTGGGATGACTGGCCAGGATATCCAAATTATTACATCATTAGAGGTACAGAGGTAAACCAGTACGACTACTATCCTCGTGCAACTCCTTATTTTAATCATACGATTGTCTGTGTTAAATCCTCATATCAGGCATGTCCTGGTGAAAGTATACATTTTTCAGCATATGCTACTAATAAACCCTCTTCATCTCTTTCATGGTTTTGGGAGTTTGGCGATGGTAAAACATCAACTGAAATAAGCCCTAGTAATGCATATGATAAATCTGGTATTTATCAAGTAAATGTCACAGTAACAGATAGCAGAGGAGTTAGTGACACTGATAGATGTACTGCATATATTGGTATACCACCAGATAAACCAACAATAAAAGGTCCGACAAAGAGCAGACCTGGTCGTTCGTGTGAGTTTTCAATTGTTACAACTGATCCGGATAGCGATTATATATCCTATGATATTCTTTGGGAAGACGGAACGGGTGATTATGTAAAGGAGGTACCTAGTGGTGAGGAGGTGAAAGTTTATCACACTTGGTATTATCCTTCCAATTTTACTATTGGAGTTTATGCAATTGATGAAACCCATCGTGAGAGTGATTGGGTATTTTTTACAATAGAAATATCAAGAGCCAGAGTATCTTATAGTTCATTGTTCTTACGGTTTTTAGATGTTATTCCAGTAATCGAAAGATTGCTAAATCTTTTATATTAACAGTTATAGAATTATAATCAGGCTAGACCGGTCCAATCTTTAGATTCCTGACCTCCTTTAGAAATGTGTGAGGGTGCTAAGCGTGGACCGGGGCTAAAATTCTTAAAAATAATCTCTTTCCTATCCTATTTTTACCAGACCCGTTCCGTCACAACTTGTGCATCTGTTAACTCCCTCAGGATCCTTGAGGGAGGAGCCGTAACCGTGGCAATGCGGGCATTCCGTGTAACCATATTTATCCGGATCCATCATAACCTTGATATCCATGTTTCTACCCTCCTTTACCAATGCGGGAATGACTAATTAACCCTTTTGGTTCAGTGAGATTAAATTCATATCGGGCTAAATCAACCTGTTTTTGAGTAAAGCCTTTCCCCTTTCTCACCGAGCCTGTAATCCCAGACGTTCCCCTTGGGGTCCTTGAAGACGCCGAAACCGATGTGCACCAGCCCCGTGCCAAATTCCTTCTGCAATTCCGGGACCGTGTATTCGTTTTCCTTTTTCGGCTCGATCTCAGCCTTTCTACTTAGCTGCTCACGTTCCTCAATGATATCTAGATAGTTTCTTTTATTTCCCAGCTCTACATGCCTTCCCAAATCACACATCCAGATCGGCGAATTCAGGAATTTTTCCAGATCCTCCTTTTTTCCCTGATAAAGGTATTTCGCTCCGCATTCACACTTCAGGACGTATTCCTTATCCTCCAAAAAACCACCGGATAGATTTGGTGAGGAACCTAAAAAAACGGGAACAGAGAGCGGATTGCAGGTTGCAAATCAGTAGAATATCAGGTTTTTAAGGATTAGATTCTAAGATATATTTAGTGAAGAAAATGAAAACACAAAAATCACCAAAAATGAAGCTATCCGAGGGACATGTACATTCCTTGATGGCACAGCAGGCATTCCATCTGGCATGTTGGCATATGGGCAAGGCGGTTGAGAAAACATACGTGCTAAAAGTTATTTCAGATTGGGAGAAAAGAATTAAGGACCTTAAAAAGAGAGCCGCTAAAAGGGTAAAAGAGAAATGAAAAAATTAAAAGTAGTAAAATAAGATACAAGTGATGCAATGCTTGTTGATAATATATTTGAACTCGTAAACAAGTTTAGTAAGGAAGAGGACCAAATATCTGCAAATTTCGGATTTATATTGAAGAATAATAAGAAAATACTTGATAAATTTCTAAAAATAATTGATATAGAACTTAGACCAAGAGAATTAAAAGAGGTTGATATTGAAACCCAAGTGTCTTATGATGGCGGTAAAAGCAGAATTGATTTACAACTTACAATATATGACAGATTTATAGTTTTCATTGAATCAAAGCTTTACAAAAACGAGGAAAAGATATTCGATCAGTTACTAAAATACAAAAAAATTCTAGAGAAAAAAAGGGGGGAATATGATGGTAATTTCAGACTTGTTTATGTTAACAAACAGCCAATAAAACCTGATATAATTCAAAGGTTGATGAAGAGACTTGGGCTAACGGAGAGAGAATTTTTCTTTTTTTCATGGGAGAATTTGGTAAACCTTACTGAAGAATGTCCAAATAGAGAAACTGTTAAGCTTTTTAAAAAATATATAGGTGATGCAATGTATGCTAAAAAAGTCATTAAAGAGCAAAAAATAAAGGATATTGTAGAAGTCTTAGTTGTATACACAGAGCCGGCGTATTGGGAACTTGCGAAGAAAAAGGGGATTGCAGTGCAAGGAAATTCAACTCCAGATGCCAGGTATATAGCTTTTCTAAGAACGCACAGAGGTAAGAAAAAAAGGAGTGCAATAACTCATATCGCAGAGGTAAAATATACAGAATCTCACGTGCCAAGAAGGATAACTTATGAAGGTTTCCCTAACTTAGTTGAAAGAGCTGAAAAACGGGGACAAGATTTAGAAGGTACGCATAAACACTATTACTTGGGCGAGATAGTAAAATTATCAAGAGAAATCCCGCATTTGAA
Source organism: Thermoplasmatales archaeon SG8-52-3 (assembly GCA_001595915.1). Taxonomy (GTDB): domain Archaea; phylum Thermoplasmatota; class E2; order DHVEG-1; family DHVEG-1; genus SG8-52-3. The sequence continues at coordinate 23,783 of LSSG01000006.1, forward strand.
AGGTGAGGGTTCCAAAGCTCAAGTCAATTTCAGGACAAAGATGAGCGAACTTCTTCGTGTTGAAAGCGTGGGTAAAATTAAAACACTTAGAAAATTGAAAGGTAATTGATTATTTTTCTTAAGAGTTCTCAAACAAAATGCCTTTTAAATTATTTAATGTAATTTAATAACCACTGTCAATTTATATGGCAGATATAGGTTAATTTTTTCAAATTCAGAGTTAAACTAATATAGTAAATGTTGTTATTAATCAAAATTAGAGCTTTATTTTACATTAGTGGTAAGATATTAGCTTAATAGGGTAAAATGTGATTAAAAAGGAGGAAATGTAAAATGAATAAAAAATTTGTTCAACTTGAACCAAAATTTATTCTTGATGAAAAATGGAACCCTTCCGGAGAAATTTCATCCTTGATTCGATCTGAAGAAGATAATCTTGCAATTAAGGGAGATATTGAAATTGAAATTCCAAAGGGAGAGGAAAAACGAGTAGGACATAGAACTTTATCTAAAGAAGAACAATTAATGAAATTGATCAGAAGCATTCGGATAGAAGTTGCAGAAGAGGCAATAACAGAAAAAATTGGCTCTGATGAGAAACATGACTATTTTAAATCAGTGCTTGGCATGAACATTATCCTTCCAAAAGGAAGAATAAAAGAGCTGAGATTTCACATAACCTTAATGGCAGAAAGAAATGTCGTAGCAATTGACGGATTTCCAAAGGATGTGATAGAAGAAAAGTACATAATAGGAGGAAAAATAAAAGTGGGTATAAACGAAACATTTGAGTTTATTCCAATAATTGGTAAGGTTGTAAAAAAACTATTAGATATCGAACTTAATCCATGGGAGTTTAAACTTGGAAATTTAAAAAAGGTAAATATTGATTTCAGTGGTGGATCAACCTCTAAACCTGAATGGTATTTTAAAGAAAACGGTATTAAAAATGATTTAAGAGTAGCCCTAACAATTAAGAAGCCTAAAGACATTGGGAATGTTGAGGCTGTGGCAAAAGCAGCTTGGATTTATGATCCTGGTATTTTTAAAGAGATTAAGTTAGGAAGTGATACAAAAACAGTAAAAATATGTTGAAAAGTGAAATTTAATCAATCCTTTAAATAGGATTTTAGCGTATTTAGGGTGATGAAGTAATAATTGCTGTTTTTTTCTGACACAATTGATCCAGGTTTAAATATTTTTAAAAATAGAGTTAAAGTAATAGAGTAAGATTGAATATAAGGATTTACCCAAAATAAAAATAAAAGATAGATTACCATGAAACTTTTCGAGCTAGCTTATGCATGTCATATATACAGAGAATTCTCCGATTTTGACACAACCTATGAACGTTTTCTTAGAGAAACAAAGCCCAACTTTGATATTTTAAATCCCCGGCATCGTAAAGCATTGCTAGTATGGTTAAATTCATGGGGTTGCCGACAGTTTTCCATAAATTTCCATGAAAAGGCATCAGAGCAACTCAGAATCTGGGGGCAGAAGAATTTCTCTAAGCTTCCTACTATAGGGACTAGTTTGCTTATTTTCACGGATAATGATTTCGTCAACGCAGGAACCTTGTATGTGAATTTACGTGACATGCAGGCATCAATTCGTCAACGTAACGGAAAAAGTGAATCAGTTAAATTTGGTCCCACAGGTGCAGCAAAAATTTTGTTTGCACTTCGAGACCAGGCCTTTCCACCCTGGGATGATTCTATAAGAAATCGTCTTGATTATGATGGTTCCCAAAAATCTTACATAAAATATCTTCAATGGGTAAAAAATGAATTACAAGAGGTCATCACTGATGCAGAGATGCATAGTATTGCAGAGAATGATATACCAAAGAAGTTGGGTCGCTCTTCTTCTAGTCTCCCTAAACTTGTCAACGAATACAATTATATAACAATCACGCAAGGCTGTAAGCCACCAAACCTGGAGGATATCAATAAATGGTTGGGTTGGGCAAGAGGGTAGGATTCTGTTTTAGATAATATAACATAAAAAAACTTGCTTTATAGGCTTATGAAAATTTTTACTTTGATAAACTTCTTTTATATAAAATTTCATACAAAATTTACGATATCTCAAACAAAAAATCTTTTGGCATATTCAGGGTGATGAAGTAGCTGCTGTCTGCCCCTTTTCTTTCCATGCTTATCAGATTCAGCCTGGAAAACCTTTCCACGTAGTTTCTCAGTCTCCTGTCGCCTAGATTGCCGTCAGTTGATTTGTATAGACGATATAAATTTGGGTAAAAAGTTCCATCTTTCGGTATCAGTTTCAGGATGAATTTTTCGTGGTTGGATAACCCGTTTATCACGCTTATCGCTTTGGCATGCCTTGTCTTGTTAAGAATTTCTTTTACGTGGGCGATATGCACTCTTTTGCCCTCGATTTTGTTGGCAAGCTCGCCAGCTCTGATTAAGGTCTCCCTTGCCACCCTTACATCGCCCTTCTTCTCGGCTGTGAAATCTGCGAGATATTCAACAGCCTCTCTGTCCACTGAGTTTTCCCGGAAGGCTTCCCTGACACGGGCATTTATTATTTCCCTCATCTCGTCTTTTGTATACTTTGCAAATGGGATTTCAATTAATGGATACAGCGAGCTTTTTGTTCTTGGATCCAGGTCCTTGAAAACAAGAGGGTTGTTTGATATCCCGATGACCTGTATCCTGCCCCCTCCCCACCTGGTCCTTGTCAGGTCATATATCAGTTCCGTTTCTTCAAGCTGGTCAACCTCGTCCAGGCATACAACAACTCTGGTGTTGCTTTTCTCCAGCTCTGACCTCAGGGAGTCCAGGAGCTCGTCATAGGCTATCCCTCGTCTGGAGAGCATCTCCCTTATGACCTCAAGGTTGGCATACCGGTAGAAATCATCGAGGACCAGAACGTTCGGGGCCGGCTCGCTTGTCTTCAGGTAGTCCCACCAAAGAATCAGGAATATGCAGGCAAAGAACATCCTGACCTCGGTTGGTAGCTGCCCCAGCTCAATTATTACGTTCATTCTTCTGAGCTGCGAGAAAGAGAGCGTGGATTTCCTGCGGTTGAACATCTGGCCGTAAAAGTCCTTCGTGAATTTGTCCAGTTTCATCGTAAGCGTTTTCATCTTCCTTTCGGTTCGGAGTGTTCGTGCCTGTGTAAAGTGTTGCAAGTGACTGCCTGAGCCTTGCCTCCTGAATCTCGCCAATGATGAACATCTGCTTCATGAGGGAAATGAAGTTCTCGATGCGCTCCCAGACCTGGATATGCCTTTGGGTTTTGGTCTCAAAAAGTTCAAGAGGGTTTATTGATAGCGAGCCGAGAAACGGGTTCAGTACCACCGTATCGTTCCGGAGCCTCCCGATGGCATCTGTAGCAATATTCCTGTATTCGTTGTGCCAGTCCAGGATACAGTAGAAAATATTGTTTCCCTGAAGCCTTAAAAGCAGGTTTTTCAGGAAAGTCGTTTTGCCTGTTCCGGTGG
>LSSG01000007.1 GCA_001595915.1 Thermoplasmatales archaeon SG8-52-3
AGGAATAACAAATGAAAAAATTACCCATAGACCAAACAGAACAACAACAATTCCCCAAAAAACTCTTACAAATGGGTTTTGTTTACTACCTGAACAAACACAGTCATCGTCTTTTTCATATTCTTTTATTTTTCCATTTAAAGATATACCGCATTTCTTACAGAATTCTGCATCATCTTCATTTTTTGTTCCACATTTTGTGCAATAAGTCATGATATTTCACTCAAGATTAATTTTAATAATTCTTTTTTACTTAAATAATATTTGTTATATTTTGAGAAATTTATCACTGCCCGAACCTTTATAACTACCATTTGTTTCTAGAAATACTTATCGGAGGAGGCAATATGAAAAAAAGTTGTCAAAATTGTGGTTATGAAAATGCTGAAAAGGATAAATTTTGTAGAAAATGTGGTACAAAACTTGTTGAAATAAAAAAGATAGATAAAGAAAAGTCTGAACCTTTAGAAAAAGAACCTGTTGAATATAAGAAACCTGAACCTATAAATAAAAGAGAAAAAACACCTATTCTGAAAGATAATTATGAAATTCCATCTAAAATGATACTTGGAATTTCTTTTGTTGCTCTCATTATTTCAATTGCTGCGATATCTTCTGCTTTTCTTGTATCTCCAAGTTCATTGAGTGCTTCTACTGTAAAAACTGAGGCATTAGCAAATGATTCGGTTACCGGTGAAAAAGTAGCAGATGGCACAATTACAGATTCAGCGTACAGGGAATTTCAAGAATCAAAGAAAATTCTATTACTGGAAATCAAATTGTTGATTATACAATTTCTTTTTCACATTTAACAAGCGATCTTGCTGATGCGATAACCCAAACAGTCAATATTAAAGACAATTCAGTTACTACTGAACATATTAAAAATGGAACTATTACAACAGATGATTTTGCCATTGGATCTATTACAAGTACAATTATTAAGGATGGAGAAGTAAAAACAAGTGATATTGCAACAGATGCAGTTACAATTGATAAGATAGCTACTGATGCAGTAGATACAGATGAATTGGTTGATGGTGCTGTTACTTATGCAAAAATGAATATTAAAATTAGATATGGACATGCTAATGATGTTATAAATGGAGATACGATAAATCATAATCTTGGAGCAACTCCTTCATCGATTATTGTGACACCACGATATAATTCAAGCTTGTCAGCAGGAAATGAAATAATTATTGCAAATGTATATGATGTTACTTCTAGTTCTTTTAAAATAGCATTATATATATGTTCAAATGGAGGAACTGTGACAAAGGTAGATGGGTCCCCGTTTGGAGAGGAAGATATTGATTGGATAGCAATTTTATAATTGTGTGAATTTAGCGGTAATATTCTTATAAGAAATATTTATACATTCATTTGAAAATTAGATGGAGGATTACAATGGAAAGTTCTTCTGAAAATATAGATAACCTTCTGATAGAAGCTATGAATGCTGAAATAAAAGCAAAAGAATTTTATATATATGCATCTGAAAAAGCACAGAGCAAAGCTGGTAAAAAATTATTTAAGGAACTGGCCGACTTTGAGCAGAATCACTATGATAGGGTGAAAGGTATTATTCAAACACGAAAAAACGGTCAAAAAGTTGAAGATATTTTTTCTAGCCCGGGTATTCCAAGTGTTAGATCCGAAATCGAAGGGGAATTTGAGCCAAATAAAGATGAAGTTGCAATGGTAATAGATCTAGCAATTAAAGCGGAAAAAAATGCACAAGAAAGATACTTGAAAATCGCAAAAATGCTTAAAGATGAAAAAGAAAAACAAATCTTTAGTAATCTTGCTCAGGATGAAAAAAATCATCAGAGAATTCTGGAAGATGAGTTTTATAACCTATCAAATAAAGGAACAATAATTTGGGAATAAATTCTTTTTATTCTCTTTCCCTCATTGATTGAATTATTTCTTTTCCAAAATCTGTAAGTTTGTAGATTTTTACATTTTTGCCAGTTTCAACCTGTTCAACAATATTTAGACTTAAAAGAGAATCATCGTCCTTGTATCTAGTACTCATACCTCTTATTGCACCTATTACATTTGTCGGGGTTGTTTTAACATTATATGCAATGTCTGAAGTATAACTACCACTTGGACTAATTTCAAAAAGATAATCAGCAATTTTTTTTCTGACATTGCTTCTCCTGAGAGACCTTATAACGAAAGGTCTAAGATTATCTGGAGAGGCAATTATCTGGTCTCCATCCTGCATCCCATCCACTTCTATTTATACATATAAAAAACTGTTTTAATAAGTTATCGGCAATATGATTATTCACCTGCACATCTACATGCATATACATCAGCATTAAGAATTTTAATTCATATATTTTCTAATAAGAGCTTTTATCGTACCTGAAGTACCAATTGTTTCAACCGTTACTTTATCAGAAGAAATATCCATAATAGAATTCAATAACTTAATAGTATTATCCTTTTCTATATGTTTACATTTGATAATACCATTAGTTCCATTAAATTTGATTAAACTTATACCCAGATTGTAGCTATTTGTTTTTAAAATAGATATACATTGGGATTTTATTTTTTTTATAATCTCGTCTTTTGAAAATTCCTTAACCTCTGAATTTGATTTGATTTGAAAATAAATGTATCTGTTTCGATTATTTTCATTTGGAATATTTTCACCTCAAAAATTAAAAGTGTACTATTCTGATTCAATTCGAGGTGCAAGAAGATAAGTTACATGCCCCTTCTTGTCAGCAATATCAAATTCAACTCTAATAGGGTTATCATTACCAATCATAATTGTAATCGGGTCTTCACCTCTAACAGGTTTAATCATATTGCTGAAATAATCAATTGAGAAAAGACTTTTACATTTAGAACTAGTATTTAGCTCAACTAAAAGATCTTTTGGAAGTTTTAAATTAACTGTATCTGTGTCACCTTCAGCAAAAAGCTCAAAAGTATTTTTATCAACGGTTAAAGCAAGATGATCTGATACTGCTTCTGATGCTCTTACACCTTGATTGAGTTCGGAAGCCTTAAGAACTACCTTTCCTGGTAGATTTAAGTTAGGCATTTTCGGGTCAGGCATTCCTGCAGTATCAATAAGCCCCATTTTTCTTATTAAATTTCCAATCTTTACAATAAGTCTGTTAGATTCCTCATCATAATCAATTGAGACCATATCCCCAGAACTTGAAAGTCTCATTATACTTCCAAGTTTGTCCATGTCAATTCCAAGTTCCATATCTGTTGCCTTGTACTCTTCAAAAGCCTTGCTATTTACCTCAAGGTCCACCATTGCAACATGTGCTGGATCCACTGCTCTAAGAGATAATCCCTTTGGTGTAATATTAAATTTAACTTCATTTACTAATGGAGAAGTTACATCAATTATACCTTTAAGTACCTCTGATTTTACTTTAGCATTAAACATCTTTTTTTCTCCCCCAACAATATTATGAGATATAAGATTATAAAGGAAATAAATACGTTTTGTGTTTATAACAATGACGGTATTTTAATAACAATTCTAAAGCTTTTTTATTCTTGTTAGAAGTGATATTCCCACAAAACCATTTCTTACTACAAAACCAACTAATGAAACTTTACCAATCCACCAAGAAACACCATAAAATCCAACTGAGATGACTCTATGTGGTCCTACAATTGTTGTTGAATTATTGCCCTTAATTTGTGATAGTTCAGTTTTTGCCTTTTTATCATTTTTATAATTACAGATTATAAGGGGAACAATTATAAAAGTTCTAAAATAAGGTGGTAGAAACGGAAATAGCTTATATGGTTTGAAGAATTGAACACGAGAATTGAACCTTATATGAAGACCTCTACCTCGTGACTTTATTTTCATAAGTAACTCTTGAGTTATATTTTCATCAGCCAAATCCTGAATTATAGGATCGTCTTCTAAATATTCTAAACATTTTTCCTCAATTAACTTTTCAATATCTTTACCCTCTTCTAGTTTAATTTCAATTTCTATGGGATATCCAGAACCATCAAACTCATGTTTAAAAAGTGTTACAGTAACTGTATCTTTATCTTTTTCAGATATTATTTCATTAGTATTAATCATATTATTATATTTTGAAACCTGTTCACCAGATACAACGGCAATACTTGATAAAATAAATCCAAGTACTACAAGAATTACAATTAATTTATTTCGCAATTGTTTTTCCCCCAAATTTTTGTTTATAATCAATCTGATATATATGAATTTTATATATTAATATTACTTTATATTATATTTAAAGTTTCCTAATCTTCTCTCCACTTATTTTTACATTTAGTGCATGTATAAAACCTACTCTCTGGTTCATCACTTCCTCTCATTTGTCTAAGAATCCAAAAAGCTTCGTTATTTCCACATTTTGGACACTTTATTTTGGTTTTTGGAAGAACATTATTTAAATTTCCATCCTCAAGGACAGTCAATTCTTTTTCTTTTTGTTTGGTTACAACTATTGTCTTACCTTCTTTTTCCTTTTTATAACCACATCTTTTACATATAATACTATCTTCTTTTGGATACATCAAACCTTTACATTTTGGACAAAACATTTCAATCTATACTCCTTAAAACATCTTTTATTATAATTTCATGATCAAATGAAAGTTCAGGTAAATCTTTTACATCAAAAAATTTCGCATCTGATGCATCATCATTACTTTTTAATTCTCCCTCATTTATATCTAAAAAATAGACAATAGAAACTGTATGACCTCTTGGATCTCTATTAGGATCAGAATAAACTCCGATAATTTTAATTATACTAGTCTTTAAACCAGTCTCTTCAAAAACTTCTCGAATTACTGCATCTTCTACTTTTTCACCATATTCTACAAATCCTCCAGGGAGAGCCCATTTACCTTTAAATGGATTATTTTTCCTTTTTATTAAAAGAATTTTGTTATTTTTTAAAACTGCTCCATCTACAGTTAATTTCGGATTTTCAAAACTCATGAAGCACAGGAATAATAACTATATATATAATTTTTAACAAAAAATAATTTTTATTTATCTTCTCCCAGAATCATCTATTGATTCCCAAAAATTGTAAAGATCTTTCTGCAATCCTGATTTCCAAATATCAAATGTGTGTCCATCTAGTACTCCTTCTCTTCTGATTCCCTTAAAAAAACTGTTACGATTTTTTCTTTTTTTACCATTATTCTCTTTCAAGTGCATCCCTCTACATTTATTGGAAACAAAACAATGGAAACATCATTTATTTATGTTTTTAGCAGGTAAATATTCATATGAATATTCAATATATTAAACAAATTTGAATTATCAGTAAATTTCAAAAACCATAATGTTATTTTCCTTTAACGAAACGGGCTCGTGGTCTAGCGGTTATGACGTCGCCTTGACATGGCGGAGGTCGCCGGTTCAAATCCGGCCGAGCCCATCTTATTTATCATATTGATTTTAAAGCCGGGGGAGGGAGACAGAGAAGAGAGATAAATAATATTGATTACACTTGATTAAAAATTACACTGTCTGCCCTCGCTATTAATGAATGATTGATAATTTAGATATATATATTATGATATAAATTATAACAAAAATTGTAAAAAAATGATATAAAAAAATTTAATTTTTATCTATGTTTTATAAGTACAAACCCCTCAATAAACTTAAATAAATTTTTTTGAAAATTATAATAATTTTGAAAATTTTCATAAACAAAATTCTTCTTATTACTACAGGATAAATCTTATAAATAGTAATTATATACGCTATCAAAATTTAAGAAAAGACGTATATATGAAAAAGCTAATATACCTAAGTTTAATTGGTCTTGAAAGGAGGTAAAGTATAATGGCAGATAAACCACATATGAACCTTGTAATTATTGGTCATGTCGATCATGGAAAATCCACCTTAGTAGGACAAATCTTACTTCAGACTGGACAGTTCCCAAAGCACATGGTCGATAAATTTAAAGAAGAAGCAGAAGCAAAAGGAAAAGGCAGCTTTGCACTTGCGTGGATATTTGATCAACTAAAAGAAGAGCGAGAGCGAGGTTTGACTATTGATGTTGCCCATAAAAGATTTGATACTGATAAATATTATTTTACAATTATTGATGCTCCAGGTCATAGAGATTTTGTAAAAAATATGATCACTGGAACCTCTCAAGCTGATGCCGCAATTTTAGTTGTCGCTGCACCTGAGGGAATAATGGCACAAACAAAAGAACATATGTTTCTTGCAAGAACTCTTGGTGTTAAACAAATGATTGTTGCAATTAATAAAATGGATGATACAAAACCACCTTATGATAAAAATCGTTATGAGACTGTTAAATCAGAAGTTGATAAACTTGCAAAAAGTGTTGGATATAAAGATGACCAACTCCAATATGTAGCAGTATCTGCCTTTACTGGAGATAATATAAAAGATAAGGGCAAAATGGATTGGTGGACAGGAGACACAATTCTTCAAGCTGTTGATAAATTTATAATTCCTGAAAAACCTACCCAATTACCTCTAAGATGGCCAGTACAAGATGTGTATACAATAAAGGGAGTTGGAACTGTACCTGTTGGTAAAGTAGAATGTGGTGTTATGAAACCAGGTATGCAACTCATCTTTAAGCCAAGTATGAAACCAGGTGGTGTTACTGGTGAAGCAAAAACAATTGAGATGCATCATGAGCAGATTGCTCAGGCTTTACCCGGTGACAATGTTGGAGTTAACATGAGAGGTGTTGCTAAAAACGAGATAAGAAGGGGAGATGTTGCTGGACCACCAAATGACCCACCAACTGTTGCAAAATCATTTATCGCCCAGATAATGGTTCTAAATCATCCTTCAGTTATTACAAAAGGATATACACCAGTATTTCACTGTTACACAGCACAAGTTGCATGCAGATTTGAAGAGATACAAAAGAAACTTGATCCAAAATCAGGTGCTGTCAAAGAGGAAAATCCTGATTTCATAAAAACTGGAGATGCAGCAATCGTAAAAATTATCCCAACACGACCCATGGTTATTGAATCCTCAAAAAAGATACCACAACTTGGAAGGTTTGCAATTCGTGATATGGGGCAAACTGTAGCTGCTGGTGTTTGTTTAGAGGTTGAAGAGGCCAAATAGGCTTCTTTTTTCTTTTTCTTTATAAAAATTTATTTTTTGGAGTAAAATGGAATGGCGCAGAAAGCACGGATATCATTGGTAAGCACAAACGCAAAAAAACTTGAGGAAGTTTGTAATCAAATTAAAATGATTGCTGAGCGCACTGGAGTTGATATGAGCGGTCCAATTCCATTACCAACTAAGCATCTAAAAGTTCCTTGTAGGAAATCCCCAGACGGTGAAGGAACTGAAACCTGGGATCGTTGGGAAATGAGAATTCATAAAAGACTAATTGATTTAGATGCTAGTGATAGAGCACTTCGTCAACTTATGAGAATCCAAGTTCCAGACGGCGTAAATATAGAAATTGTTTTAAGATCATAAAGATAAATTCCAAAAACTCTTTTTATCTCATTTTAATTACTCAGATTGAATCCTTTTAAAGCTGAGGTAGCAAAGTCCGGCCTAACGCGCCGGCCTTGAGAGCCGGTTCTCCATCTGGGGAGCGGGAGTTCGAATCTCCCCCTCAGCGTAATATTTATTAAAATTTGTACATCATACATACAAATTAGTTAATTTATATTATTTTGTACAAATAATTGGTAGTAACAATTTTAACTCGATAATACAAATATGTATTATACGAGGAATATTATGAGTAAATTATTAAACTCTTATTTGTGGATTCCAGACATCATGTTACTTTCAGGATTTTTTAATGAAAATACCATCAAAAGCCATGAAAAAAAGACTGATGATGTTGAAAATGAATGTAAAAACAAAGAAGAATGTTGTAAAAATTCAAAAATTAAATTTGTGATAGGAAGGGGAAGATATGTTTATTGGAATTTCAATCCAAAGATGATAATTGATTTAGATTGGATTGAATTAAACAGTAAACACCCAATAAATGTGATATTATTAGAAAAAAGAAAAAATAAATCAAGTAAAAAATAATAAACAATAACAATTTGATAATAAGGATTGAAGGAGCACTTAACAATGATTGGATTTAATACTCTTAAAATAAAACTTATATTGCCAATTTTATTCATCCTTATTATAATATTTTTTGCAAGCTCCTATATAATTATTGATAGAGAATATAACGCTGCAAGAACTACACTTATTAATAATGCAGAATCTTTTGCTGGTTTATCTGTTGGTAGTCTTGTTAACAATTATTTTATTTACTATGAATCTGGTTTCTATCAATATATTCAGATTGTAGATAACCTAATGAATCTAAATGAGGATATTATAAGTTTACAAGTAGTAGATATTAATGGAAAAATATTATTTGATTCAATAGAAATTGAAGATGGAAAATATGAAGGATTTTTGAATGGTGAGAGGTTATTTGAGGATAATGAATCAGTTGAAAGAGCAGCTGCTTCAACACAATCAACAAAAATTTTTGAAAATGAAAAATTAATTGATATAATTCAACCTTATAATGAGGAATGGGGTAGACATGATTATTCAGTTAGATATATTGCTTCTCTTTCAAGCTTAGATGATATGACAAATGAGATGATTTTAACAATATCGATTTTATCAGGTGTTTTTATTATTGTTTCCTTTTTCCTAATATTTGCATTATTTAATTTATTCATCACAAAACCTGTTGGTGAATTGATTAAGGGAGTTAGGTTGATGAGTAAGGGAGAAATGGGTCATACTGTTAAGTTTAATTCAGATGATGAACTTGGTGAGTTATCATCAGCATTTAACAGTATGAGCATTGCCTTAAAAGAATCCCAAGATCAACTAAAAGATTATAGTGAGAATCTGGAAAAACTTGTTACAAAAAGAACAAAGGAATTAGATGAGAAAAATAAGTATCTAAAAGAAATTAATAAAGATTTGACTATTGCTAGAAGAAATCTTAATAAATTAAATAAAACTCTTGAAAAGAGAGTAAAAGATAGAACAATGGAAGTTGATATGTTACTCAAGCAGAAAGATGAATTTGTAAACCAACTTGGTCATGATTTAAAAACGCCTCTTATGCCCTTATCAACTCTAATTCCTTTACTAATTCAAAAAGAAAAAGATCCAACAAAAAGGGAATGGCTTGAGGTTCTTGAAAGAAATGTGGATTATATGAAAGGTATTGTTATAAAAACACTTGAACTTGCAAAATTAAATTCACCAAAAACAAAGTTTTCACTTGAGAAGATAAATTTAAAAGATGAGGTAGAAAGAACTATTGAAAATAAAATCACTTTATTTGAAAATAAAAAAATAAAATTAAAAAACAATATTACTAATGGTTATCTTGTACAGGCAGATAAACTAAGACTTGAAGAGCTTCTCACAAATATTCTTGAAAACTCTATAAAATATAATAAAAACAAAGGAGAAATTACAATTGATGCAGAAAAACAAAAAGACTATGTAAAAATATCAATAAAGGATAATGGTATTGGTATGACTAATGGTCAGATCAGGCATATATTTGATGAATTCTATAAAGCAGATCAATCCCGTCATGACTTTGAAAGCAGTGGACTTGGTATGACTATTAGTAAAAGAATTGTAGAGCGTCATAATGGAAAAATTTGGGTAGAAAGCCCGGGTATTGGAAAGGGAACTACTGTAAATTTCACATTGCCATTAGTTAAAGATATTTAGTAATTATAATAAATATTCATAAAATAGAAGTATAAAAGCCCAAAATTATTACGAATATGTCGTAATAAATATTAGGGATTAATTGGATTCAAAAAAAGAAGGCGGAATATATATGATAAAAATTATGTTGGTTGATGATGAAAAAGATCAAATCTTCTGTATAAAAACCGGTTTTGAGGAATTATTTGGAAAAGAATATTCTGTGATTCCTGCTGAAAGTGGAAAACATTGTTTTAAACTTCTAGAGAAAAAGATTAAACCAGATGTTATTCTTTTAGATATTATGATGCCTGATATGAACGGTTGGGAAGTTTTTGATAAATTAAGGGCAAATAAAGAATGGAAGGATATACCAGTAGTTTTTCTTACAGCAAGATCCGATGGATTTGCTGAACATGCTGGAGGACTAATTGCAGATGATTTTATAGAAAAACCAATTGATATCAAAGAACTTAAAACCAGAATTGATAATGTAATAAAAAGAAGATCTAAAAAATAATATTACATTTTTTTCCTTAGTCCGGTAAGTAATTGCTTTTATGAACCTGTGTTACATAAAGATAATCATAGTTTGTTATATCCTCAGGAAATTTATCTCTGAGATCTTCCATTATTCTATAGAAATGCTCAAAGTTTGCTGTAAATAGGGTTAGTTCAAGGTCACAAGCACCTATTGCCTTATGTATCTCACAAATAAATGGAGAACTGCTCAAGTATCTTATGATATTACTTTTTTTATCATAATTTCTTAAGGATAAGTTAACAATAAATGACTTATATCCTAGTTTATTAGTATCAAAATTAGTAGAATATCTTTGGATAACACCAGTTTTTGTTAATTTAGTAATTCGATTAATAACAGAAGTGGATGTCATATTGACTATTTTTGCTATATCAACACTACGCATTCTTGTGTCTCTTGATAATAAACATAATATTTTATAATCAATCGAATCTATATCTATTATTTGTCCATCATATCTATATTCATATGCACGTTTATCATCAGTAGAAGTTTCATCAAATAAAATTGCATGTTTATAACCAAATTTTTCATATAGTTGTGAGAAAAATATTTCTTTGAAATAATAACGATATTTTTTTAATGTCTCTTCATAAAATGAATAAAAAAAGTTAGGATTTTTTACAAGAATTGTGGCAATAAAATCATATCTACCCTTTGCTGATGATGCATTCCAGGTATTATTGTGATTTACAAAATAATTAATTATCTCTTTTTCTTTTTCAGGAGAAGCATATTGAAAGGTAAAATTGAGTCTATAAACTGTATATCCAAGCTTAAATATATCAACCATAGCGTTAAAGTTTTTTATTATCCCTCTTTCCTGAAGTCTATCTATCCTATATTTTACTACATTTTTTGGTAGTCCAACCTTCTTTCCAATTGAGGATAGAGATTGCCTTGAATTTAAAAATAAATGATATAGGATTTTATGGTCTTTTGAATCTAATTCCTTCATATTTTCAACAATCCCTTGGTAATAGTATCTATTTTATGCTTATATTATTATTTGTATAAATTAAATTATCGAGTATAAATGTTTTGATTTTGTTCAATTTTTTTATAAAACTGGATTTTTCTTATAATCCTTACTAAAAATTATATTTTTTACTAAATAATTTAATCATTTATTTGCAGCTTATTCCTTCTATGTTATATCCCATACCAGCATAAGGAATCCAATCAATATAATCCCTATAACCAAAAATACTTTGAGGAATATATAAAGGAATCCAAGCAACATCTTCCATTGCTATCCTAAATCCTTCTTGCATCAAGTCTAGTCTATCTTGAGGATTCATTATACTTCCAATTTGTAGACCTATTTTATCAACCTCTTTATTTGAGAAATAACCATAATTATACATTCCAGTATTATTTTTTTCATCAACTGATCTTAAGATAAAATCAAATATTTCACCACCATCAGCGCTTCCTGTTAGCCAACCAATTATATAAAATGAAGAATTCTTCTCATATAATTTAGTAAATAATTCCATTGCTGGAAGACGATTTAATTGAACATCGATATTTATCTCACCCAACATTCTTACTAGTTCTAAATAGAATTGTTGGCTTGTATTGTCATCAGAGCAGTCAAGGTCTATTTTAAATCCATCTTTATATCCAGATTCATTCATTAGATTTCTAGCAATATTAAGATCAAAAGACAATCTCTTAATTTCTGGGTTATATCCAAATATTAAAGGTGAAACGAATTGAGAAGCTGGTCCACCAAAACCATTCAATTTTTCCTCTATTAAAAATTCAATATCAATAGCATGGTATATTGCTTTTCTTACTCGAACGTCAGCAACTGGATTTTTTTCTGCATATTTATAAGAGCTACCATTTCCCCTAAAATCAAAACTAATGTAGAAAACAGTTGGAGGTGAAACAGTTGTTACTTCAACTCCACTTGCATAAAATATATCAGCGTAATGGTCAGGATGGACATAACAGATATCAATCTTTTCTTCAATTAATGCATTTTTTCTATCTTCAGATTCTTGTATTATCTTAAGAAGTACTTTTTTAACAGCTGGTTTACCATTCCAATATTTATCAAATCTTTCAAGAGTTATATTTTCGCCTTCTGTATAATTTAACAATATATATGGACCAGTTCCATTTGGCCATTGATTGTCTATTTCCTCTTGGTATTTTTTTGATACAATAAAAATATCAACTAATTTATTGAGTAGAATAGGACAGGGTTCATAAGTTATAATATCGATTGTATAATCATCTATTATAACAACCTCTGATACACAACTCAATATTTCTTTTAGGGCGCTAATATTATTTTTTATTAAATCTATCGTATATTTGACATCTTCTGCTGTGAAATTATAACCATTATGAAATTTTACATTTTTTCTTAAAGAAAATCTCCATGTAAGATTATTTGGATTGCTCCAGGATTCAGCTAAAGCAGGTGTAATTCTGAAAAGATTATCAAATTCTACTAAACTATTAAAAATATTACTATTTATAGACATTGTGTCAACATCATATGAATCCATCCATGGATGAAATCCATAAGGCCCTGAACATATTGCTATAATAATCTCATAATCTTTTTTAGAATCTTTGTTTTCATTAAAAGATAGACAACCTGTTAACTCTGAAGCAATAAGAAAGATTAATCCTATAGCTATGAGTTTTTTCATATAATTACACCATTAACTATATTAGTTAACCTGTTTTTTTAATAATCAAATATTCTTATCATATATATCATTATTTATGTATTTAAAATATTAGTGGGAGCCTTTCTTTTCCTGTATCTATTATAATTGATTTTAACATATTTTATTTTTTAATTCGGATATATTAAAAATTTTGTTTTCTTGTTTATTGTAATTTTCATTTTTTTTGAAAATTCTATAATTTTCTCTTTGAGTCTTGAGGGAGGATCTTAGAAATAAAATGTGCTCTAACTCTTCTAACCTAATAGAAGAACAGCACAAAGACTCGGGAGAAGATGAGTCATTATTAGGCTCCCACATATTTTTTTTGGGGTGATAGATAACAGAATAATAAAAATCATTTTCTAAATAAAATAAATCAATAATCTTTCTATTGTTGTTTATTAAAATTTTTTTTAATTTTAATTTTTTCTTTAGGTTACCCTTCATTATTTTTCCTCTTAATAATTAAAAAATAGATTGTAAATAAATAAAAGTTAGGTTTAAAAATCAATACAAAGTCATATTATTTTAGAATTAGATATTCAATTTGTTCAATAATTAATAAAATTTAAGAAACAATAAATTATCATATAATTTATGGGGTTATTAATAAAATTTTTTCCTTCCTTTCATCTTTGCCATCCAAATGCAATATATAAAATATTGATTTACAATTATATAAACATTGCTAAATAAAAATTAAAACTAGCTCTTAATTTAGTAAAATTTTTAAAATTTAATAACGGTAAGTTTTTGAAATATTGCTTGTTTCAGGATACTTGATAAAGATGAAAATTGACCCCTGGAGCTCAACAATATATCAAGATTATTCCAGGCTTAGAGACGAATTTGGAATTGAGGAATTTTCAGAAGATTTATGGAAAAATCTTCCAAACCCTCATATGTTATTACGAAGAGGTGTAATATTTGGTCATAGAGGGTTTAACCTTATAAAAGATTCAGTAAATAAAAAGAAACCATGGGCAATTTTAACAGGTCTAATGCCCTCAGGAAGAATGCATCTTGGCCATAAGATGGTAATTGATGAGGTAATATATTATCAAAATATTGGAGCAGACATAAACATTGCAGTAGCCGATATTGAGGCATTTGCAACAAGAGGCTATACACTACAGGAAACAAAAGATTTTGCTTTAAATGAATACATTCCAAACTATATTGCTCTTGGACTTAATCCAGAAAAATGTCGTATATATTTTCAATCAAAACTTACAGAAGTAAAGGATCTAGGTTACATTTTAGGTAAAAAAATAAATTGGTCACAAATGCAAGCAACATATGGATTTAATGGCCAAACTAATATGGCTCATATTTTCTCACCACTTGTACAAACTGGCGATATTTTACATGTACAACTTGAAAAATTTGGTGGAAATAGACCAACCTTGGTTCCAGTTGGTGTAGACCAGGACCCACACATCAGACTTAGTAGAGATATTGCACAAGCTCATAGGTTATATAATGTAACAGTTACAAAGGACAATAAAATAGGTGTTTTTGTAAAAGTTGACAAGGATGTTAGTAAACTTCTGGATAGTGCGGAAAAAATCTTAAATGATTTAAATTTCAAAAAGCTCAAGCGAATAACAGATTACAAAGCAATTTACATTCAGGATGCAGTTGAAGAAAATATTCATCAAATTGATGAAAATTTAGTAAAATTAGAAACTAAACTTGGAGGATATGGTTTTTTCCAACCATCTGCTACCTTTCATAGGTTCATGACAGGACTAACTGGAGAAAAGATGTCATCTTCAAAACCAGAAAGTGCAATATTTTTAACAGATTCATCAAAAGATGCAATTAAAAAGATTATGCACTCTAAAACTGGTGGAGCAGTTACACTTGAAGAACAAAAAAAACATGGCGGAAAACCTGATGAATGTGTTGTTTATGAATTATTTTTATATCATCTAATAGAAGATGACAAGGAGCTTCAAGAAATATACACCTCATGTAAAGGTGGTAAAAAAACATGTGGTGAATGTAAGAAATATGCTGCCGAGTTAATAGATAAAATGCTTACTGATATAAATAATAAAAGAGAAGAAGCAAAAAATAAAATTGAAAAATATCTAGAAAAATAGATTATTCATAGGATTTGTAAAGCCCATCTTCATTTGCCATTTTTTCAAGTTTTTTATCAATTCTTTGTTGCTCTTTATAATAAGTATGGTGAATATTTTTAAAAACTTCTTTTGAAGTAGATGCCTGACCCTTTATAGGAATACTTATTCCTAGATTTTTTTTACCTTTAAATGCTGCATCAAATATTTTCTCAGGTTTTATTCCTTTTTCTAAATTTCTAATGATTTTCTGATAGTCTCCTTGAATTATTCCAAAGTCACCTGCTTTTTTTGATACCACTGCTTCAATATCTTCGTCTATTCTTCTAGCGATTTTTCCACCAATTCCTTTTATTTCAAAAGGATTTTTTTCATATTCTTTTAAAAGATAAATTCCAGATCTGGGATTGAAAATGTAGTAGTCTCTTGATAATCTTTTATTGTCCTTACCAAAAACAGCTTTCCAATTATCTGGATATTTCTTTCCATCCTTTATAACATCATTTAAAACTTCACTTCTTGATTTAATATTTACCATTTCCAAAATAAAATATACCATGGATATATAAATATATCATAGCATATGATTGTAGATTTTATTTAATTAGGTTATTGATGATTTATATGCTTGTCAAAGAAGTAATGAGTAAAAATCCAGTAACAATTAATTTTAAACAAACAGTACTTGATGCGTGCAAAATCTATAAAGAAAATAAGGTTGGTTGTATAATTGTTACTGATGAAGATAGATGTATAGGTTTGGTAACTGAAAGAGACATAATTGAAAGGACAATCTGTGAAGGAAGAGACCCAAAAACAACTCAGATATTTGAAATAATGTCTTCAGATTTAAAAACAGTTCATGCACTTGATAATTTAGAAAAAGCAATAGAAATTATGAAGCAAAACAATATAAAAAAACTACCTGTTCTTAAAGAGGAAAGCATAATCGGAATAATAACTGTAACAGATATATCTGAAGCAAGACCAGATTTATCAAAAAGATTTATTGATTCCTGGGTAAAAACAAGATGGAGTGATTAAAAAAAGATTAAATATTAACCCATATAATTGGGATATCGTTAGGGATTGTTTTTTTATTTTTGAAATCCATTTTTGTTTTCTTGTCTCTAAACATCTTCTACATCACCCTTCTAACCTTTTCTGCAAGAACTTTTGCTCTGTATCCAACTACCAAACATTTTGCAATATCTTCTACTTCCTTTGCTTCTTCTTTGCTTGATATTTGTCCTACAATCATCATTTTTTTCAGACCTCAATTCTGGTTTTGTTAGTCATGTTTAAAAGGAATTGTTGTACAAGCATAGCCCTGTATCTTTACGTTTATGTCCATAATGGTATTTATGCTAAAAAACAGCATTATTTTCCAAAGATATTATCCATCATCCAATCTGGTTCAAAGGGTATTTGATCTTCATAACCCTGCCCAACTCCAATAAATAAAAGTGGTTTACCAATAGTATAAGCAACAGATAAGGCACTACCTCCTTTAGCATCAGTATCAACTTTTGTTAAAATTACTCCATCGATTCCAACTACCTCATTGAAACGTTTTGCTTGTTCAACAGCATCATTACCAGATAAAGCATCGCCAACAAATATGATAAGATCAGGTTTAGCAACACGCTTAATCTTTGCCATTTCATCCATTAGGTTGATATTTGTCTGTACTCTTCCTGCTGTATCAAGTAAAACCACATCTTTGTGTTTTGCTTTTGCATGATCTATTGCATCATAAGCAACAGCAGCTGGGTCTGCTCCAGAACCATGTTTTACAATTTTTACACCGACCTTATCTGCATGTATGCTCAACTGTTCAATTGCACCAGCCCTGAAGGTATCACCTGCAGCCATTACACTAGAAATTCCATTTTTTCTAAGAAGTGTTGCTATTTTTGCAATAGCAAGGGTTTTACCAGACCCATTTACTCCTACAAACATAATAACAATTGGTTTTTTCTGACTCTTCCTAATATAATCCATAAAATCAATTTCACTTGATTTTAAAACATGAGAAATAGCATTTTTGAGAACACTTTCAACCATTTCATTTATCCTACCACGTTCAAATGATGCATACTTTAGTTCTTCTTTAATGTCTTTTTTAATAGACTCAATAACTGAATATGCAACGTCTGACTCCAGAAGACCTACTTCAAGCTCCCATAAAAGATCATCTAATTTTTCTTCACTTATTGCTCTTGTAGATTTTCTATCTGTTGTTACAACCTGTTCAATACTTCTTTTAGTTTTTAAGGTGTGTTCTAGTTCTGTTTCAATACTTTTTTCAATTTGTTTATCAATTTCTTCTTCTCTTTTGCGTTTATCTCTTAGAATTCTTCTTTTTCTCTCTTTATCCACAGGTTTATGTTTTTGAATAATTTCTTTTTCTTCTATAAATTCCTCTTTTTTTGTTTTTATTTCTTCTTCAATCGGTTTTTCTTCAGGGATTGGTTTTTCTTCTAAAGTTTCTTTTTCAATTGGTTTTTCTGGGGGAGGTTCAGGTTTTTTTTCCTCGATAATTGTTTCTTTTTCTAATTCTTTCTCAAGCTCTGCTTCGAGCTCATCTTCAAATTTTTTTAACTTCTTTTTTAAAAATTTAAACATTTATATACCTAATTTTACTCATTTTCGCTCTCTGCCAAAAGCTTTTGTGCTTTTGCAGAAACCTCAGCTGAACTATTCTGTATATTTTGCATAACTGCTAATACTCTCTCTTGTGTTTTTTGAAGTTCTTCTATTTTTTTATCAATTTTTATTATTGCTTCTTCTGTTTTTTTCTCAGCTATTACTCCTGCACCAATATCAAAAAGCACATTAGAAGGATTTTTCAATGTTGCATTAACAAATGTACTACCGCCGATTGGTAATAATATTTCTTTGTCTTTTTCTGTGTTTTTAAGATTTTCAAGTGTTATTTTTGCTTTATTATAATCAAGTACTGCTGATTGAATATATTGAGATTGCATTTCAAGATTATTTAACTGTTCTTTATATTGCTCTATGATAGACAAATATTTAGCAAGCTCTTCATCTTTTGTCATTCTATTCCTCTATTGTTAATTTTAAGACCCCAAATAAAACATGTAATATTAATGTATTGGCATTACATAATTGATTTATTTCTTTTTATTAACAAATAATAAACAAAAACGATTTAATATTGAAAATATATTTCATATTGGGTGGAAAGGAGACTAGGATGGTTAAGGCAACCAGATGTATAACAGGAATTGAAACCCTTGATTCTGAACTGAATGGTGGAATACCAACAGGTAGTACTGTTTTAATATCTGGTGGTAGTGGAGTGGGAAAGACAACTTTAAGTATGCAATTTTTAGCTAATGGAATAAAAAAAGGAGAAAGAGGAGTATTTTTCACAGCAACAGAAACTGTTCCAAAATTAAAAAGATACCAAGGAGTTTACGATTTTTTTGATGAAAAACTAATTAGTTCAGGGGATTTAAGTGTAATTGATCTATGGAGCATTAGTGATCGTCTTGGTTTGAACCCTGAACAGTATAATTTTGATGAAATAAACATCTTGTTTGAAGTAATTAGAGATATAACTAAAGAGCTTGATGCAAAAAGGCTTATTATTGATTCAATAACCTCGTTATGTTATAGAATACAAACTAGAGAAGCAATAAGGGATTTTTTGTTTAAACTAGGAGCGTCTCTTACAGCATTGAATTGTACAACTTTTTTAACTTCAGAAATCCCGCCTAAACTCTTTCAATACTCTCAATATGAAATTGAAGAGTTTATTGCTGATGGTATAATATTTTTAGGTGATATAGAAAGAAAAGGAGATCTTATTAGAACACTTCAGGTTATAAAAATGCGAGGTACACCACATGGAAGATCAAGGTTTGTGCTCTCTATGTCATCAAAAAATGGAATAGAACTTGCACCAATGCTGAAATCTGAAATCTAACTATTTACTTTTTATTATATCCTCGGCAATTTTTTTATAATTTAAAGCAAGTTCTTCAGCCTTACTTTTTTCTTTTGATTCTGAATAAACTCTGAATATTGGTTCAGTACCCGATGGTCTTAACAAAACCCAGCCATCTTCAAGATAAAGCTTAACTCCATCTGTTTCATCAACATTTTTAACGTTTTTATCCTTCTTTGTTTCTTCTGCAAGGGTTCTCATAACAATTTCTTTTTTATCATTTGGACATGGCATTTTTAATTTGAAAACCTCATATTTTGGTATTTCCTCAACTAACTCTGATAATTTTTTTTCTTCTTTTGCCATGATTTCTAAAATCTTTGCAATTGACATTGCTGAATCCCTGCAATATTGAAGTTCAGGAAATATAAGTCCACCGTTTTCCTCACCACCAAAGACAGAATCATTTTCTATCATAACACGAGCAACAATAGGTGAGCCTACTGCTGTATGAATAATACTACCTTTATTTTCCTTTACAACATCATCAAACATACTAGAAGTTGTAACTGGAGTAACTGTGACTCCCCCCTTTTCTTTTGTTGCGTATTTTGCTCCAATTGCAAGCG
This sequence comes from Thermoplasmatales archaeon SG8-52-3, assembly GCA_001595915.1. GTDB lineage: Archaea > Thermoplasmatota > E2 > DHVEG-1 > DHVEG-1 > SG8-52-3. The sequence continues at coordinate 19,594 of LSSG01000007.1, forward strand.
ATTTATCACCCCATATATAATTACCTTTCTCATCAACAAATATCGCACGATCTGCATCTCCATCTTGAGCAGCACCAAGATCTGCATTTACCTCTGGTACTTTTTTAATAAGTTCCACTAAATTCTCAGGTAATGGTTCTGAGTTGTGACCTGGAAATGTCCCATCTGGTTCACAATAAAGTTCAGTGATTCTGCAACCTAGTTTTTTAAGAAGAATAGGAGTAACAAGACTTCCTGCACCATTTCCACAATCAAGAACTACATGGAAATTTTTGTTTTTTATAATATCTACATCAACTGAATTCAAAATCCCATTTATATAAAGGTCTGTTGAACCATTCCAAGTTGTAAACTTTCCAACTTCATCCCATTTGACTTTAAAAAAACTTTTTTGAAAGTAGATTTTTTCTATTTCTTCTTCAATATCCTTTGAAAATTCAGTTCCATCACTTGCAACTCCTTTTATTCCATTGAAATGTGGTGGATTATGTGAAGCAGTAATAATAACACCTGAATCATATCCTTTTTCTCTTACCGCATACTGAAGTGTTGGAGTTGGAACTAAACCTACATCTATTACATCACAACCTGTTGCAAGCAGACCAGAAGATATTGCACATTTAAGCATATGATTAGATAGTCTTGCATCTGTTCCAATAGCAACCTTTGGTTTAGGAATTGTTTTTTTTAGATACGTACCCCATGCCTTTCCTATACCTAAAGCAAGCTCACAGTTCATATCCTCGTTAACTACTCCTCTTATTCCATTTGTTCCAAAAAGTTTAGTCATAAATAATCCACCGTCATGATTTTAAGATGCGTAACTAAATTTAAAATAAATAGATTTTTGTAATATCAGATCTATTTTTCAATTACATTACCAATTTGTTTATCAGGATAACCTTCTGGGATTGGTTGGGTCCATACAGCTTTATTATCTAAAATCGTATTTTCAATAAGTTTCTCATTATCACCGATTACCGAATTTCTAATATCTGAAAAATCAGCAATTTTACAATTCTCTCCAATTACACAATAAGATAGTTCTACATTTTCACCAATTAAAGCATTATCATATACAACAGCACAGTCAAGCTTTGAGTTTTTACCTATAGTAACGTTATTTCCAATGCAAGTTTCCTTAATTGTTCCAAAAACTTTACAATTATTACCCTGAAATTTTTTGATTTTATTTCTATTTAATAAAAATCTATGAACATCAATATAGCTGCTTATTCTTCCAATGTCCATCCAATAACCTTTAAGTTTAAACCCAAAAAATCTATTTGTGTCCTCAATGATTTGTGGAAATATTTCTTTTTCCATAGAAACTAATCTACCAGTATCAATATAATCAAGTACTTTTTTTTCTAAACAATAAGCACCTGCATTGATAAATTCAGAAGGGGCATCTTCAGGTTTTGGTTTTTCAACAAAACCTACAATTTTTCCATTTTCTCTTACATCGGCAACTCCAAACTCTGAAACATTTTCAACAGGCCATAAAGATATACTTGCAATCGCTTTGTTATTGATATGAAACTTTATCATATCCTTTAAATTAAGTGAACAAATTATATCACTATTTAAAACAAGAAATCGCCCAGTGATATGTTTTTCAGCAAATTTAGTTGCCCCTCCAGTACCCAGAGGTTTAGGTTCATCATTTACAATAATTTCTTTTCCAAAATCATTTTCATTAAAATAATTTTCAATCTGATCTTTTCTGTAATTTACCGCAAGAATAATTTTATTTACTTCCTTTGGAAGAGTTTCTATTAAATGAACAATCATTGGTTTATTCAAAATTGGTAACAATGATTTTGCCTTAGTATATGTCAAAGGTCGTAAACGAGTACCAAATCCCCCTGAAAGAATTATTGCTTCCATTAAATTTCACACCTGTAATTATTTTGTGGTACAGCAATAAAATTTTAATAAATCTTTCTGATTATTTATTTATCTAATTTTTTAGGAGAAAAACAAGTTTATTATCCATGGAAAAGCTTATAAATAGATAACAAGGTACATGCCTGATATTATAGGAGATGAGATGATAGATTCTAAAGAAAATGTAAGTAAGATGTTTTCAGACATAAAAGGATCATTTTCTGCTGATGAACAACTTGCTTTACATATAATTCATAAATTCAATATTTGTAGAGATACTTTAGAAACAATGCCTGCATTCGAAGAACATCTAAAACCACTATTTTCAAAAGAAAGAGACAAATAACGCCCACCTATAGAATTACACATATTTCAATTTTTTTACGAAATGCATATTAAATATTATTTTATACCGTCGTTTGGAAAGTTTTATGGTTGATATTGAGCGTTTATATTCAGATAGAGCCGGAAAGATGAGGAAATCAGTGATACGTGAGTTATTAAAGGTTACTCAAGACCCTGAAATTATCTCATTTGCAGGTGGACTGCCAAATCCAAATTCTTTTCCAATTGACGATTTAGAGGGTGTTGTTGATTCTGTAATGAAAAATTATGGTAAAACTGCTCTTCAATATGGAACAACTCAAGGTCTTAAGGATTTGAGGGATATTATTGCTGAAAGAGCATATAAGGATGGTATTGATGTTCAGCCTGATGATGTTATTATTACAAGTGGTTCACAACAATCACTTGATACTGTTGGAAAAGTGTTTCTTAATCCCGGTGATACTGCAATTGTTGGACTGCCAACATATCTAGGGGGAATTAATGCTTTTAGAAGCTATGAGAGCAATTTAACTGGTATTCCGCTCGATAAAGATGGTATGATGGTTGATGTTTTAGAAGATACTATTAATAAATTAATGAAAGACGAGATTCTACCAAAATTCATCTATGTTGTCCCCACTTTTCAGAATCCTGCTGGAGTAATTTTGTCTGAATCTCGTAGAAAAAAACTTATTGATATTGCAAATGATTATGATCTTGTAGTTGTTGAGGACGATCCCTATGGAAAATTAAGATATGATGTTCCCCATATAAAACCCATAAAGGCATTTGATGATATTGGTAGAGTTATTTATATCTCTACTTTTTCAAAGATACTTTCCCCTGGTTTTAGACTTGCATGGAATATATCTTCTCCTGAAATATCCAGAAAAATGATAATTTGTAAGCAAGCGCTTGATCTTTGTACAAATACATTTACCCAATTTATTGCATTAGAGTTTATGAGACAAGGGTCAATGGATCTGCATATAATGAAAATTTGTGAGATGTATAAACCTAAAAGAGATATCATGATGAAAGCAATGCAGAAATACTTCCCAGAGGGTTACGTTTGTTATAAACCAAAGGGCGGTATGTTTGCTTGGCCAACACTACCAGAAGGAATTGATACAGAGCTATTATTTTTGGATGCAATAAAACAAAAAGTTGCCTATGTACATGGTAAAGCCTTCTTTGTGGATGGAGGAGGAGCCAGATGCATGAGGCTTAATTTTTCATATTCAACTGATGAGCAACTTGAGGAAGGCATGAAAAGGCTTGGCAATGTAATCAAGGAAAAACTTGAAAAGAATAAAGTTGTTTTGTAATGTTAATGCCTCTAGCAAAAAATAAAATTTTAGTTTTATCTATTATGCTGATTTTAAGTAGTTCTTTTTCAGGTTGTATAATCGAAGACATAATTGGAGGAACTAGTTTTTCTTTGTTTGGTTATGAAGTAATTAATGATGATGGATTTCCTGCTTTTTCTTTGAATTTTTCATGTTCAGGAACAGTTAATGTTAAAATTATAGGAGAAGGCAACAAGATAATTGATTCAGATCTTTTTTTTAAAGGCAATCATGATTCAATTTTATATTTTGGAGAATATAAACAGACCATTGCTCCAGGTTCATACAAAATAAAAGTATATAATAGTGATAATAACGAGATTTATTCAAAGAAAGTCTCTTTTGAAGAATCTGACTTAGAAATAATATCATGCTTGCAGAAATGGTGGGAGAAGGATGCATCTTTTGGAAGTAAAGCTTTATTTGGACTTAAATTGAATGTTTTTAATATTGGTGACATACCTATTTATCCCGATGATATCCAAATAATTATTGATAATGAACCAATAGTTGGATTGATTATACCAGTAGTAATTATGCCTAAGCAATCAAAGTCCCTTGAATGTTTTATTTATAGAGATGATATTCCTAATAATTCCACATTTATTTTAAATATAAGAGATACTGATGAAGACGTATTAACAAGTAAAACTTTCTTAGTCAATACAGATAATATTGTACAAACAAAAGAATTTAGCTGGAATTATAATGGTCCAAATAAAGTAAAACTTCCGATACCTGAGTACCTCTACAATTATCAAAGTTCTCTTGAAAGAATAAATCATGATGATTATAGTCTATACTTATTTGATCCCTATGATGATGAATATATCGAAATAATTTTGGAAAGAATTATTAATTTATTCACTGGTACTGAAGTCCAAAAAATAAATTTTATAGCATCCTTTGTTCAAACAATTGAATATAAAACAGATAGTGAACAAAACGAATCATATGAATATCCTCGTTATCCAATTGAAACATTATTTGACAGTCTAGGAGATTGTGAAGACAAGGCAATATTAACTGCTACCATGCTTAATAGTTTAGGATTTGAAGTTGCACTATTGAGACTTCCAAACCATATGGCAGTCGGTGTTAGACTTAGTGAAGAGGAAATTCCAAATTATGATTATTATATCGATGATTACTACTTTTTAGAGACAACAACCAAAGGAAACATCTGTGGATTTATTCCACATGAATATAGACAGTATAATGATAGCGCAACTGTTTATACAATTACAGATAGACCGCTCCTTTTGCATGAATGGAAGGATGGAACAATTACAATTTATACAAATACTGAAATTGGTGATTTTGTCGAGGTAAAGGCAATTGTTGAGAACCTAGGAATAAAAATTGCAAATAATATATTAGTTGAAGGTGCTTTTATTTCACAAAATGGTTTAAAAGTTAGTTATGAAAATACAATTATTTCTAAATTGGAACCAGGTATGAAAAAGAAAATTATTCTCTCTGTTGATATTCCAGATGGAATTATAACTTATTTTAAGACAAGGATTTATCTTAATGGAGTAATTGTAGATGAAAAGGAATCTGCTTCTTCATTTCCTTAGATTATTGTTATTTTTATAAATAAAAATTTTTTATTTATATATATTTTTTATCAAAATTAATAAAACCAATAATTTAAGATTTCGAAATTTGTAAAGTAAATTTTAAGTATTATACAAATTATTAGATATACAATAATTCAGGGAGGAAATAATATATTAATAATATCACTTTTAAAAAGAATTTTTTTAATTAATATTATAATATTAATAATTATTTTTTTAAATACTCCTGTAATCTTTGGTTTTATTACCAAGAAAAATATTATTTCAGACAGTAATAAACAAGTAATGAAAAATGATAATTTCGATATGATTATTATTACTTCTACATGGTTTGAGAGTTCATTATATCCTCTAGTTGAGCATAAAAATATTCACAATATTAAAACAGTATGTATCTCTTGTAGAGATATTTATAGAAGTATTTATTTCGATGTAGAAGGAAGAGATAATGCTGAAAAAATAAAATATTTTATCAAATCTGCTTATGATAATTGGGGAATAAAATATGTTCTTCTAATTGGAGGAAGAAGGGGTGGACTTTTTAAACCCACATGGTGGGTACCTGTAAGGTATTCAAATGTAGTAGCATGGTATAAAGAACCATTCTTATGTGACCTCTATTTTGCAGATATTTATGATACAGAAGGTAATTTTTCAAGTTGGGATAGTAATGGAAATGGAATTTTTGCAGAATGGGATGAAAATGGAAAAGATATTCTTGATATGTATCCCGAGGTTTGTGTTGGTCGCCTTCCATGTAAAAATATTGAAGAATTAGAAATCATTGTTGATAAAATCATAAATTATGAAAATACAGCATATGGTTCTGAATGGTTTTATAAATATGTTGGTATTGCTGGAGATACATGGCCTGAGCAAAACGATTTTTATGAAGGAGAGATGATAACTGAAGCTGCATTTGACTATCTTATCGGCTTCGAATCATCATATTTGTGGACGTCAACAGGGAGTTTTAAGGATAAACAAGATGTTATTGATGAAGTAAATAAGGGCTGTGGTTTTTTGGTTTTTTGTGGACATGGTGATCCTATGATTTGGGGTACATATCCACCACATGAGAAGGAATGGATAGATGGCCCATTATATGATCAAATGGATGAATTTATAAATGGAGAAAAACTCCCAATTACCCTTGTAGGTGGTTGTAATAATGCTCAATTCGATGTAAGTTTTTTAAACTTTATTAAGGGAGTTTTAGAGAAGGGTTTGAAATATTTTATAAAGTATCCAGGTATCCCTCAAGGTTATTATGAATATGACTGGGGTTCAAAATGTTGGGCTTGGTCAATGGTTACAGTAAAAGATGGGGGATGTGTGGCAATTATGGGTAACACTGGATTGAGTTATAGTATGACCGGTGAACAATGTTTAAGTAAATTTGAAGGTTTTCTAATACAACAATTTTTTAGAAGTTATCAGGAAGGAAAAGACACTCTTGGAGATGCGTATAACTCACAACTAATTTATTATATGGATATTTATCCATCAATGATCAATAGAAGTGATTGTAAGGTGGTCCAGGAATGGACATTGCTCGGTGATCCAAGTTTAAAGATTGGTGGTTATTAATAATCATTTTTTGATTCCAAACATTTATATGTAACTAATTTTGATATGCTTTTGCTGGGCGTAGGTGGACGGTTGACGGCGGATATCGCTGAGGAAAGTCCTCCCTCGTTCTGAACCAGGAAACTGTGTAAGCAGTAAAGGCGAGAGTCTTTGCAGAGTCGCAGAAACGACACAGCTCAGGAATAATGCTATGATTCACTATAGGTGATGAGGTCTTCTTGAGATTTGATGAAACGGACAATCTGCTCCTGGAGCAAGTCCAAAGTTTGAGATCAGTTGTTCAGACTGCTCATAGGTAGGACGCATAGTAGAATACCGTTTAAAACAGAAGGAGGCTTATGGCCTACACCCAGCACATAATCTTCTATATAACACCTTACGTTTTCACAAATAGGGCTTATGTCTTATCAAAAAGTATTATGTCTCAATTCTACTTCAAGAGTGTGCTTAACCTTACGTTTCAATTGATATATTTGCTTTATCTATAGAACATAGATTTACGTTTTAATACTAATTGGGTGAATCTCTAAAAATTAGTAGGGGGATAAACTGGTTTTTTATTTCCTTGCTTCTAATCTTTTTTCAGTTATTTTATTATATAATTATTTAGGTAGGTAACCTACCTTATATTTATTTATAAATATATAATAAAAT
>LSSG01000008.1 GCA_001595915.1 Thermoplasmatales archaeon SG8-52-3
ACAGAGTTAAAATTTTTTACAGAAGAGGATCTAGAAAGCATCTAAAATTGAAGTTTATAAATAAATTATAAATATTAGCAATGCATTAACAATTGTTAACAATATATTTGGTGGTAAAAAATGAAAAGAATAAAAACAATATTTTTAGTAGCTATTTTGGTGATTTCTACAACATATGTATTAGGAGTAGCTGCAGAATCTGTTTTTATGAATAATCAACAAAAAATTGAATATAATGATATCGATAATACACCAATATTTTTTACTGAAATTACTTTTACCATTATGATAAATGATGGTTGTGGTTGCAATCCTATAGAGGGAGTCTCAGTTTCAGCCTTTGGTGGAGCAGGTAATGATCAAAATGTAACAGATATTAATGGAAAATGTATATTATTACTTGAGATCAATAGTGAATATACAGTATCAATAACACATGATGAGTATATACCTGTTTTATTTGATTTCGTAGTAATTGATGAACAATTTTTTGTTTTCCAAATGACATTGAAAGATGAATCTGTACATTCATTAACGCCAGTATTGAATCATAATACAATATTAACAATTAGATAATCTTAACTCTTAATAATCTCTTTTACTTTCCAATCACAATGAAATGTGGAATTTTGTTCTCAGGTGGAAAGGATTCTGTTTATGCTTCATATTTGGCGAAAAAATATAAAAATGAAATCACTTGTCTTATAACAATTATTTCTGAAAATCCTGATAGTTACATGTTTCATACACCATCAATTTTAAAAGTAAAAAAACAAGCAGAAGTAATGAATGTGCCTATAATTATTCAAAAAACCAAGGGAGAAAAAGAGGAAGAATTAAGGGATTTAGAATACGTAATTAAAAAAGCAAAAAAAGAATATAAAATCGAAGCAATTGTAACTGGATCTGTAGAATCTGCATATCAAGCATCAAGAATTCAAAAAATATGCGATAACCTAAATTTAGATTGTTTTAATCCTCTTTGGCAAAAGGATCAATTTGAATTATTAAATGATTTAATTGATAACAATTTTAAAACTATTATTACAGGAGTATTTGCATATCCTTTAAATGAAACATGGCTTGGTAGAAATATTAATAACCAGTTAATAAGAGATGTCACTAAGTTATATGAAAAATATAAAATAAATCCTGCAGGAGAGGGCGGCGAATTTGAATCATACGTTTTGAATTGTCCTTTGTTTAAAAAAGAGTTAAAAGTTAAAAATTATAAGATTTTTGGGAAAAAAAATTCTTGGAGAATGGAACTTGATATAATATGATATTATTAACTCAGATTTGTAATAAAAAATTTCACTATTTTGAATTTATTAAACCAATTGAGGATATACTTAAAAAAGAAAAAATAAAATTTATTTCAATTCATTATGACAAAGTTTCAAGTGACTTAGTAAACAAAGCAGAAAAAATAATAATATCTGGAACTAGTCTAAAAGATAACAGTTTTATAAATGATATTGATAAGTTCAAATGGATAAAGGAAATAAATAAACCAATTTTAGGAATATGCGGTGGTATGCATATTTTAGGACTCGTTTTTAATGGAGAATTAAAAAAACAACAAGAGATAGGTTTAACTACAATAGAAATAAATGAAGGATTTCTAGGCTTTAAAGGAAAAATAGAGGTTTATGAGTTACATAATTTTTATGCAATTTCAAGAGAATTTGAAACTTATGCTAAGTCAATAAATTGTCCACAAGCTATAAAACATAAAAATTTTCCTTTTTTTGGAGTCTTATTTCACCCAGAGGTCAGAAATAAAGAGCTTATTGTTAATTTTTCAAATATATAAAATTTATAGATATAATTTTAAGTAGACAAGTGATTCATACTTATATTTAGAGGGAGTAAATTATATGAAAAAATACATACATTTGGGAATTTTTGCTATTTTAATAATATCAACATTTTCTGCATCCTCAATCAAAACAAATACCCAAATAAATAAAATCTTTGAAGAAATTAATATTAATATTGACTATAATTATGCTTTTATAGAATTCTTAACTGAAGGTCTTAAGGAAATAGTTGAATATGATGAAACAGGAATTATAAAAGATTCTTATATGGTAACAATGCGTGATGGAATCAATCTTGCAACTGATGTATATCTTCCAATATTTTTAAAAAAACCACATGGAGCAATTTTTCTTAGAACACCTTATGACAAAGATGATTTATATGAACTTGGAGTTTTATTAGCTCTTGTTGGTTGGCCTACAATTATTCAAGATATACGTGGAACACATGCATCTGAAGGAATTTTTTCAGGTTATAGAAAATGTCAGACTGATGGTCCAGATGCATTAAAATGGATTGGATCTAGAGACTGGTCAAATGGAAAGGTTGCTACTGTTGGACCTTCGGCACTTGGAATAACCCAATACTTAACAGCAGGCTCAAATCCACCTGAACTTGCTTGCCAAGGAGTAATGGTGGCTTCAACTAATCTTCACAAACATGCAGTATATCAAGGGGGAGAATTTAGGAAACAGCTTGTTGAAAAATGGTTAGAAAGTGTAGATGCATCATATCTTTTAGAAGAAATATTTATCCAGGAGAACTACACTCTAGAATTCTGGACAAATGTATCACTTGATGATAACTGGGATAATATAAATGTTCCAGCAATTCATATGGGTGGATGGTATGATATTTTCTTACAAGGGATAACTGATGGATTCTATGGTTATCAGTATATTGCTGGGAATGGATCTAAAGGAAAATCAAAGCTTGTTATTGGCCCATGGACTCATGAAGGTTACATTAGATACCAACAAGGACAATTAACTTATCCTGAGAATTCAAGAAGAGTTGTTGATTTAGTTCTAATGTTTTTAGATATGGTAAAAAAATATACAATGGACGAAGAAAATAATTATGAGAACAGACCCTCTGTATGGTATTATGTTATGGGGGATATAGATGTCATTGATGCACCTGGAAATGAGTGGCGATTTGCAAATGATTGGCCAATTGAAGCTGATTATGTTTCTTGGTACTTTCATGAAAATGAATATTTAAGTAAAGATTATCCAAACAATTATGAAAATATATCATATGAGTACAACCCAACCGATCCCGTTCCAACTCTTGGCGGACAAAATCTTGAAATACCTCCTGGACCTTATGATCAAACTCCGATAGAAGAAAGGTCAGATGTTTTAATTTTTACGAGTAATACTCTTACTGAACCTTATGAAGCTACAGGCTATATAAAAGCAAGACTTTTTGTTTCATCTGATTGCCCTGATACTGATTTTACAGTTAAACTTTCAGATGTATATCCAGATGGAAGATCAATGCTAATTACAGATGGAATTCTCCGCATGAGAAACCGTAATGGTGTTGATCATTGGGAATTTATACAGCCAGGTGAAATTTATGAAATAGAAGTTGATATTTGGAGTACATCCTACGTCTGGAATATAGGTCATAGAATTCGAGTAGCAATCTCTTCATCAAATTATCCAAGATTTTTAGCAAATCCAAATACAAAAGATCCAATTAATGGAAATTCATCATATAATATTGCAAATAACACTCTATATATCGATAATAATCATCCATCGTGTATAATTCTTCCTGAAATTGAACAAGGTCAATCAAGTGCAGCACCTTCTAAACCAAAAAAACCTTTAGGTGTAAGAAGAATAAAAGTCGATAAATATTATACTTATACAACTACTTCAATAGATCCAGACAATGATCAAATATATGTTCTCTTTGACTGGGGTGATGATACATCAAGTGGATGGTTAGGTCCTTTTAATTCTGGAGAAAAAATAAAAGCATATCACAAATGGTTAGAAAATGGAACTTATATAATAAGAGTTAAAGCAAAAGATATTAATGGTACAAATAGTGATTGGTCAGATCCTGTCAAAATAAGTATGTCAAGAAGTAGAAATATTACAAATTTACAAAATCTGAGGATTTTTAAGATATTTCCATTTTTCTATAATCTATTAAAATTACTAAAAATATAGGAAAACTATTTTAAATAATAATACATATTAACATGCGTTAATTCGGGTGGAGTTCAATGAACAAAAAAATCATTACTATCTTTATTATTTTATTTTTAGCAATAATTAATGTATCACTTGCTTCTGCACATTTTAAAGTAAATAATGAAAACAAATATCAAAATCAAGATATTGTTTTTAGTGAGGATTATGGAATTCAATGGGAAATGAACTTTGACTCAGATTGGCGGTATGGTGCTAGATACGAGGGCCCTCAACCAATTGGTGATTGTGATAATGATGGTTTAAATGAAATGATTGTTGGAGGACGAGATAATAAACTTAGAATATTTGAATGGAATGAAGACAAACAAACCTATTTAGAAATGCATACTTTATTTCCACCGCTTTATCCATTGCAGGATTCTGATCCAGGCGGTTTTGCAATCGGTGATTTAACAGGGGATGGAAAAAATGAGGTTGCTGCAACATGGGGTGTATCTGTTCATAAATGGTTACTTGGTAAATATAGGATAATAGGTTATAATCCTTGGATTTTCAATTCCGGGGGTGGAAGTGGAGATTGTTATATTGGAGATTATGACAATGATGGTGAAAATGAGTTGATCGTAAGTGGGGGACCAATGGATGATTGGAGTGATTGTCCAGAAATAACTATATTTCGATATAATGGAATTGGTCTTGTAAAAGAAGCCGTTTGGAATAATCCAGATCATGGTTATACTCATATATATATGCCAGGCTTAGCAGATATCGATGAGGATGGAGAAAATGAAATTGTTTGTGGATCTGGTCATAAAATATTTGTTCTTGATTGGGATGAAGAAAACAAGAAATTTGAAGAGACAATTATTAAGGAACTAGGGGAAGAATATTATCCTTTTGCTTGTGTATTAAAAGATAGCGATATGGATGGAAAAAATGAAATTCATGTTGGTTATTGGTCACCAATGATTTCAATTTTCGAATGGAATGGAACTGGTTATGAAACTAAATATGAAATAGAGTGGCCAGGTGAAGGAACCTTAATTGAAGGTCTTGATGTTGGTGATGTTGATGATGATTCAATAAATGAGGTTTGTGCAGGAACACATCTTATTCATATCCTTCAATGGAATGGAGAAACATATGTAGAAGAAGCATTACTTCCAACATTTGGTGATCTTGCAGTTGTTGTTGTTGGTGATTGTGACAATGACGGTAAAAATGAGCTTCATGCTGGTTCAGTTATGATAGATGATGATGAAGAATTCATGTCATGGGTGTTTAAATATGGTCTTGAAACAAGTGATTATATACAAGTCGATGCAGGAAATGGTAGATTAACAGTTGATATAAAGAGATCTAAACTTGGAACACCACTAAATAATGCTTCTGTAGCAGCTTGGAATCTAGAAACAGGTGCATGGTATGATATAAGACCAAAATGGAGGGAATACAATACTTATACTCGAAATGATCTGCCTGAAGGTGAATATCTTTTAAGAGCTCATATGGAAGATTATCAATCGCAAGAGACAACAATTAATATATATTCAGGAGGCGAAACAACACATACATTTCTAATGGAACAAACAATTACTCGAGATTACTCATTTAAAAATCCCAGTATTAATTTGTTATTTAGATACTTTGAAAGACTAATTTCCATTCATCCAATATTAGGTAGATTTTTACAATCAGGTTTATTTAAAAATATAATTTCATAATAAGTAAAGATAAAAAAGAGGAGGAATTCATATGAGTAAAAAATTATTGGGTACAATTATTGTATTAATACTTTTGATGGGAGCTTTCCCATCAATAAATTCTGAACAAAATAATCAAGAATTTTTAAAGGAAAATCTTGAAAATGAGGAAAATATTAAAAATTATCAAATAAAAGAAAGCTTTTTGTTAAATGATTATCCTGTGATGGAGGATCCAATTTCTTATCCAGTTATTGTAGGAGATCCATATCCAATCATGGATGATTTACCTGATGAGTTTAGCTGGAGGAATTACAACGGAAAAGATTGGACAACTCCTGCAAAAAATCAAGGAGCCTGTGGAAGTTGTTGGGCATTTGCAGCTTTAGGAGTACTTGAATCAATGGTAAAAATAAGGGAAGGAAACCCTGATATAAATCCTGATTTTTCTGAACAATACATACTTTCATGTTTACCTGAGGCAGGTAGTTGTCGTGGTGGTAGGGCATGGGTTGCATTTGAACTCTTGCAAGATGATGGTCCAGAGGGAAACAATGTAAATGGTACGATTTTTGAGGAATGTTTACCTTATGAAGCTGACGATGACATACCATGCTCAGATAAATGTCCAAACTGGATGGATCAGTTAGTGCCAATATTCGATTGGGGCACTTGGGAAGCTGATGGTACTTCTGAAGACCGGAAAGCAATAAAATCATATATATTTGAAAATGGACCAGTTGTTTCTCATATGAAGGCCACAGATTTATTCAAGGCATTTGGAGCAATATTTCACAATCCCAATTTATTCTACCCGCGTTTAAAACGATCATTTTCAGTAAATCATGTAGTTATGATTGTTGGATGGAAAGACATTCCAAATATACCCAGTGGAGGATATTGGATTTGTAAAAACAGTTGGGGAACTGAATGGGGCTATGATGGTTTTGTAAATATTGCTTATGGAAGTCTAAATATTGATCGATCCCTTATTGTATGGGCAGATTATGATCCAGATAGTTATGAATGGCCACCAAATACAAATGCAGGTATATCAGTTGAATCAAATATAAAAGAAAAAATAACATTTGATTATACAAATTATATTGAACATAATTGGTTAACTATTTTTAAATCTAATTTCAACTCACTAATACATCAAAAATAAAAGAAATCCCATAATAAACAAGAACTAAACCAAATATAATTATTAATGCTTTATACCATTTATATCCTACAGTATTTGTTCCTTTTTTTGAAAAATAGGCAATTGAAGTGAGCCAAACATAATCCATCCAAACATGGCAAATAAACATAAATATTACACCCCACAATGCTGCAAATTCAAGAGACAATATTATCAGTTTTGCTCCTGCAGTAAGCCACCAAATAATAAAATATGGATTTAATCCAGTAAGAATAATACCAATTAAAAAAAGATGAGGATAAGATGTCATATATTGCTTCTTTTCACTTTTTTTCTCATTAAAAGTAAAATATATTTGTAATAAACCAAAAACCAATAGAGCAATACCCCCTACAATACCAATAACATTTTTTACAATAGTAGTACTAGCAATTGTAAGAAGTCCAAGAGCTAAAAGCATAATAAGAGAAAATTCAACCAAAGTATGAGAAATAGAAAATATTAAACCGCCCTTTGCTCCTGTTTTGGTCCCTTGTGAAACTGTTGCAAAAAATAATGGACCCGGTGCTAACGCACCAGAAGCTGTAATAAGAACTACAGTAACAACAAACTCAATCAAATTCATTTTGCAAACTAAAAAAGAAAATTGTTTTAAGAAGTTTCTCACTAAAAATTAAAAGATACTTTTAAAATAAAAAAGAAAAAATGAGATTATTTAATCAATTATCTAATAGCTTTTGTAAGATTAAAAAAATATTAGGAAATTGCTCAAAAAACCTGTATAACAATGGATGATCCAATGCTTTTGTTCTAGGTGTTATAACAGCTACATCAATTCTACAAAAATCACTTGCATCATTTGTATTGATTACCTTTATATCACCAAAGAATTCAGTTTCTGCATCAGGTGGTGCAACAAAGGAAACTTCAACAGTGATTGGACCCGCTTCGGGTGTAAGTCCAGTACCACCGTCTGGGGTAAAAGTCCAATCAGAACCCCAATCAGGATAACTTTCAATTTCCCAACTAAGTTCAGTTCCACTATCACCACAGTTTTCAACAGTAAAACTACCTGTAACAGTAGTACCTGGAGTAATATCTTCTAATCTTATTTCTCCATCACAACATAAATTTGATTTTGCAGGAAAACCTTCAACAATAGATAAATCATCATAATAAACTTCAGATGATGATTGAGAACCTGAATACAAATCAACACAAGCAAGATTTAAAGCTCCTCCAGGTTCAACTCCACCTGTCCAACTTTTTCCAACAAGTAATGCATCATTATAATAAATATTTTGGAAGTCAGTATCAAAATCTATCTCCACTCTGATCTCAACCCATTGATCAAAAATAATTGGTAAAGATTCACCAGTCCAAGACTGAACATTTCCTGTTGCACTATTAAATGTTAAAGCATTTGACCAATGATTATTTTCATGAGGACCACCATCAGCATAGGTGTTAAGCAAAAGAAAACTTGAATCACCACTGTACCCACTTGGTATGTATTGCCAAGCTGTAAAGGTCCATTGTCCAAAATTATATCCAGAAAATTCATGAACTAAATCTACAATATCAATAATTTCTACTGAATGAGGATTGCTTTGGGTGTAAACATCAACAACAAATGCTCCAACAGATGTATCATTATCCCAACCCTTCCATCCACCATCATCTGGTGTTCCATCTAGAAATTGTGCAAGTGAGTAACTATCAAAATTCTCAGACCAACTTCTTCCCAATGGTTGAATAACTTTTTTTGAATTTAATATTTTTTCTGTTTCACTACTTACACAAGGTATAATAGCTGCTCCAATAAATAGGATTAATAATCCTATTACTAATAACTTAATGTGACTATTTCTCATTAATTTACCTCCCTTAAGTAAATAATAAAACCAATACAATATATTTAAATTTATCATAATAATCAAAAAAATGTACATAATTTTTTTTATTTTTTTTCTTTGTATCTATCTTTTTGGTTAAAATAAACAATAGAACAATATCCTGCAAATACCTTGGCAGAATGTTTTACATCTTTCGGAATAAAAAACATATCACCTTTATTATATCTTTTTTTAAGTCCTTCAACTACCAAATCAACTCTACCCTCTAAAACAACTTCCCATTGACTATCATGTGAATGTTCTGGTAAACTCACATCATTTTGAAATTCCATAAAAATGATTTGATGATTTTTTCCTTGAGATAAAAATGCTTTTACTCCTTTTAATGGAATATCTGCTTCTGGTAGATTTTGAATAGGTTCGGGAAATATATGTATCATAAATTACGACCATAATGTAATAAAAATTGAAGATAATAATATTTAGTTATAATTTCTCTATTTTAAAAATTGTTATTTTTATAAACTCTAAATTGTTATTAAATCATAATTATTAAATTAAAAAAAAAATAAGTGGATGTGTTTTATCTTGATAATAAGAAAGGCATCATTTGATGATCTAAATGATATTACAGATATTTATAACGAATCAATATTAAAAACAGTTGCAACTTTTGATACAGAAAAAAAAAGTATCGAACAGCAAAAAATTTGGTTTAAAGATCATGGTTCTAAAAATCCAATACTTGTTGCAGAAGAAAATGGTATTGTTTTGGGTTGGGCTGCACTTAGCAAATATTCTACTAGATGTGCTTATTCTGATTCTGCTGAAATTTCATTATATGTTAAAGAAATTTATCAAAATAAAGGAATTGGAAAAAAATTATTAAAAAAAATTATTGAAGCAGGAGAAAAGGTAGGTCTTCACGTTGTTATTGCACGAATAACTGAAGGGAATGAAAAAAGCATTTATCTTCATAAATCAGTTGGATTTGAACATGTTGGAGTAATGAAAGAAGTTGGAATTAAGTTTGGTAAACGATTAGATGTATATTTGATGCAGAAAATATATAAAGAAAATAAATAGTAAAAATGTTAATAACACAGTAATAATAAATTATAAAAATAATTAAAGTTTATTTCAATAATGTTATTAACTAGGATTTATTTATCATTTTAAAATTGTTAGATTGGGAGGCAAATCTTATGAGTCCAGATAAAAAAGGAAAAGTTGAAGATACAGCAGAAAAAACAGGAAAATTAGTTGGTAAAGGTGTTAAAAAAGGTTGGGGCGCTGTTAAAGGTTTTGGAAAAGGTATGAAAGATGCTGTAAAAGAGAAAAAAAAGAAGTAATTAATAATTTAAAAAAATTATTTTTTATTTTAATTTGGGGGAATAATATTGAACATAGACGAAATTATTAATATTTTAGAAACAAAGATACCTTTTTCAAATATAACCATTTTTAATTTAATCTCAGCAATTGTTGTAATAATTCTAGGTTATATAATTGCAGTATTAGTAAGTCGATACATTCGTAAAGCAATGCTTAAAGCAAAAATGGCTAAAATTTTGGCAATTTTCACAAGTCGTGTTATAAAAATTTTATTAATTATTTTTGTAGTAGCAATCGGAATCGGATTTTTAGGAATTGATGTTGGAGCTGCATTAATCAGTGTTTCAGTTGTTTCTGGATTTGTATTAGGTTTTGCTTTTCAGGAGACATTGGGAAATTTAGCAGCAGGATTTATGATTGCAATAACAAAGCCATTTAGAGTTGGAGATTATGTTGACATAGCAGGTAAATCAGGTTCTGTAAATGATGTTGGTGCAAGTATCACAACAATGACAACAGTTGATAATAAAAGAATTATTATTCCAAATTCAAAGATTTGGGGTGAACCAATCGTTAATTATACTGCACTTGGTAAAAGAATGATTGATATGACAATAGGTATCAGTTACAGTGACAACATGGAAAAAGCAATTAAAACTACAATGAATGTTTTGAAAGCAAATAAAAAAGTTTTAGACGATCCTTCTCCAACTGTTGCAGTATCTAATTTGGGAGATTCAAGTGTGGATTTACTTGTTCGACCATGGGTAAATACAAGCGATTATTGGAAAACTAAATGGGAGCTTATTCAACAGATAAAAGAAGCTTTTGATAAGGAAAAAATAAGTATACCATTTCCTCAAAGAGATGTTCATTTATTTGAGAAAAAATGAAAAATATTGTTTTAGAGGTGAAAGTATAATGAAATGTGATCTATGTGGTGCAGATATTCCTGATAAGAGCATAAAACATGTTCATGTAAAAGGAAAAGTAAAAAATATCTGTGAAGGTTGTGTAACCTCAGTAAAAGGGATTATATAGATAATAAAATTAAAAAATTTCAGTTTCTGAATAAAGCATTTATTAAATAGTAATATATCTGAATTTTAAAAAGTGTGATGCGCACATGAAAAAATTTGATGTTATTGTTATTGGAAGTGGTTCTGGAGGAGAAATTGTTGAATCAGCCTTATCACATAATTTTACTGTCGCATGGATTGATAAGGGACCTTTAGGTGGTACATGTCTAAATGTTGGATGTATTCCTTCAAAAATGCTTATATATCCAGCTGATAGAATTGTTGAAATTCAAGAAGCAGAAAAGCTTGGAATTAATGCAGAAATTAAGGGTATTGATTTTAAAAAAATTATGGAACATATGAAAGAACCGATTCGAGAGAGTCATGAACATATGGAAAAGGGATTGAAAAATATTGAAGATTTTTCTTATTTCAAGGGTGTAGGTCACTTTGTTTCTGATTATACTTTAAAGATTAATGACACACAAATCATAGGTGAAAAAATATTTATCGGTACTGGTGCAAGACCACTAATTCCACCAATCAAGGGTATTGAAAATGTTGATTATCTTACAAATGAAACAATATTTGATTTAACTGAAAAACCAGAAAGTATCGCAATTATTGGTGGTGGTTATATTGCTGTTGAATTTGCACATTTTTTTGCAGCTATTGGAACAAAAGTAACTGTATTTCAAAGAAGCAATAGATTGATTAACAGTTCAGAACCAGAGATATCAGATCTTCTAAAAAAGCAAATGGAAAAACGAATGAATATTCTAACAAATATTGAGGTAGTTGAATTTATTAAAGAAGGTAAAATGTATACTGTTTTAGGTAAAAATAACGCTGATGGTAAAGAAATTAAGGTAAATTCCGAAAAAATCTTAATCGCAACAGGCAGAAGGTCTAATGCTGATTTATTAAAAGTCGAAAACACAGGTGTTAAAACAGATAAACGTGGTTATATAGTTGTTAATGAGTTTTTAGAAACAAGTAAAAAAAATATTTGGGCTTTCGGTGATGCTATCGGAAAATACATGTTTAAGCATGTTGCAAACGAAGAAGCAATCATTGCTTGGAGAAATGCAGTGCATGACCATAAAACTCGAATGGATTATTCTGCAGTTCCCTATGCAGTCTTTACATATCCACAGATAGCCGCTGTTGGTTCAACAGAAGAAGAAGCTAAAAAGAATCATAAAATTTTGGTAGGTATAGCAAAGTATAGTGATGTTGCAAAAGGTGATGCTATGGTGGAACTTGAAGGATTTTCAAAAGCAATAGTTGATAAAAAAAATGGAAAAATCCTAGGATTTCATATAATTGGTCCTTATTCTGCAATATTGATACAAGAAGTAGTTAATGCAATGGCTTTAGGAGGACAAATTGGTTTCATTGGTCAGGGAATGCATATTCATCCAGCATTATCTGAGCTTATTCTTAGAACCTTTGGTAATCTTAAAGAGCCAGAATCCTAAACAAATATAATATTTACAATATTATTTATAATAGATGAGGTATTGAAAATTATAAGGGTGGAGGTAATTTGAAAAAAAGATATATGGTTTGGTGGCATAGTTATGTTGACGATATTCATAAGGAAGATGTCACTCTTAGAGATATTTATAAAAGTGTCTCAAAAGCCCTAGTAGATTTAGATAAGCTTATACTTTTAGAAGACCAAGGAAAGATAAAAGTAATAGATACAGAGACATTAAATCCAATTTATATTGAAATATTAGACAAATCAATTGAAAACCAAGTTGCAAAAAATCCTATTGTTGACGTAGATGAAGATGAATAAAACAATAATTATTGGAGCAGGAATTTCTGGACTTGCGTGCGCAAGAAGACTTTCTGAAGCTGGAGAAGATTTTATAATAATCAGTGAGGATATTGGAGGACGTATTTTAACCTCTACTGATGGAAGTGTTAACTATGGTGCTTTTTTTGTTTGCTCTGATTATAATAACATTTTAAAATATGTTAAATTGAAATCAGAAATCAGATTACGTGATTTTTGTTTTCATGAAGATAATCGTTCATTTGTTTTTTTTGAATTAAAATTACTAAAATATTCTATTCAATTTCTAAAAGTTTTAAAGATTTTGTATAAATTTAGAAAAAGATTTCGAAATATTCGAAAGATTACAGAAAATATTTCTCAAAAAAAAGCAATTGAAAATGACGATTTTTTACATTATTTATACATGCAAAATGCAGTAGATTTTGTTAATGAAAAAAATATTGAAAGCGGTACAAAAACATATCTTCAAAAGGGACTTTACTCAACAACATTTTCAAAAATTAAAGAAATGAATGCATTTAGTTTTTTACAATTTATTTTACCAATAATAACACCTATTTACAGATTTACATTTGAAACGGAAAAGATGATTGAACCTTTTAAAAATAGAATAACTATCGGTAAAGTAAAAGATATTAATTACAAAAATGAAAAATATAAAGTTAAAGTTAATGAAGAATTTTTACAATCTAAAAATATTGTTTTAGCAACACAAATAGATTGGTCAAAAAAATTTGCAGGAGTTGATAAAACAAACTTACCTGTTAATACAAACATGCTTCATATTAAAGGACAACCTAGAAAAAATATTTTAAAAAAAAGTTATCATTTATTTAATCCCCCGAGTAATGTACAGGCTATTGCAGATCTTAAGAATGGAACATATCTTTTTTATTATAAAAAAATGCAACCTGAACTTAATAATTATTTTATAAATCCAAAGGTTTTAGCGCATGTATATTGGAATCCTGTGGGAACTATTAATGGACACTGTCTTATTGAATGTAATAGGGGCAAGAATATGTATTTAATTGGAGACTATAACATTGCAGGTCTTGAGGAATCATATATTACAGGTATTTATGCTGCAAATCAGATTATCAACTAAAAAAGCCTATAATTTAAACAAAGGTTTATAAATTATATAGTCATTAACAATTGTTAAGAATGGGGGAATATAATGAAAAATAGAATACCAATACTAATAGTTTGTATATTTTTGATTGTTTCTGTAATACCTGTTTCAGGAATAATTATACCATATAATAAAGATATAATGAAACAAGATTCTATAGAGATTTACCGAGCAAATGTTAAAAGTCTGAATGATGATAGACTTGCACCATATCCTGGCGATTTAAATGAAGATTTTCTTATTCCAGAATATATTTTTAATAACCAAAAAATAACAATACCACCAGAAAGGACCTTAGGATTTAATAATGATAACATTATTGAAATCTTAACTCAAATCGATGAAACTTTGTTATTAAGTTATCTTGAGAATCTAACAGATTTTGGACCTAGAGTTACTGGATCTTCAGCTTGTGCTGAAGCTGGAGATTATATATATAATGAATTTTTAGATATGGGTTTAGAAGCTAGATATGATGAATGGTCGTATTCAGGTTATTCAGATAGAAATATTGAAGGAACTTTAGAAGGTATAAATCAAACAAGTGATGAAATCTACATTATTTGTGCTCATTATGATAGTGTTGAAGAAAGCCCAGGTGCAGATGATGATGGTTCGGGTACCGCAGCAGTACTTGCTGCTGCATATCTTTTAAGTCAATATCAGTTTAATCATACAATTCGATTTGTAGCCTTTTCTGGCGAAGAACAAGGACTTCTTGGTAGTTATAAATATGTTGAAGATGCCTTTGCCAATAGTGATAATATAATTGCTGCACTTAATGCAGATATGATAGCATATGCAATAACTGAAAATGATGGAAATAATATCAAAACATATGAAAATGAAGCTTCAGAATGGATTACAGATTATACGATTCTTGTTGGTGAAGAGTATTATGATTATATAGGACTTACAATTATTCCAAGTGGTTATACTTGGGGTAGTGACCATCATAGCTTTTGGGAATTTGGATATGATTCTGTATTTTATCATGAATATAATTTCAATCCATATTGGCATACACCAGAGGATACTATTGAAAATATGAATATCTCATATTGGATTAAAACTACTAGATTAATTATTGCAACATTATGTGAATTTGCTCAAGCCTATATTATTGGTCTTCCACCAGAAACCCCAGATATCCCACAAGGTCCAACAGATGGAATAGAAGGTGAAGAACTTACATATTCAGCAAGTACAACAGATCCAGATGGAGATCAAATTTATTATAAATTTGATTGGGGTGATGATACCTATAGCAACTGGCTTGGACCAATAAATTCTGGAGAGACAATTGATGCTTCAAAAATCTGGTACAAACAAGGTATTTATGAGATTAGGGTTAAGGCAAAAGATATTAATAATAGGTTTAGTGGGTGGTCAGAGCCATTGGAAGTAATTATTAATGAAAACCTTGAACCAAATGAAGTGAAAATAAATGGACCTAGAATAGGTAGAACTGGAAAATCTTTGACATTTTCTTTTACAGCATCTGATCCTGAAAACCATGATGTATTTTATTATGTTATGTGGGGAGATGGTACAAATTCAGACTGGACTGGTCCTTATACATCAGGTGAAGAAATAAAAATCGATCATACGTATATAGAAGGCGGACAGACCATTATCTTTGCTAAAGCAAAAGACCAATATGAACAAGAAGGAGAACAAGCTGAATTCGGATTATTTATAATAAAAGAGAGAGCAATAGCAAATAACCTATTATTTCGAATAATAGAACGTTTGTGTGAACAATACCCTCTCTTGGATTTTTTATTAAATAGATATATCTAATTTATACTTTGATAATTATTTTTCACTAGATATATATGAATAAATAATTCTTAGTGTTTAAGGAATCTATATATCTACTGTAATACATGTATATTTTTCTTTTTACAAATATTTTTTAGAACATTTGGCCAAACTGTAACTCCAACTTCACCAAGATGAGCTTTTTTAAGAAGAAGCATATATGTTCTTGATTGCCCAATACCTCCACCGATACTTAGTGGAATTTCATTATTAATAATTGCTTGATGATATGGCAATTTTAGAAAATCTAGTTGACCTGACATTTCAAGTTGTGTTCTAAGGGTTTCTGGATTTACTCTTATACCCATAGAAGTTAATTCATGTCGTCTCTTGGTAACATGGTTCCATACTAAAATATCTCCATTTAGACCATGGGTTGGTTTGCCTGCCTCAGATATAGTTTCTG
Source organism: Thermoplasmatales archaeon SG8-52-3 (assembly GCA_001595915.1). Taxonomy (GTDB): domain Archaea; phylum Thermoplasmatota; class E2; order DHVEG-1; family DHVEG-1; genus SG8-52-3. Next base: position 16,234 of record LSSG01000008.1, read on the forward strand.
TCACCCAATCATCATAATCTGCAGCCCTCATCTCATGTGGATAACCATCATCTAAAGGCCAACCTATACCAATTATAAATACTGCAGGATAATCTTGTAATATTTCAGTTTCTCTTTGTTTTCTTGGTAAATCAGGATACATTTCAAGAATTTCTTCTGCATGAATAAACTTAAGTTTGTCAGGTAAATTTGGATATTTATCAGTATCTAGTTTTGGGTATTTTTCAAGTGCAAAATTTTCAGCACCTTTTAGAACCTTCCATATTTTATTAACGATTTCCTTAAGATAATCAAGGTTTCTATGTTTATTAGTAATTACTTTTTCCCAATCCCATTGATCTACATATGAACTATGATCATGATCAAGGAAGTAATCCTTTCTAACAGCACGCATATCTGTATTTAATCCTTCACCAACTTTCATATCAAACTGTTTTAATGCTACTCTTTTCCATTTTGTAACAGCTTGGACAACTTGTGCTTGAATTGGTTTTGCGAGTCCTAAACCACATTGAAATTCAATAGGTGTACGAGAACCGTCACGATCTAAATAATCATTTACACCACTCTCTTTATCTACAATAAGAGGACATGTTACCATCATAAGGTTTAGTTCTTTACATAGATTTTCCTCAATATACTTTTTTATATCAAAAATTGCCTTTTGTGTTTCTTTTTTATTTAAAAAAGAATTATAGTCTTTTGGTAATATTTTTTCTAATTCATCATAATTTCCTATACCCGGTCCAGCGAGGTCTGCTTTCTTATCTTGCATAATTAAATAAGCCTCCTTGTCCAGGCATACAAAATGCTTTATATAAACTTTTACTCAAAATAATTTATTATTTTTTCTTTTTCTAGTCTTTTTCTTACTTTTGGATACAAAATTATCTCTTCCATCTCAATATTTGTATGATCTAAATTTAAATTATCAAGTTCATTGATAAAAATTTGAGAGTTTTTATTTAATGTAACTAAGGCAATATTAAATCTTACATTTTCATTTTTTAAATTTTCAATTGCTTTTTTTTGATATTCAAATCCGTTTTTTGCCCCAGTGAGAAAAGAAAATTCATTAGAATTATTCCCTTTGAAGCAAACTCGTACATGAAGATTTTTAAATTTTGATAATTCTTTTACATATGATTTTTGTTTTCCCAGTAATATTCCGTTTGTTTCAAGAATAAATAAAAAATTTGGTTGAATGTTATTTAAAATTTTAATCAAATGGGTTTTACCTATTGTTGGTTCACCGCCTGATATTCTCATTTGATGAAATCCTTTTTTTATAGCAATTCTTTTTAGATTGTCTGCAATATCTTCAGGTCTATAAAATTCTCCTGTATTTCTAGAATTCCAAACACTATTTCCAGACCAACAAAATTTGCATCTAAGGTTACATCCAACAGTGTCTGCAGTAGCAATTCCACCATAAAAACCAGTTGCCCGAAATCGATAATATTTCTTAAGATCTCCTTTTACAACAATATCTTCTGTTTTTTTTGTAAGTTCAATTGGATCATACATCTACTTATTCATAACCAACTCTTATTTTTATAAGCTTTTAACAGTTACAGGTTTTTAGTGATTTGTTTATGTCTTGGATTAAGATTATTAAACCGACCGAAGCAACAGGAGAGTTAATGCAGATTTATAAGGAAATAGAAGAGAAAAGAGGTAAAATATCAAACATAATGAAAATCCAAAGTCTAAATCCAAATATTATGAAGAATCATATTGATTTGTACATTAATCTAATGTTTGGACCATCTGGTTTATCAAGAGAAGAACGGGAATTTATCGCAGTTTGTGTTTCTATTATTAATAATTGTGAATATTGTATAAAACATCATGCAGAATCTCTGAATAATTATTGGAAAGATGGAAATAAAATTGAAAAATTCATAGAAGATTTTAATTCAATTGAAATATCCTTAAGATTACAAAATATTCTTGATTATGTTTTTAAATTAACAGGAAATCCATCTTATTTAAAAGAAAATGATATCGATAATCTTAGAAAATCTGGATTTTCAGATAAAGATATTTTAGATATAAACCTGATAACCAGTTATTTTAATTTTATTAATCGTATCGCACTTGGTCTGGGTGTTGAATTTAGTTCTGAAGAAATTAAAGGTTATAAAAATTAATTACATTATAACCAACCTTAATCATATCCACCAATTTGTAAACTTGGATCACCAAGAAGCACCCATTCCTGTACTGATTTTGCATCAATTGAAGAAACACTTCCTGCAGGAGATTCCCAATCTATTGGAAATGTATCAATAAAATTTGATATAGTATCTCTCCAAATTTTCCCAAGTGATTTTTCTCCACTATTATAATTCTTAAAGAAATTAACATTTAACCAATCTGATCCTCCACCACCATATTCAATACTATACCAACATAATCCAGTAGATCCAATTGTTGCAATTGAGCCTCCTCGTTGATTGCTTACTAAAACCCAACTCCAACATCCTGTTCTCAATGTCTGAAAACTCCAAGGCAAAAATATTGTCTTATAAAGGTTATTATTAACTAAATTAAAGTCACTATTATGACATCCTCCAACAAGACATATGGGAAGTTTATATTTATTAAATAAAAATAACATCTGTAATTTACCAAATCTACCTACATAATTACCAGATGGAGAGTATGTGACCCAGGTATTTTTATTTCCATGACCTGAAAGATATAGAAAACCACATCCTTTGTTGATCGCTTGAATCGTGCTTAAACCAAACCTAGATAAAGAACCCGTTGATGCCCAGAGTTTTATTGGTATAAAATCTTCCATTTCATCGATTGCTCTTTGATTATTTACCTCACCTTCATATCCTTCAAATTCATCATAGGTATCGCCACCGATAACAACCATTTTTTTAAACCATGATTCATCAGCAATTTGGTTTTCGTATTTTATTATTTTAGCAATAACTGTTTCAAGTTCTTTTGTATTTATACAAGCAAGTCTTCCTAAACAGATGTCAGGTTTTAAATCAATTAATTTATCGTCAGATTCATTTCCGTTCCACTCACCGTATAGACCATCATTATCAAAGTCCCAACTAGAAAAATTATAATTTTCATCATAGATATCCGCATAATATAGATCACTTACAAACCTGTTTTCTGTTCCATACATATCGTTGTTATAACAGTATCTGATAGGAACATCTTTTGAACTTCCAACAAACAGCACATATGTGATTTCCCATGTTTCAATAGCGTCTTTTATAAAAAATTTAATTTTTTCTTGATAATCACGGCCTTTAACTTCAAAATATTTACCTTCATAAATATCATCAATTGAAATAAAATAAGTTATAATTCCTAAGTTGTTTTTGTGGTTTATTAAGTTTACAATACTAGATGAAAATTTTTCCGGAGCAATTATTATCATATCATATTTATTATTTATTTTCAATTTCGAATTATCTACATTTGCACTTACAAGTATTGACCCGATTATTGAAGAAATTGTTATAAAAATAACTGTGTAAGCTGTAATTTTATTCATAGTATTTCCCTGGTATTTTGTATATAGTATAATTCAATATATAAATATATTTAATAAAAATAAATGAAAAAAACTTTTTAATAGTTTTAGAATGAATCACAATGAGATTTTCTATTTTATATTAAAAAGAAAAAAAATTAAATTATAATTTTAGACAAAATTCCTCGAAAACTATATAAACAAGCAGCTAGAAATAGTATTATGTCAATATTTGACATGATAAATAAAGTCAATATAAATGGTGAGGTTGAAAAATTGAAAGATCCAAATAAGATTACAAAAAAACTACAAAAATTGGTGGAAAGTAGAAAAACTTCTATTGTTGTTTCAAAACAAGATGCTTATAAGCAATATTCAAGACCTACAAGAAAATCCACATCAATGAGTGATTATATATATAGTAGTATAGATGATACATGATATCTTATTAAATAGGATTAATAACCATTCAAACTCTTTTGAAATCCCTTTCCAGTCCAACAATATAAACATAGTTTATTTTTTGAAAGACCTATTGCTTTAACCATATCATCGAGTAATTGATATCTTAATGAAGTAACACCTAAATCTTTTGCTATCCAATCAATCATTTTTTTATATTTCTTTGAATCTGGGTTCAAATATTCAGAAACATCATCGATATCTTTTCCCTCAATTGCTCTTATTGCTTTCCTAGCAGCTAGCTCTTTTGTTGATCTTGTAGATAAGTTATATATACAAGGAAACATCAATGGAGGACAGGCAGGTCTTACATGTACCTCTTTTACTCCTGCATTTTTTAATTTTGTGATTGTAAAATTTTTAAGCTGCGTTCCACGAACAATTGAATCTTCACATAAAATAATTCTATTATTTTTCACAATTTCATCATTTGCAATAAGTTTCATTAATGCAATCTTATCTCTGACATCTTGAGATAAAGGTGTATAACTTCTACCATAGCCTGGAGTATATTTTACTAATACACGTCTAAATGGTTTTTTAGAATGCATTGCATATCCAATAGCATGGCATGTTCCTGAATCAGGAACTCCTGAAACTAGATCTACTTCAACATTATCTCTTTTAGCTAAATATATTCCACAATTTTCCCTTACTTTTTCAACATTAATTCCTTCATAGGATGAAGCAGGAAATCCTGTATAAATCCATAGAAAAGCGCAAATCTTATTATCATATCCACCAGCTTTTATATCCTCAATTCCCTTTTGACTTAAAAATACAATTTCTCCAGGCTCAATATATTTTTTAACTGTAAAACCAAGATTTGGAAAAGAACATGACTCACTTGTAACAGCAACTGATCCGTTTTTTTCAGCAATTACTAATGGCGTAACTCCATTTCTATCCCTTGCACAATAAATCCCATCTTTTGTTAATAATAATAATGATATAGATCCACAAATCTTATCATACATCTTTTCAATTCCTTCAACAATTGAGCCCTCCTGATTTATAAGATGAGCAACAAGTTCTGTTGCATTAGTTTCTCCCCTATCCAATTCACTAAAAGAGATTCCCTTATTTATCAGCATACTAACTAATTCATCTTTATTGGTAATAAGTCCTGCACAACATATTGCAAAGGGCCCAAACTTACTTTCAAATGTCAGTGGTTGAGGATCTTTATCAGAAATCACTCCAATTCCAAGATTACTCACAATTTTATCAGAACCCTCATAAAACTTTGATTTAAACTGTGAATTTGCTATATCATGTATCTTTTTAACAGGTGATCCTTTCTCATCAAAAAAAGCAATACCACCAAACTCTGTTCCTAAATGACTATGATAATCTGTTCCATAATATAAATCAGAAATACAATTTTCATTACTTACAATACCAAATAAACCACTCATTAGTACCCCCATTAATCCGAAAATAAAGAGCTATATTTAAAAATTATTAATTTATAAGATTTATCTGTTAGTTTTAAATTTTAAAATCACACCAGTACCCTTTAACTTTTCCTGGATTTTATCTATAAGTTCAATTTCTTCGTTTATTGAAACAATACCCTTCCAATCATATATAAAATCATGTTCACCAAGAGAAGGTTTTAGCCCCATATCTACTAGTTTTTTAAGTATTTCAGAAGATTTAACGCCATCAGAACTAAGATATACATCTATATATGTTTCCATATATTCTCACTTAGGAAATAAAGAATAAGCGTATTAAAATATTTTGTAAAATTTAAAAATAATCAATTTTCAGGTAATTGAAACCAATTAAAATTCAAAGTTCCCCAATCGTCATGGTCAAATAATCCATTTGAACCATCTGAATAATCAAGAATCTGATGAACATATCTATAATTCATAACACTTTTATAATTACTAAAAATCCAAAAACAGAGTCTCCAAGGATTTACTGTTCTTCTATTATCACACCCAAAGGGATTGAAAATATCAATTCCTAATGTGTGACCTGTTTCATGCATAATATAGCTTGCACAGACAAAATCACGCGGTTTGTTTCTTTTTTTAACAACATTATCTACTGCAGTAGTTGTTACTTGAAAACTATTTATTCCCCTAACATTACTATTTATATATCTACCTTCACCAACAAAAGCATATGCTGTTGCTCTTGGATTTTCATATATAAAAACAGCATATCTAAATACCCTTCTTCTCCAATTATTTGGATCATTATGTAAAAAATAATTTTGATATATACCTAGAATTTCACCTCTCCAAGAGACATAATCAAAGGGAATTATTTCTCCACCACCCATACAACCATCATCCAGATGATATAAAATATTACGAGGATTGTATCTATCTGCAAGAAGCTCTTTTGTTGAATTTGGGACCTTAAAACCTTCTCCGTTAGGTCCTAACTCCATCTGGTCAAGCTCAATAAAAAGATCTTTTCTAAATGGATCAGAGAACCATCCAGATGTTAAAAACTCTTCAAAATTTGTCAAGCCATCATTATCAGGATCTAAATTTTGGTGATCGTCCCAAACATTAGGATTGTAATTCCAATGATGTTCCCAATAAAATGGAACATCATCATTATCAAAGTCATCATTAGAATTATCTATAAAAGGGTCTGAACCATAGATATTTATTTCAGCCCAAGTTGGGATTTTATCATTATCAATATCGTTTTGATAGATATTAAACCAGATCTCACAATCTTTTTCTTCTTCATAAAAAGACTCATCATCACAACCATTTAACCTACCATAACCACTAGGATCTCCAATATAATCATCCCCAGACCAATGATTCGTTCTAATATCATAAACTAATTCTATAGAACTATCATTTTTTATACCATTTAGATCACATGGAGTGTTATTATCAAATAAAAGTATTTTAATACTTACCTCTGCAATATTATCAGGAATGTTTTTACTTATTGACCAATTAATATCATAAAGATATCTAGAATTTTTCCATATAGGGCTAAAAAATTGTTCATTGTTAATTTCAATTAAAATTGAAAAATCAAAATTACTAGTATTATCTGTTTTAACATATCCTCGAATAGTATATATTTCTATTGTTATGACTATATCAATAAAGGGATCATAATCAAGTTCATGATTTACATATAATTCTCCAGTAGCTATAGAAGGAATTATTAAAATTGATATTAATAAAATTATTAATTTACTTGATAGGTTATAATTTTTAATATTTTTAACCTCCCAGATTATTATCAAGTAATCATTATACATATAAATATTTCTATTAAAAAATACAAAATTATAAAAATAATATAATCTTAATATATTATTGTACATTAGCAAAATTTATAAATAAATTAACTATTGTTAATTTGTTTCTGGGGTAAAATAAATGAGAAAGCATAATAAAAATAAATCCAATTTTATTGTAGAATTATCAAGTCGCCAAGGTATATTATTTCATTTGGCGGGAATTGCAGCAATAATTTGGTTCTTAGTTAGAGTCTTACCAAGACCTGATCGTATTCGTTATCCATGTCAGCAGATGTCAATTTCAGTAGCAATCGGATATATTGCTTTTTGGAGTTTACTTTGGAGTGCAATATTTCATGGAGTAGGATTTTGGATTAGAAGAGTAAAATATAAAACTGCTGCTATTGCACCTATAATCCTTGTAGCTTTTGTCTTAATATTTTCTATCACAAGCAATGTGTATGCAATAAATAAAACTTCAAATGAAAAACCATTAACACCTTGGGAACCCATACCTAATGAACCAATTGGAACACCAAAGGGCGTAAATCCAGGCAGAGTTGTATGGGTTTGGAATCCAGATGCAACTGAAGAAGATTTAAAGGGTTATTGGTGGTTGAAACAAAATAACAATCAGTTAGTAATTGATCAGATGGTATCTGAAGGAATAAAAAATCTAGCAGGTACTGATTCTGAAGAGGAGGCTTGGGAGATACTTTTTAAACATTTTAATTTAATAAATGGAAATGGTGAAAGAGATTATCAACCTGGTGAAAAAATTGCAATAAAAATTAATTTGAATAATTGCTATCAGATATTTAGTTATTTTACAAAAGACAATGATAGAGATGCAAGTCCTTATGTAGTAAAAGCAATACTTAGGCAATTAATATACTATATAGGAGTAGAACAAAAAGATATAACAATTTATGATGCATCCCGAGTAATGCCAAATTGGTTTTACAGAAGAGTTTTATATAAAGAATTTCCTTCATCACCTTTGGTACCAGAATTTCCCAATATACATTATGTTGATGGATCTGGACTAATGCCAGGTCGTGAAAAGGTACAACCAACACCAGATAAAATATATTTTGCAGATGGTACAGGTCTTTATCGAACCCTTCCATCTTGCGTTGTTGATGCAGATTATATAATAAACATACCTCTTCTGAAAAGACATCCAATTGATTTTGGGGTAACACTATCTGGAAAGAACTTCTTTGGAACCTGGATTGAACCTGTGATGGATGTTCATAATTATCATAGATCAGCATTTATAGAAGGAAATCCTGCACCTCAGACTGATCTACTGGCACATGAACAAATTGGTGGTAAAACTATTCTATATCTGGGAGATGGAACCTTTGCGACAAAAATAGATCATAGAACAATCGATAAATTTGAAATGTATCCTTTTAATAATGATTGGACAAATAGTCTTTTCTTTTCACAAGATCCTATAGCAATTGATTCTGTAATGTATGATTTCTTACATACTGAAGGTACAAATCCTTGTGAGGGATCGCAAAACTATCTTCATCAGTCCGCTGAACCCAATCCAGATACATATGATCCAGAAAACGATGGTAGTTATCTTTCCGAGAGCCTTGGTGTACATGAACATTGGGAAAAATCTGTTGATATCTTTTCTTCTGATAGATATCTAGGTCCAAGTAGTAATGGAATTGATTTTGTAGCAATTGGCCAAGAAAACGCTAATCCAGGAATTTTAATTACAAAACCAAAAATGGATTATCTTTATATTAATGGAAATGAGATAACTAGAATTGGAAGAACATTAATTATTGGTAATATTCAAATTGAAGCTAAAATTAATGAAGTTTCTGAGGAAATCGATAAAGTTGAGTTTTATATAAATAATGAGTTAGTAGCAAATTTTACAGAACCACCTTATGTTTATTTATGGTCTGAATATCAAATAGCAATGAGACAAACAATAAAGGTAATTGCATATTATGGAACAGGAGAAACTCTAGTTAATGAACTACAAGTCTGGAAGATATAGTATAGAAACATAAATTTCAATAAAAAAGAATCAAAAATTTTTTAGATAATTTATAATCATATTTCTAAAAACATAAATTATATTAAAGGTATTGTAACTTTACTCAGATTAGTATTATCTTTGATATTACTGGTGGGGTAGAGAA
>LSSG01000009.1 GCA_001595915.1 Thermoplasmatales archaeon SG8-52-3
ATATTTATGTAGATAATTCCCCTCCCAATCCTTATTAGATATATACACCACACTACCACTTGTAGGATATTGAGAAATAGCAAATCTTCCCTTAAGTCCTAGTTCATCTGAATCAATCTTGACTACAATTTCTTTGTATCCATCCTTTCTTATCAAATAAACAAATTCACCTTCTTTCAAATCTTCTAAATATTCTACTTTTCTCACAATTTATTCCCCTAATATATCTTTATCAGTTGTTTCAACTTCTCCTTTCCGTTAATAATATCTAAACATCTCTATTTTTACCTTGATTATCAATAGCTAACTATTAGAGTTTTCCATCACTTTGTCATATATCTTCTTCAGGTCCTCTTCAGATTGATAGTTATAATGCATTAGGTCTACGTCTCCTTTCAGTGAATGTCCCATCAATATCTTTTTGATAGATGTAGGTCCACCACGTCTGTCCCATTCTTGTGAGAAGTATTTACGTAATTGTTTTACCTTAATTGGTGCATCTCTGAACTTTCTTTCTATCCATCTTTGTGGGAATAAGCTAGACAAGTTACTACAATTATCTAAGAAGTTGAAATATTCTAATAGGGTTCCCTTTGTACTATTAGTAAAGAATGATACTCTGCTTTGTTTTGTCTTTGTGCTTTGTCCATTCTGGGGATTATGATTAATGTATACTATTCTATTATCAATGTCTATATCTTCAGAAGTTAATTGGTACAATTCTTCTGCTCGTAACCCTGTGTCAATTCCAAGATGAATGAGTGCTTTAAATCTTATATTGTAGTTCTGGTTTCTAAAGTAGTCAATAGATGATTTAATCATATCTGTGGATAAATATTTAGGATAGTATATTGGGTCTGGTGGTAACTTTATTTCATCTGCCCACTCTACTTTCAAATGCCTAAGAAACTTGAGTATCTGATAGGTTAATTTCCTATATGAGGATACAGAATAGTTATCCTTTAGATATGTAAAGTATTCCAAGCTCTTGGGTTTATTGATTCTATTATCCGTGTATCGTAGATATGATAATAAGTACCTATTTACCTCATTGATGTGCTTATCAGTCAATCCCTTTAATTTGATGATATTAAGATATTCTGAGAGTATATCATTATCTACAATCTGACTCCTTGGCATGGAGGAGGCCTCGGGTTCAAATCCCGACAAGTCCACTCTTTATTTTTTGAAGATTGAACACTATTGGATTTACCCTCAATAATAGCAAGATATCTCCTTAACTCAATATCCAAAAAAGAACTAATACTTACACGATGTTTCTTTGCTATCTTTACAACCTCTTTATTCATTCTAATCATATTTCTAACTTTTTTCAAGCCATTTTTTCTTTGAATTCTGAAAAGAGTTCTCATCAATTGAACATCGAATTTCTCTCATTAACTCAAGCATAAAAAATAAATTGTGGAAACTTATCAGATTATAGCCAAGCAGTTCGTTTGTTTTTAAAAGATGGTTAATATAAGCTCTTGAATAACTCTTACATACTTTGCATTTACAGTTAGGATCTAGAGGCTGTTGATCAGACCTATAAATTATTGATTTTATTTTAATTCGAAATTTATTTTTCTTTTTACCAAGAGGCGGGCAAATATGAGAATACCCACTTCTCGCCATTCTTGTAGGTGATACACAATCAAATAGATCAACTCCCCTCTCCACTGATGAAAATATATCCTCAACTACACCAATTCCAAGTAGATGTCGAGGTTTATTATGAGGAAGAAGAGGTATGACCCAATCAAGCACATTATGCATATCTTTCTTAGATTTTCCAAGTGAACCTCCAATAGCATAACCATCAAAATTTAAAGAGGCAATATAATTTGCACTTGTTTTTCTAAGATCCTCCCAATGCCCACCTTGAACTATACCAATAAGAGCTTGATCAGTTTTGTTAATATCTAAGCATTTTTTAGCCCATTTATGAGTACGTTCAAGACTTTTTTTTGTATATTCTTTATTGGATAATGGAGAGGTACATTCATCTAAAACAAGTATCATATCTGCACCTAATTTTTCTTGTATTTCTATTGATTTTTCAGGTGATAAAAACTGACGTGAGTTATCATAAATTGACCTAAAATAAATTCCTTTATTATTTAACCTAATTGTTGATTTTCCATGGGGTTTACTCTGTTTATAATTTTGACCTGGAAAATATATTTTACCAACAGCATGCTCTTTACCAAGACCCAGAGAAAAAGCTTGAAAACCTCCACTATCAGTAACAAGTGGTTTATCCCAATTCATAAATTTATGTAGACCACCCATCTTTGATATTATATCTGCATTTGGCTGAAGCATAAGATGATATGTATTACAAATAAGGATTTGTGCACCTAATTTGTTTAAATCTTCAGGTGTTAAAGCCTTTACAGTAGCTTTTGTTGCAACAGGCATTAACTCAGGAGTTTTTACAGTTCCATGTTTTAATTTTAATAAACCTGTTCTAGCATTATTTTGCTGGGATTTTATTTGAAATCTTAAAAAACCCATATAATATCGAAAAATTATAAGTTGATTAAATAATTTCTTCTTTTAAATGATTAATGAGATATTATGGATTGGTCTATTATTATCAAGTTTTTTAATGGTCATTCTAGCCTATAAGTTGTTCGGAATAACAGGTTTGTACATATGGACTGCTGTTGCTGTTATACTTGCAAACATCCAGGTTATGAAAACAATTCAAATCTTTGGACTGGTTACTGCAATGGGAAATGTAATTTATTCATCATTGTTTTTAGTAACAGATATTATAAATGAGAATCATTCAAAAAAAGACGCTCAAAAAGCGGTATGGATTGGTTTTTTTGTTTTAATTACAACCACGATAATCATGCAGATTAGCATTCAGTTTATCCCTGATGAATCAGATTTTTTAAGCGAGCATATTACAGCAATATTTTCTTTTTTACCAAGAATTGCTTTTGCTAGTCTTATAGCTTATTTGATATCTCAAAGTCATGATGTATGGTTTTATGCAAGTCTTAAAAAAAGACATAAAAAAAGATTTTTATGGTTAAGAAACAACCTATCTACAATCACAAGTCAATTAATTGATAATGTTATTTTTTCATTAGTCGCATTTGTTGGTATATTTTCTTGGAATGTTATTGGACAGATTTTTTTTACTTCTTTAATACTTAAAATAGTTATTGCTACTTGTGACACTCCATTTGTATATTTAGCTAGAAAAATAAAATAACATTGTAATTTTGTTAATCATCAAGTATATATATTCTCCTTATCATTTAAAAGAATTCACATTAAAATCTCAGTAAGTTAATATTAAATATATTAAAAAAAATATAAGTTTTAATATACAAAAGTCTTAAATATGAGAATTTGCGTTTTATATATAAAAGTTTGATACTATGATGCGAACAAAAGTTGTAAATGATTCTACTGATTTGGTTCCACTTCTCAGAGCCTTTGACACAAAGACAAAAAAAGAGGTTTTTAATGAACTTCTAACAGATTGGAAGCCACTCAGTGACATAAAAGATAAATACGGGATGGAAGGAGAAACTGCTCTAGATTATTTTGATAAAATGAAACTAGTTGAAACTAAATGGACCACACCCGATGAAGGAATAGATGGAAGACCACAAAAAAAATATAGATCATACTATTCTGCATTTAATATTAACATATCATGCCCAGTTAATGAGATTAGTGAAATTTTTACAGTGGCTTCATTAAATAAAGATGAATTTAAAAATCTTGAAGATAGAATATTTGATTTTGTTGGAGAAGATGGAAAATTTGGAAATATGGTTGCAGAAAACTTTAAACTTTCAAATCTTGCTTTGAAAGGGCTAGTAAAAAGATCAAATAAATTCTGCTATAAAGGTTTAAAACTTAGCAGAAAAGATTAATTTTTTCAAGCATCTTTTTAATAACATTTTCTATTCCGAATTCAGAATGGATTATTTGATAATTGTTCAGGCTCTTTGGATAGTAATTCCTGCATATATTGCTAATGCGTGTGCTCTTATAGTGGGAGGAGGCACTCCAATTGATTTAGGTAAAAATTGGAAGGATGGAAGAAGAATCTTTGGTGATGGAAAAACATGGCGTGGGCTTATAAGCGGTGCATTTTTGGGAATGACTGGAGGATTTGGAATAACTGTTGCTGCAATTTATATTTCTGATAGTGAATTTGCATTCCTTGGATTGAATGATTTTGGGAGATTTCCTTTAATGATACCAATAATATCTTCAATTTGTTTTGGTGCACTTTTTGGTGATATTTTTGAAAGCTTTTTTAAAAGAAGGATTGGAAAAAATAGAGGAGATGATTGGATTCCTTTTGATCAACTTGATTTTATACTGGGAGTCCTTATTTTCAGTTTCTTAATCTCAAGTTTTTTACAGATTTTAGGTTTATCAAATTATAATTGGTTTATTGATAGTTTTTCATTATGGCATGTACTAACTTTACTTATTATAACACCTTTTTTTCATCTATTGGCAAATTTTGTTCATAAGAGAGCAAGTGGTAAGAAAACTTGATAAATAAAATATATAAGCAAAATATTTTATTTTAAAATGAGGAAATAGAAATGGTTGCTAAGAATGATTCATCTATGAATGAAGAACTAAAAAAATGGCTACAGGAATCAAAAGAAGAAATAAAAACCTCAAGGAAAAAAATGAAAAAAGCAAAGATACCGTCTGGAAAATGTCAAATATGTGGTGAAAAAAATGCAACTTCTCTATGTTTAAAATGCAATCGATCTGTTTGCAAATCATGTTATTTTAAACTCATTGGTATTTGTAAGAAATGTGTACCAAAAGAAATTGCAAGTAAATGGGATGGTTCAAATCCTGACTGGGAAAAACAACTGGGAGTTGAATGGGTAGACTAAGTTTCTCCTTTTTCTCTTTTCAGTCTCATACCTTCTAGATATAACGCCATCATTGAACGAGCAATTCTCCATGATGATGGATAAATAGGTACACCCGCAGATTTAAGGTCCCATACCAAATCCTCAAACTCTTTTCCACCAACCCATGTGGCAAGAATTGGTTTTTTATATTCCTCATGAAGTTTTCTTTCTCGAATCATTTTAAGTATTGCACCAGTAAATTCTACAGGTCGAGCGTATCCACCATGAACTGATGCGACAATAACTCCATCTATATTTGGGTCCTCTAGTAATGCACGGGTTGAAGCCTCATACCTATAAAATCCTGCATCACCTGTTAGATCTACTGGATTGTTTGGTTTAACAATATCTGGAAGTATTCTATCGATTTTTTTATAGGTTTTTGACGATAGTTTCGGTACAACAAGTCCATTTTCTTCACAGGCATCTGATAAAAGAATACCAATACCGCCTCCATTTGTTATTATTCCAATACGATTTCCTTGGGCAGGCGGTTGACCAGCAAGTGCTCGTGCCATATCAAATAGTTCAACTATGTCTCTACAGCGAATTCCTCCTGCCTGTTTGATTGCTGCATCATATATTTTGTCACTTCCTGCCATAGAACCTGTATGAGATGCTGTTGCTCTTGCACCAGCCTTAGTAGTTCCTGCTTTTACTACAAGGACTGGTTTTTTGCATTTTTTTATACTTTCCATAAACTTTCTTCCGTCTTTTACTGCTTCAATGTATAAGCCAACAACTTTTGTATCAGGGTCTTGTGCAAAATAGTCAATTAAATCATCATCATCAATATCAATTTTATTTCCAACACCAATTATTTTTGAAATACCAACAAACTCATTATTTGCCAGATGAATCATACCTATTCCAAGTGCTCCACTCTGACTTATAAGAGACAGATTTCCCTCCCTAGCCATTCCATAAACAAAAGATGCATCAAGACCATCTGAAGAGTTTTTATAACCCATTACATTAGGTCCAAGTACTCTCATATTAGATTTTTCTATTATTTTTTTAAGTTCTTCTTCAAGCTTATAATTACCTACTTCACTAAAACCTGATGAAATAATAATTACATTTTTTACCTTTTTTTGTGCACAATCTCGCATTATTTTTGGAACTATTTTTGCGGGAACTGAGATTAATACAAGATCAATAATCCCTGGTAATTGTGTAACCGTCTTGTAACATTTTACACCAAGAATTTCACTTTCATTAGGATTTATTGGAAAAACCTTACATTCATAATCAGATATTAGTATATTTTTTAAGGCTGCATGACCAATTTTTGTTGAATTTTTTGATGCTCCTACAACAGCAATTGTTTTTGGTTTAAAGAACGATTCAAGTCTATGTTTCATTTCTTTTCCCTCAAATTTTTAACATTTCAGATAATGGATATATTTACTTAAACATAATGAAAATATATTTCAAATGTAATGCCTCATAATATTGATTACTTCGTTACTATTTTTTGCTTTTCTATAATCTTCAAGTGGCTCTTTATTTAATTCCAAAAAATGAGGTCCCCATTTATATAAATTTAATATTTTCTTTGCATGTTCAATTTCATCAAAGATAAAAAGTGCTGTTGCAAAAGCCTCGAGAGTTGAAAGTTTAAATGGTTTACCATAATTAACAGGATTTGCAGCAACTACAAATGGTAATGCTCTTTTATTATAATTTTTATCTAGAAATTTAAAACAACTTTCTGCAGTTTTCCAGGAACAATCAACTACAGTTATTCCATATCTTAAAGCAATATCCAAATCTTCTTTTGATATACTTTTTTCTTCAAAAGGACTTAATATAATTGTACCTTTTGGTATTTTTTTTAAGTTTGTTTCAAGTTTTGCAAAACCGAATTTTTGTAGTTTTCTTGCACTACATTTTTTTGGATCGTCCTCATTTGTGTGATAAATAATCAATTTGATTTGATTTTTCATACCTCACCTATTTTTAAATCAAAAACATAGTGACTTACTCCAGGTGCATAGGATTTAACGTGATGATAATTCAAGAGCTCAGCTTTGCAGCCCTTTTTTCTTACTTCATTTTCTATTATTTTCATTGGCGCATTTGGTACTTTTTTATCTGAAATTTTAGTATGGTAGTGCAATATACCTGTATTATTGTATAGACAATCTATAGCAATTGGTAGAAACTTTTCTGTTTCTTTTAAATATCCCATAATAACTCGATTTGCAATATTTTTTGGTGAAACAATTCTATTATCACCTTCTATTGGCTCAACAATAGAAGAAACATCATTTAAAATGATGTTTTCATTTAGATATTGAAAGGCAATTTGATTTTTTTCGCATGCAAATATTTTTTTAGGTTTACTGTAAACAGCAATAGGCAATGTAAAATAACCAATCCCTGCAAAAAGATCAACTATAGTTTCTTTTTTATTTGATATATTTGTCATACGTATTCTTTCATTCATATTACCTGATGAAAACATTATTTTCTGTGGATCTAATTTAAAGCGAATTCCATTTTCCTTATGAGTTGTTTCTGTGTTTCTAGATCCATAGATTAATTCAACATTTGGAACTCTAAATTCTCCTTTTATACCTCCAACATCGTTTAGTATTGTTTTACATTTTAGAACTTCAGCATACCTTTTTCCAATAATTTTTTTATAATCTTTAAAAATTGATGGTAAATTTAGAGTTAAAATATTGCCTATTTTTTCCCATTTTTCAGGTAATAAGTTAACTAAATTCATTGGTATTTCTTTTGATAATGATTTTTTAATTTGGTTAATTGGTATTTCCGCCATTCTCAAGCAATAAATATATTTGACCTATAAAATTGCATGTAAATAGTTTCAATTAGGTCTACAGCAACTCTTTTAATTAAATTTACATTCGTTCCTTTAAAATGGAGATTTTTCCTTATAAACCACGCAAAAATCAAATTGCATTAATGCAAACTATAAAAAATTGTTTAGAATCAAAAAGGGATATTGTATTTGAATCTGGAACAGGCTCAGGAAAAACCATTAGTACTCTAGCTTCAACTTTAGAGTTTGCTTTAAAAAACAACAAAAAAATAATTTATACTACAAGAACTAATGCACAACAAAGACAGGTCATTCTTGAATTAAGAGCAATAAGAAATAAAACCAGGGATAAAAGAGAAAAAATTTTTGGAGTCGGAATTCAAGGTAGAGCAAATATGTGTCTCCTTGCAAGAAATGATCCAGAGCTTTCAAGGGGCACATCAGATGAGCTTTCAAGATTTTGTTCAAATGAAAAAAAGAAGACTAAATCAGAAGATAAAGATAATGGATGTATATACTTTAAAAATTCTATTGACAAGAATAAAACCGAAAATTTAATCGAATGGGTAAAAAATAAACTTCCAACCGCAGAAGAATTCATTGAGGTCTGTGAAAAAAAACAGGTATGCCCTTATGAAATTAACAGGCAATTAATTCATAAGTCAATAATTGTTGTTTGTCCTTACATATATGTTTTTGATATAATGATTAGAAACATACTTTTTGATTCTTTATCTGTTCCTGAAAATGATATGATTCTCATTGTTGATGAGGCTCATAATCTTCCAAACTTCATTAGAGACCTTTACTCCTCTCAACTTAGCATGTTTATTTTAAATAATTGTATATTTGAAGCTGAAAAATATGGAAATCCCTCAATGCTAAATGGAAGACTCAATGTATCCGATTTTTGTAAACTTTTAAATGAGACTGTGAGAGACTTAAGAGACACTTATGTTTATGGTATTTTAGAAGGAGGTATTAGACAGGAGCCATTAAGAAAAGAGGATGCTTTTATTCCCTCTCATGAATTTGAAACAGAAATTTTATCAAGATTAAAGGTTACCAGTAAAACACTTCATGACATTATTTCTGATCTAATTGCTTTTGGTGAAAAGATACAAGAATATAGACAAAAAGAAGGAAAACTACCTCGTTCATATCTTCATAAACTTGGACTTTTTTTAGATGTCTGGATAAATCTTCAAACTGATCAGCATGCTAAATTAATTGTTGATGCATCTGGTGGAAATAACCCTCGTATCGAAGCATTTTGTCTTGATCCTTCTGTTGGTACTGATATTTTAAGAGATTTTCATTCATCAATTCATATGTCAGGAACACTTGAACCTCTTGAAGAATATAGAGACTCTTTAGGTTTAATAGGTGATTGTGAGCTTGTTTCCTATCCTTCTCCTTTTCCTAAAGAAAATAGAAAAGTTTTATATGTCAATGATGTAACAACCAAATACAGTGAAATCATAAAAGACGAAAATATCCTAAATAAAATGAAAGAAAGTGTTACAAATATTTGTAATAACTTTCCAAAAAATACTATGATATTTTTCCCAAGTTTTAACATTATGTCTTTATTTAAAAACAACAAAACCTTCAATAAAATAAATCGATGTGTATTTATTGAAGAACAACAAATGTCCCAATCTGCGCTCATGGAACTTGTTTCTGATTTCAAGGATTATGGAAATCAGAATGGAGAAGGAGCTGCATTATTTTCTGTCATTGGTGGAAGAATCAGCGAAGGGATGGATTTTCCAGCAAAACAACTTGAAATAGCAGTGATAGTTGGAATCCCCTATCCAAAACCTACGGCAAGACAGCGCGGACTGCAAAGATATTATGATCTAAAGTTCAGAAAGGGATGGGAGTATACTGTTGAGGCACCAACTGCAAGAAAGCTTCTTCAATCAATTGGAAGACTTATCAGAGATGAAAAAGATCGCGGTATTGCAGTAATTCTTGATAGAAGGGCAACTCGTTTTAAAAGATATATAAATGATTTACAAGAATCAAAAAATCTAATTGAGGATATTAGAAGTTTTATTGATAATTAATTTTCATTTTGGTAAAAGATTCGGTATTCCGTCTTTTATTGTATAGTTACAATTACATATTTTACATTTTAAAATGCCTTCTATAATTTCTGCTTTTTCCTCTTTGCTTATTTTTATATCAAGACTACCTTTACAGGTTGGACAACATAGAATTTCAAGTAAATCTTTTTTCATTTATTAGTCCTCTCCAAGATAAAATGGTCTTTTTTGACCAACATCTGAGTCCCAAATATATACCCAATCATCCTCACTGTTTTTTCTACCTTCTTCAATATTTTGTATGAAATTTTTTACTTGCGAATCCATTAGATCGGATGCATGAACAATGCATGCTTCAATAATTTTTGGCATTCGAGGCGATCCATATTCATATCTGCCATGATGACTTAGAATAATATGGCATAGTTTATCTTCTAGATCCTTATCAAAATCTTTTCCTTTGTTTTTTAAATCTGCAATTTTTTCACGAATCCATCTATCACCTATAACAATATGGCCGATAAAATTTCCTTCACCTGTTTTGTCAACTGCTGCTTTTGTCACGTATTCTTTTAACTTCCCAATGTCATGTAGTATTGCACCTGTTACAACTAAATCCTTGTTTATTCCTTCATACATTTCACAAATATTTTTACAAAGTCTTATTACACCAACGGTGTGCTCTAAATTACCACCTACATAATTGTGATGATGAGTTATAGCAGAAGGTGAATGGTTGAATTCCTTGACAAAATTTGGGTCATTAAAAAACAATTCAAGTAGACTCTTTAATTGTACATTTTCAATTCCTTCAATATTACTTTGAACAAGCTTAAAAAGCTTGTCTATTTTTTCTTCATCAAGTGAAGGAATAAAGTCTTTTACATCATATTCAGTTGGACTACACCTTCTAAGACCACCAATTGCTTCATTTATAGATATTTGAGGTTTATCCTCATAGATTTCTACGTTTCCAAGTCTAACTTGAACAACATCTCCAACTTTGAAACTATCATATAATCTTTTCACACGGTCTTTGTTATCTCCACCCCAGAATTTTATATTGATTTCACCAGTTTTATCTGTAACAACAAGACCAAACCAGGTCCCTCTCTTATATGGCTTTGGTGGATTTTTCATTTTAACTGCATAGATATCATTTACAACATCACCTTCTCTTAGATTTTCTATGTATTGCTCTTTTTTTCTTTTACCAGTATCAGTTTCTATCATAGTTTGCTCATCTTTCTTTTTACTATAATTGTAAAGATTTGGCATTTTTTCTCCCCAGATAAAATTTAGGTTTTATATACTATAAATTTATAGTTTATACTTTTTTCCTTCTTTAATCATCCTTGTTTGCATGCTAAGTGTTCTAAATATGCCAGGATGTTCTGTATGAATTGGAAAAAGAACCTTTGGTGTTACAGTTTTGATTAATTCTTTTAAATCTGTACCATTTATATGACCTGAGCAATGAGATTGAACAAATTTCAAGTTAAAGTGTTTTATCCATGCTTTCATTCGTTCATATGAAATCTCCATTTCTTCATTGAATGGTTCAGAAAGTGAATGAATATATATTCCACCATTTGGCTTTAAATCAATTAACATGTTAAAATAGTAGAAATTTAAAACTACCATGTAATCATTTGGTTTTTTTGTAATTTCTTCAGCAGTAATTATATTAGGATAATTCAACCTTTTTTTAATATACATATCTGTGTAATCTTCATCAATATAGGTACCTGTTAATCTTTTAGGTTTTAAAATCAAGATATTTTCATCCTTACTATCAGGCGATTTTAACTTTTTATCATTATGATACCTTTCTAGAAAACATGCATGTTTAAAACTTATTACAAGTTTTTTTTCAAGGTCTTTTGCAATTCTATAAAATGTTGTAAATCTATCTATGTCCTTAAAGTTGAAATCAATAATCGAGAGCTTTTTATTCTTTAATATTTCCCTTTTTGAGCGCTCGTATACTTTTTTCTCAGATTCATCTGTTTTTTTTAAATTTATTCTTGTTCCTTCTGTTATCATTCCTATAGGTTTCGAGTTTTTTGAAGTATCAATAAAATCATTTGTCATATTTGCATGTATCCCATGCATTCTCAAGTCACCGGTATAAACAATAGATCCTTCAGAGGTATGTATTATTAATCCATATGCTCCTGGTAGACTATGATCAACATGAATAGGTTCAATCTCAAGTGAGTCAATACTTATTTTTTTTCCAGTTCTAAAAGTTTTAAATGTTCTTTCAATAGGTGGATTTTTATATTCATGTCTATAGAGAGGTCGTTTTTTGAAATTTATTACTTCATTTTCAATATTTCTTTGACTTTGTTCATCAACTGCATCTAGAATAGATTTACTGGTTTCACTACAGTATATTGGTATATCCTTATGAAGAAATGAAATATAATTTGCATGATCTGCATGTGCATGAGATAAAATTACCCCTTGTATCTCTGCATTTTTTGACTTTCTACCAAGTTGTTCAATTAAATCCTCTCGATATATACCAGATATATCAGGTATTAAATTCAATGCTAGAAAATCTCCTATTCCATTTGCTGTTCTTGGTGTTAAAAATTCCTCAAAATATTTTTGTCTTCTTTTAAAACTCATTCCAAAATCTAAAAATATTTTTGTACCATTATCTTCTAATAGAACCTTATTTCCACCAATCTCCTTTATTCCACCATAAATTGTTAAACTTACCAAACTATAGTCCCCGATAAGTATTTTAAGTGTAAATGACTAAATAAAGTTTATTGAAAATAAAAAAAAAAGAAGGAGTTGTGTTTATTTTTTCTTGTCTTTCTGTTGGGCAAGATACCTTGCACGCTGACCAACCATAAAGAGTTTTGCGATAAATGTTATCTCATTTGCTTCATCCTTATTTGATACTTGCCCTACAATTTGCATTGTTATCAATATTTGTTTTGTTTTCTTCCTTTTAAAGGGTTGTTGTACAGATATTACCAAAAATGTGTTTATCGAAACTATTAAAACAGTTCCTTATATACAATGGGTGTAAGGGTGTCGCCTTATGAATAAAATAAATGTTAACGACATACTTACATCTTATGATAAAGAGAATCTGACAATTGCAACAGTATGTTCTCATTCTAGTCTTCAGATATTTAATGGTGCAAAGAAGGAAGGATTCAAAACAATTGGAATATCTGTTGGAGAAAAAAAGAAATTTTATGATGCTTTTCCATTAGGTAAACCTGATGAGTTTTTTATTGTTGAAAAATATAAAGACATTCTCAAATATACAAATGAATTAAGAGAAAAAAATGCAATTGTTATACCACATGGGTCTTTTGTTGAATATCTTGGTGCTGAAAAATTTTTAACCTTTAATATTCCTACTTTTGGGAATAGAGACGTTCTTTTATGGGAGTCAGATAGAGGCAAAGAGAGAATCTGGTTAGAAGGTGCAGGTCTTACTATGCCAATGGAAATTAAAAACCCAAAAGAAATAGATATGCCTGTTATTGTTAAATACCATGGTGCAAAAGGCGGCAAGGGTTTTTTTATTGCAAAGACATATAATGAATTTTTAAGAAGAATCAAGAAAGATAAACCTTTTACAATTCAGGAATTTGTTATGGGAACTCGTTATTATCTTCATTATTTTTATTCACCAATCCAAAACAATGCTTATAAGTTAAGTAAAGGAAGTATTCAACTTCTTTCTATGGATCGTAGGGATGAAACCACTATTGATGAGGTTCAAAGACTTGGTTCTATTGCCGAACTTGAGGAAATTGGAATTCATCCAACTTTTGTTGTTACAGGAAATATTCCAATTGTTATGAGGGAGTCATTACTTCCAAAGGTTTTTGATATGGGAGCTGCTGTTGTTGAGAAATCTTTAAACCTTTTTGGTGGAATAATCGGCTCATTTTGTTTAGAAACTGTTGTTACAGAAGATTTAGAGTTCAAGGTTTTTGAGATATCCGCAAGAATTGTTGCTGGGACTAACCCTTATACATTTGGTTCTCCATATTCAGAATTAATTCAACCGGATATGTCTACTGGTAGGAGAATTGCTCAAGAAATAAAATTTGCTGCAAAAAATAAACTGCTTGATAAGATTCTGACCTAAAACCTTTTTAATGTATACTTTTTAATATTTAAAGGCGAATATTATATATATAGTTAATATTTATATAGTTACTATGAATTAACTTATGTTAACTATTTTATTTTTAAGGGGAGAAAAAAATGAGAAAATATAAAACCACAATAAGGCTTTTGACAATTTCAGCAATTGCTCTTTTTCTGGTAATACCCGTAGGTGCAAACATAAATCAATCTATTGAAAATTATAAAGATAATATGGTTTCACCAATAAGTGATCCACCAAGTACTTTTGATCTAAGAGATTTTAATGGTGAAAATTATGTTACAGGAATTAGAGACCAAGGCTCATATGGCACATGTTGGACTCATGGTTTCTGCGCTTCTTTAGAAGGTAATCTTTTAATGACTGGTAATTGGGAGACTGCTGGTGAAACTGGAGAACCAGATCTCTCTGAAGCACATCTTGATTGGTGGAATGGATTTAACACACATAATAATGATGATGATCCTGGTGGAGGAGGACTTGATCCCCACTGGGGTGGTGATTACATGGTTTCTTCAGCTTATCAAGTAAGAGGTGAAGGAGCAATAAGAGAAATTGATGCACCTTACTCAGAAATTACTACACCACCTTCAAGAGATGAGCCAAGTTACCACCATTACTATCCAATGGAAATCGAATGGTTTGTGGCAGAATCAGATCTAAGTAATATTAATACAATAAAAAACATACTTATGGAGAATGGAGTAATAGGTACTGCTTTTTGTGTAGATAACTCTTACTGGCAAGATATGGGTGGTTATATTGCTCATTATCAACCACCTGAAACCACAAAAGATCCTAACCATGCAGTTGCAATTGTTGGTTGGGATGATGATAAGGTGACTCCAGCGCCTCGTAATGGTGCATGGCTTTGTAAAAACAGCTGGGGGGATTGGGGACCTGAGCATGGATATTTCTGGATTTCTTATGATGATAAATGGTGTGGTCAACATCCTGAGATGGGTGCCGTTTCATATCAAGGTGTCGAGTATGAACCTTTCGACTACTTTTATTATCATGATTATCATGGTTGGCGTGATACAATAACTGATGTTTCTGAGGCATTCAATGCATTTACTGCAACAGGGGATGAGGAACTTGTTGCTGTAAGTTTCTATAATGCTGATGATAATGTAGATTACACAATGAAAATATATGATCAATTTGTAAGTGGAGAATTACAGGATGAGCTCTCTTTGAAAACTGGGAATATCGATTATAAAGGTTTTCATACAATTTTATTAGATTCTCCTGTTAGTATTACAATGGGTGATGACTTCTATATATATGTTCAATTGTCAAATGGAGGTCATCCAATTGATAGAACCTCAGAAATTCCTGTTTTACTCGGGGCAAGTAAATCTAGAGTTGTAGTAAATTCTGCAGCTTCAGCAGGGGAGAGTTACTATAAAGAAGGTTCAACCTGGTATGACCTATTTGATTATGAATTCAGTAATCCAGATTGGGATGAATCAGCAAACTTCTGTATAAAGGGACTGACTGGCGAAAGGATATCAGCAATTCCTGATCTAGAAGGTGAAGGAGAACTAAGATGGGAGAAAGCTACACCTTTGACCGAAGTTACAGGTAGTTTTACAATTGAAAATATTGGCGAAGAATATTCAGAACTTGATTGGAGTATCGCTGAATGGCCAGACTGGGGAGATTGGACATTTACACCAAATAGTGGATTTAATCTATTACCTGAAGAAGGTAAAACAACTGTTGAAGTAAGTGTAATTGTTCCTGAAGACGAAAATAAGGAATTTTCTGGAAAAGTAAAGGTTATAAATATAAACAATGAATCCGACTTTGAAATTATTGATGTATATTTAAAAACACCTCGTTCAAGAGTTATTTACTTTGATTTCATATTGAAACTTATTGATAGATTCCCAATTCTGCAACTAATATTAACAAAATTATCAATAATCTGAGTTAGACTTAATAAAACAATCATTTACAAAGAGTAACCATTATCCCAACTTGAGCCCATAATCTATTTTCGGCCTCATCAAAAATAACAGATTGTTTTCCATGTGCCACTTCCTTAGTAACCTCATAACCATAATAAGCTGGTAAGCAGTGTAAAAAAATCGCATCATTTTTTGCTAAACTCATTAATTTTTCATCTACTGTATAACTCTGAAAATCTTTGATTCTTTTTACTTTTTCCTTTTCATCACCCATTGATACCCATGTATCAGTTGCTACAACATCTGCATTATTTGTAGCACCATCTACGATATCTGTTATCTGCAATTTCGTACCAAATTTTTTTGATTCTGAAACAAAATAATTATCAGGCCAATAATTTTTAGGTGAAACAATTTTAACATTCATTCCAACAATACTGCAACCTAGAATATAAGAATGTGCCATATTGTTTCTTCCATCACCAATATACACTAAATTTAGCCCCCTCAAACTTCCTTTATGCTCCTTTATAGTCATTAGATCTGTTACTATCTGACAGGGATGCTCTTTATCATCAAGTCCGCTTATAACTGGCACTGTTGAATATTTTGCTAGTTCTTTCATTGCTTCATTGCTCATTGCTCTATACATAATAATGTCACAATATCTTGATAGAACAAGAGCAGTATCTTCTATTGTTTCTCCCCTACCAAGTTGTATGTCATTTTTACTAAGAAATATTGCATGTCCACCAAGCTTTGTCATACCAACTTCAAACGATACTCTTGTTCGAGTACTTGATTTTTCAAAGATCATTCCAAGAGTTTTTCCTTTTAAAAGTTCAATTGACTCACCCTTTTTGGATTTCTTTTTAAGTTTTATTGATAGATCAATAATTTTTTCTAAATCATCTTTTACATCAAGCATTGAAATTAGGTTACGTTTCATAGGTGTCTGAATGCTATTTATTTCTTTAAAAGTATCGGATTGAAAAACTAAATATCTGTTTCTAAAATGATTGGTTTTTTTCTAAATATCAATAATATTATTGAAAAAACAAAAGAAGAAATCCCTAAAAGGATAAATGGAATCCAAATTCCAAAAATATCAGATAAAATCCCACCCAAAAATACAAAAAATGTACTACCAGATAGCTGTAATGTAAAAATTGTTCCAAAGGTCTTTCCTTCAGAGGATTCATGAGTTATTTCTGAAATAAATGATACAATAGCTGGAAATGTAATAAAAACAGTAATTCCCATTAAAGCAATTATTATAATAATTAATGAAATATTTGTAAAATAGGTAATTAAAATACTAGTTATACCAATTGTAAAATAAGATAAAAATACTACATTGTTTCTCCCAAATCTATTGCATATTCTACCATATAAGATCGATGAAATACTACCAATCCCAATCCATACAGATACAATTAATCCAATAATAGTCAATGATAGATTAGTTTTTTCTGTTAAAAATAGTGGAAGATAGGTAACAATTATTCCCCATGAAGATCCACTTATTATAAATGCAGGAATTATTAGCTTAATTCTTTTTAAAAAAATTATATTTTCACTAATCGCCTCTTTTATTGTTTGTCTTTTTGAAATCTTTTTTACATTTAGATATTCATCATTTATTTTACTGGTTATAGCAATTCCTATCAGAAGTATTATTGATCCTGCGATAGACCAGAAATATAACGGATATCTCCAGTCTACTAGCTCTGATATATATAAAGTTGTTGAGATTGCAATAAATGCACCAATATCAGCAAAACCACTTTGTATCCCCATTGCCCAATCAAGCCTATGTCTCTTAAAAATTCTTGATATCCAACCAGTACCAATCGGATGGAAAAAACTTGCACCAATTCTTAATAGTATCATTACTAGAATCAATGCATAAAATCCATTAATTTGTGTAAAAAGTAATAATGATAAACTGATTAGAAGGATTCCAAGTGAAAGCATAGTTCTTAAATTTTTACCATCTGAAATTCTTCCCAGAATTAATTGAAATATTATGTTAATTAAAAGAGCTCCACCTGTAATTACACCAATTTCTGTATAACTCAAATCAAAAATTATTTTAAAAATTGGGAAAAGTATAGGAATTGCTGCAACCGCACCATCATTTAATGCATGATAGATACTTACTGTAGAAAGTATTCTCTGTTTATCATCCATAATTTATATCTAGCTTGAATAAAAAATCATTTTATATTAATTTTCCTATTAAAATCATTTTATAAGGTTTATTAAATACGATTTTGTTTCACAAGAGCTTATTTTTTGAAATAACCTATCGAAAGAATAATTATTAGTTAGATTTTAATTGATTTAAAACATTTTAATCTATTTATATTAGCTGAATTATTTTTTCCTTATTAATTACTAAAGAAATTATAAACATATTAAATAGTAAAAAATCTTTTTACCTTTGAAATAATTATTAGAGGTCATAAATATATGGTAAGATTATTTCAAAGATTTTATAATGAAAATCCAGTAACTGAAGAAGCTCTTGAAGTAATTTTATATAATAATATATTTAGAAAGCATCTTAGATTTCTTCGAGAATCACAAAAATGGAAAAAAATCCATCTTGAAGAATACCAACAAAAACAATTATCTAGATTATTAAATCATTCTTATAGGAATGTACCTTATTACAAAAATTTATTTGATAAATTTAATATAGAGCCAAACGAAATTAATTCTATTAAAGATTTAAAAAAAATTCCTTTTCTGACAAAACAAATAGTAAAAGAGAATGTGGAAGAAATCAAAGCAGCAAATTATCCCCTTAGAAAATTTAAATATACAACAACTGGAGGATCGACAGGCTTTCCTTTAGGATTCTTTGTAGAAAAAGGTGTAGCGAAGGCTAAAAATATGGCATTTTATCAATCTTTACTTGATAATGCTGGATGTTTTCTTACAGAAAAACATGCTTATTTTATTGGATATAATAATATTTATAGATATCAATTTTTTAGAAGGATAATGGTACTTTCATCCTTTTTTATTACTGATGATAATCTGCCTATATATATTAATAAACTTAGAAAATTTAAACCAAAATTTATTATGGGTTTTACTTCAGCAATAACAAATCTTGCAAGATATATGGACAAGAATTCTATTGATTTTTTTCCGAGTATAAAAACAGTTGTATGCGCAGGTGAAACTCTTTTTGATTGGCAAAGAGATATATTGGAAAGAACGTTTCAATGTAGAGTCCATGCTTTATACGATCATTTTGAACAAGCTGTCTTTGGCACAACATGCGAATATAGTAATTATTATCATCTATACCCTCAATATGGGATTACAGAATTAGTCCATGAGGATGGAACACCAGTTGTAAATGAAGATGAGGAAGGAGAGATTGTAGCTACTGGTTTTAATAATTTTATATTTCCATTTATACGTTATAAAACTGGTGATATTGGTATTTTAACCCATAAAAAATGTAAGTGTGGAAGAGATTATTTATTATTGAAGAGTATTGAAGGAAGAAAACAAGAAATAATAGTATCAAAAGAAAAACGTTATATTTCACTTACAGGCTTTTACGGTTTGATAGCTAAGTTTTCAAAAAACGTTAAAGATTGTCAAATAGCTCAAGAAAAAGAAGGTGAAATTCTTTTATTTATTGTAAAAGAAAAGGATTATACAAAAAAAGATGAGGATTTGATTATTAAAAACTTTAAAGATAGATTCAAAGGAGAGATAGATATAGTAATTCAGTATGTTGATAATATACCCCGAACAGCAGGAGGCAAATTTAAATTTTTGATTCAAAAATTATCAGTTGAATATTAATAAAGAATGGTCTATACTGATAATTCATTCTTAAATAAGAATTTTTATTAATTCTTTCTGTATTAAATATTTTAATAAAAATATTCCGGGCATAGATTTAAATTTAGTAATATATATTTAAATCAACAATTATTCTGGAGTTGTCAATTATAATGAATACAAAAAAAACCAATGTTTCTTCTGATTTAAATTTTAATAAATATATGTCAGAAAGGAAAGAAATGATTGAGGATTGCTTAGACTCAATGTTACCTGAGCTTAAAAATGACGAATTAAAAGATTTAACCATAGCAATGAGACATACATTATTTGCTGGGGGCAAACGAATTCGCCCAATCCTAACAATTGCAATTTATGAATATTCTAAAGGAGAAGTTGAGAAAATAATCTTGCCTGCATGTTGTATTGAATTATTTCATACTGCTTCTCTCATGTTGGATGATCTACCAGTCATGGATAATGCCTCAATTAGAAGGGGTAAACCAGTAATCCATAAAATAGTTAAATCTCAAATAACGATTCTTGCTGCCACTTCTATTGCAGCAAAAGGATTTGAAATACTTTCAAGAGAATTGAGCAAAAGAGATATTTCAGCTTCAGTTTTAAGTATGCTTATAGAGATGTCTGCAAAGATGTTAGGATTTGAAGGTGCATCTGGTGGACAATATCTTGATTTAAGTTCAAAAATATTATCTGAAGAAGATTTGCTATATATACATATGAAAAAAACAAGCTCGCTGTTTTATCTTTGTGGTCTATTAGGCGCCGAAATTGGGAAATTAAATACATGTGAAAAAGGTTCAATTTTAGAGTATGTAAGACACGTTGGTCTTCTTTTTCAACTTGTAGATGACTCTAATGATATTAATACAGATAAGAAATACAATTTTGCAAATATATTTGGAACAAATAACATAAAAATTAAAATTGAGGATGAAAAAAATCAAGCCTTATATCATTTAAATCAACTTAAAGGTGATACAACCACATTAAGAAAAATCGTGGATTATATTGTTTCGGGATGAGTTCAATGAAATTAAATCAGGTTCGGGAGGTTATTTATACAAAGGATGGAGCTGAAAAAAAATATGATTTAACAAGCAATTGTTATCATTTAATTATGGGAGTTTTTGAAATAAAACCTAATTTGGAAGCATTAAAACTTGCTAATATTAAAAGAGAAGAAAAAATATTAGATATTGGATTTGGAACAGGTTGGGTTCTTGAAAAGATGATTGAACAAATTAATCCAACTCAAAAGATACATGGAATCGATTTTGCTAATGGAATGATTGAAAATGTTAAAAAAAAGCTTAAAAAAAATAAAATAGATGACCGAATTTGTTTAGTAAAGGGAAATGTTCTAAATCTGCCATATAAAAATGATTCATTTGATGTAATTTTCGCTAGTTTTATTATCGATTTACAAAGAATTGCAGACTTTAATAAATTATTGTTAGAATTAAAACGTGTTTTAAAACCTAATGGTAGAATAGTTCTTACCTCGATGACCAAAGAAGGAAATGGAATATTAAAAATCGCTAGATGTTTTTATGATTGGTTTTACTCATTTTGGCCTACAATTTTTGGTTATAGAGCTTCCAGTCGTCCGATATACGAAATAAAAGAAATTAAGAAAGCAGAACTGTCCATAATTAAACAAAAACTTACACATATTGTATTATTTCATTTTCCTATAAAAATTGTAATTGTAAAAAAGTCTTGAGTTTGGTAAGTAAATATATTTTCTAAATGTTATTTTCTTTTATCAAATAATAAGAAGCTACACTCCTCCTCTGTATAAAATAAAACTCTATGACCGATTTTTTTAAGAAATTTTTTTGCATATTTTAATCTTTTTTTCATTTCTATTTTAGATATTTTAGGTTCTAATTTTTCTGCTTCGGTATTACTTTTTGGAGAATATGGCATTAGGTAACCAAATTGATAATCAAGTTCCTGGATAAAATCAAGGGTGTTTTTGAATTCCTCTGCTGTTTCTGTTGGGAATCCAAGGATATAATGTGTATCAAGAGACACATCTGGTAAAAATTCCTTTAATTTTAAACATGCATCCTTTACATTATCTATATCTGAATAACGATTCATGAGCTTTAAGATTCTTGGATTTGGAGATTGTATAGCGATTCCTAGACTTATTATCTTATTTCTTTTAAAAATTTCTTTTAAATCATCAACATATTTAACAAGCCAATGCGGCCCTAATGCTCGAATTGTGATATGATATTTCCCATTTATCTCCGTCATTTTATCAAGTAATTCTGGAAAACTACTATCTGTATCAGATCCATATGCTCCAATGTCATCAGACTCTAATATAAAATTAGTAAATCCTAGATTTAGTCCATTTTTGAATTCCTTAATAATTTGGTCAATAGGTTTACTTTTGAAAGGACCTATCGCATGTTTAATCCCACAATAGGCACAATTTCCTTGGCAACCCCAAGAAGTGCGAATATGAAAACTTTTTTTATGCAATGCATCAAACAATAGTGTTTTTCCATATGCAAAACGATGAAATATATTATATTTTGTTCCTAAATATAATCTTTCGATAGTTTTTGACCTTCTCAATGTTCTTTTAAATTGATCTCTAAATGAGCTTGAATTAATATTTTGAAATAATATATTTTGATCTTCAATACAAGAGAATGGTACTTTATTACTAGGAAAATATGATTCAATTTTATCCAAATCTGTGGTATTTAATATCTTTCCATTAAAAATTTCTGTTAATCTCTTTTTCTCAATAGATGGAAGACATCCAGCCACAATTAACTCTGCATCATATTTCTGAAACTCTTTTACTTTATTTAAAGAATAATCTGCTACATCATTGAGATATGCACATGTTACAAAAATTATAACATCAGCATCTTTAGGTTTTGATACAATCTCATAATTATTTTCAACCAAATAATTTTGTATTCTTTTTGTATCTAAATATCGTTTTCTGCAACCTTTTACATAAAGATATATTTTTTTCATTTTATCGTTTTAAATCAACTATTTTAAACATTTTTTTGTATTTGAAATTTAATGGGGGGAAATTTATCAAGTCTAATGGACATATTAATTTTTTTCTTAAGATAATTTGAAATCAGTTCACTATTTATACCCATTCCTTTTGGTGGATAGATGAAATCAACTTTTAATCTATTATGTCCAAATCTTGATATCTGTCTATGAGGTTCAATTTTACAATACCCTTTAAGTTTAATTTTTTCCTTGTCATTATAGTAATATCCATCAATCTTACCAGGTGTTTCATTAACAGTAAGACCAATCCAATGTCTATTTTTTGGAAATCTTTCAATTAATTCTCTACTCTTTGTTGTCATTTTAAAATTTAGATGCAATTTCTCTTTTTTGTTCTGTGCAATTATTTCGATATCTGAAGGATATACACAATCAAATTCTTTTGAATGTCTAATCTTATTATATTTAAACCAGATTTTGCCAAACTCTATATAGTTTCTACCATCTTTTGATAGAATTAAAATACCAGTCGCAGGTCCTTCCATAATCCAAAATAGAATATTTCCATAAAATATTGTCCACCCATTTTCAAAAATCGCCCAAGCCCAATCATTACTTAAAGGATTATTTTCAGAACTGAAAACAATTGAATTTGGAAGCTTAATTTTATTGTTTTTATGCCACCATTTAATCAGATTTATATATGTAGAAAAAGTTTTTTTAAAACTAAATATAGTCCCTAATGGATTTTTATATAGGAAATCTCCCCACACATGTTCAAAATATCCGTGACCTCTCAATTTATAGACTTTGTTATTTATATGTAATGTCCCAGTTATTTTGTTTTTTGGGATAAATCCATATCTAAAAACACCAAGCCCCATCGGAAGCCAACCATTTGTAGCTTCATTTGCAATCCAATGTGGTAATGAATCTGCATGAGAGTCCACTTTTAATAAAATATCATTCTTTTTATCGTTAAATATCATCTTATAATTGGGATATTCTCCTTGAATAAAGGAATCTTCATATCTTATATCAAATCTGTCCTTTGCCTTTTCTAATAATTCTGATCTACGAGTATTATATATGATATTATTCCCTTTTGTTAAATCAAAGAGAGAGAAATCAAATATTGATAAAGTTTTTTTAGATTTTTTTTCACATTCCCAAAAATAAGCTCTTATACACCATTTTTTCTTATCTTTTATTGTTTTAAAAAATGATTCTAAACACCACCATTCTTGCATACTTAAATCGTGAGGTCTTTCGTCAGATGTTGTCCAGGGATTTTTTGCTTCTTGACTCATAATACGATGAAATTACTCCAACAATTATTACTATTTATATATAATGTTTATTTTTTAGATAATGAAATAAATTGGTAAATAGTAATGACAAAAATTAAGAGCGGTACTAAATTTCTATTAAAAATGAAGTGAATATTTTATTAATACACAATCAATATTAGGTTTTAAGATGGGAGTTGATATTGGAGATTTATTCAAACAAGAAAAAATATCATTTAAAGATTTACATGATAGAATAATTGCAATAGATGCCTACAATGTTATTCATCAATTTTTATCAATTATAAGACAAAGAGATGGAACACCTTTAAAAAATTCAAAAGGGGAAATCACATCTCACCTTACTGGTCTTTTACATCGAACAGGTAACATGGTTGAAGCAAGAATTAGGCCTGTTTATGTATTTGATGGTAAACCAAATCCATTAAAAGCAAAAACTCTTGAAGAAAGAAAAAAAAGAAAAGAACTTGCTGAAAAGGAATGGAAAGAGGCACTAGAAGCAGGCGATCTTAAAAAGGCAAAATCTAAAGCTCAACAAACATCAAAGGTTACTGATGAAATAATTAAACAAAGTAAACAATTACTTAACGCACTTGGAATTCCATATATACAATCTCCCTCAGAAGGAGAAGCACAGGCAAGTTATATGGTAAAAATGGGTGATGCTTATGCAACAGGTTCACAAGATTTTGACTGTCTTTTGGTTGGTTCACCAATTCTAATTAGGAATTTAACCTCATCTTCAAGACGTAAACTACCAGGCAAAGAAGCATATACTCAAATAAGTCCTCATCAAATTAGATTGAAATCAAACCTAAAACAACTTGGTATCACACAAAAACAACTTGTAGATATGGCAATACTTATCGGAACAGATTTTAATGATGGAATAAAAGGAATTGGACCAAAAAAAAGCTTAGATTTAATTAAAAAAAATGGTAATGTTGAAAATGTACTTGCAACAATCGGTGGAGAAAATCTACCATCATTTGAGGAAATAAAAGAAATAAGAAAAATATTTCTAAAACCAGATGTAACAGATGATTACTCTCTTGAATGGCCTGGTCCTGATAATGAAAAAGTGATAAAGATATTGTGCGACGCTCATCAATTTTCTTTGGAACGAGTGGAACCTATCCTTAATAAATTTTCAAATATTAAACAAATGATGAAACAAAAAACATTATTTTGATTTCTTTTATTTTTTTATCACTTTGTATTTATCAATACCCTTTATTAATGCAATTTTTTCGCCGTTGTCCCAATCGACCCAAATGAGATCTTGTTCATTATCTATATTTTTAACAGTTCCTTTTGATCCTTTTTCTAATTTTGATAGTCCATCGTCCATTTCAACAATTTTTACCCTATCGCCAACTTTAACATTTTCTGACAATTGTGCTCACTCCAGCTTTACCCAAATAATACTTAATATAAGAAATTTTTTATAAAGTATTAAATTTATTTTAATATATAAATATATACTTATTGGATTGTAGATATTATTACTATTTTTGTTTATCCAAACTTCCATACGATTTTTGAATCAAAATCCTGATTACCAGCATTATCATATGCAATTGCTTTGATTTCATAGGGAAACAATATTGTTAATT
>LSSG01000010.1 GCA_001595915.1 Thermoplasmatales archaeon SG8-52-3
ATGCTAACGCTGGTAAAATATGAGAAAGTACTTGTTCTGCAGTACAATTACGAATTATTCCTTTCGAACTTTTTTGTATCCAAACATCTTTTTCTTTACGGAAACTTTGTGTTGCACCATTTTTTGTTATAATAAATATAGTGCATTCATCATTTTTCATTTTAATTCCTCATACTTAAATTTGTAAAATAAATAATAGATTTTTAAATTAATTCTTTATGATTGTGTTTGTCAATTGAGAACCACGTTTACCTTTTTCGTATTCACTTATGTTTTCAATTGTTGTTTTTGCAATATTTGTTAGAGCCTCATTCGTTAGAAATCCCATATGACTGGTAATCATCACATTGTTAAAAGTAGTAAGTCGGGCAAGTATCTCATCTGTAATCACTGTATTTGAAAAATCTTCAAAGAAATATTCAATTTCTTCTTCATATACATCCAAACCAGCACTACCAATGTGTCCATTTACTAAACCTTCAATTAGTGCTTTTGTATCAACAAGACCTCCACGGCTTGTATTTATCAACATAACACCGCGTTTCATCTTTTTTATAGATTCTTTATTAATCATATAATGGGTTTCAGGGTTTAACGGAACATGTAAGCTGATTATATCTGAATTTCTTAGAAGCTTGTCAAGTTTTACATATTCAACTCCTTTCTTTCTAGAAATAGTACTATCAGGAAACTTATCATAAGCAAGTATCTTACAACCAAATCCAAGCAATATATCAATTGCACATTTTCCAATTTTTCCAGTTCCAATTATGCCTGCAGTTTTTCCATACATGTCAAACCCAACTAGTCCATCAAGTGAGAAGTTTCCCTCACGAATTCGGTTATTTGCTTTATGAATACGTCTATTACAAGCCATCATTAGAGCAACAGTATGTTCTGCCACTGCATGAGGTGAATAGGCAGGAACATAAGCTACACTTATTGCATACTTTTTACAAGCTTCAATATCTACATTATTATAACCGGCACAACGCAGGGCTATCATCTCGATTCCCAAACGATTTAATTCCTCAACTACATCTGCATTAATACTATCATTTACAAAAACACATACAACCTTAAATCCAGTAGCTAAAGATGTAGTATCAAGGTTAAGTCGAGGTTTAAAATATCTAAATGAATAACGGTTGTCATTCTGCTCATCAAATATTTTTTGGATATAAGGTTTAGTATCAAACATTGCAACCTTTAGACGTTCATCTTCATCATAAGAAATCAAATCAGCTATAGCTTTTGTTTCTCTTCTTAAGTATCTACTAAGAACAGCCAGAAATTCTTGTGAAATAGTAGGGTTTTTATTAAGAATATTTTGAAAGGTTTTATAATCTAATTCCCAAACTTGAACTTTATTGTAAGCCTGAAGAGTTGCAGAGCGAGGTTTTTTTTCAAAAAGACTCATAATACCTGCTATCGATCCATCTCTCAACATTGTTATTTCTATCAATGATTTGCCCTTACCCTTTTTTAGAACTCGTACTTTTCCAGAAGCAATGACAAACATACGATCTCCTGGTTCTCCCTCCGTACATATATACTCATCTGGTTCTAAATTAACTTTTTTCATATTTTTTTCAATCAGCTTTAAAGACTGGTCATCTAATGATGAAAATAAATTTATTTTTTTCAATATCAAATGTATATCTTTTGTTTTTACCATTTTTCTTTTCTCCCCTAAAAATTATTAACATTAAAACTCTTAATTTTGACTCTTTCTAAAAATTAATAATTAGAAGATAGCTATATATAATCTATTATAAAAATATTTGAAAACTTCAAGTTTCATTATAAAGTTAAAGATATTCTAATTCCAAATTATAGAAATGTTCTTAAATCCGAGATGAAATCTCCCATCGTGTAGTTAATATGACTAATAGGATACTTGTTGCATATTTTACTAAAGGTGGAGCTTCTGAGGAATACGCAAAGATAATTTCAGAGACACTTACAGCAGATGGTCTTGCTGTTGAAACTAGCAATCTTGCTCATGGAATTCCTGATATTGCAGAATTTAATACAATCGTTCTAGGAACAGGCGTGCGTATGTTTAGGGTTTATCGACGCTGGAAGAAAGTCTTGAAACAAAAAGAACTAAGCAACAAGGCTCTGTTTTTGTTCTTATCAAGTGGTACTGCAATTGAAGATCCCGACAAAGCTGTCAATAAATTCTTACGTCCAATCGTAGAAAAGTATAGGCTCAAGCCTGAGTCACTAGTCTCCTTCCCAGGGAAAATTCCTGAGAAATGGGTAAAGCAAGATGGTGAAAAAGAAACGATGAAACCTGAGAAAGCCAAAGAATGGGCTCATGTGATTGCTAGTCAAGTTAAAAATTAATAAAAATCATCCTTTTCAATTTTACCGATTAAAATAAAAGCTCCTATAAAGTATAGATTCTATATCAGATATTGGAAGAAGGGATATTAATGGTATTTGAAACAGGAGAATATAAAGGAAATAAGCTGGTAGTGTTAAAAAGAAGTGAGGATGATAATTATCCTTTTAGATTTGGATATTTGAAAGCTGTCTTAATTTTAGAACACATTGAAGAAATTAAAAAATTCGTCAAAGAGAATAAACCAAAAGAGTAATATTGGTCAATGAAATCTAAAAAAAATAAATGGAGATTTTAACTCGATTTTAAAAGAAAATAACCTTTCTCCTATTTTTAATTATAAATTTAATTATTTAGAACTTTAAGTTAGAAACCTATCATCAGCTTTTTTATTTTTTCAAAAAAAACATAAAAATGATATTTTATACAATATTTTAAGAACATAATTGTAAAATAGATATAAAAGAATATCTTATATTGAGGTCAATTTGGAAAAATTAGATTTAAAAGATAGGAAAATACTTTATCATCTAGATTTGAATTCAAGACAATCATATTCTCAACTTGGTAAGAAAGTTGGTTTGTATAAAGAAATAGTAAATTATAGAATAAAAAGACTTCAAGAAAAAGGGATAATCGTACGTTTTAATACATTAATTGACACTTTGAAATTAGGTTATACATGTATGAGATTTTATTTTAATTATCAATATATAACACCAGAAATTAAAAAGGAAATTATTGACCATTTTGTAAATTTTAAACACACTCAAATGGTTGCTTCACCAGAAGGATCTTTTGAGCTTTGTATATTTATGATGGCAAAAAACGTTTCTGAGATTCATTCCTTCTGGCAAAAAACACTAAGTAGTTATAGAGATTATTTTGCTAAACAGGTAATTGCTCCATTTATTGGAGAAAACATATATTCAAAATCTTTTTTAATAGATGAAAAAGATGACCGATCAAACCTAATTGTTAGAAGGGGTGGGGATATAATAGAATATGATGATCTGGATTTTCAGATATTACAATTACTTGCTCAGGACTCAAGAATCCCAACTTTAGATATTGCTAAAAAACTAAATTTAACAACTATTACAATAACAAAGAGAATAAAGAGATTAATAGAATTGGGGGCAATACTCAGATTTCATATAACAATTAATTGGGAATTAATAGGATATAAATGGTTTAAAGTTGATATAAACCTTAAAGATTATAATAAAATACATCAAATCATAAATTACCTTGAGATAAATCCACATTTATCATATATTGATAAAACCTTTGGGTATGCAGACCTGGAATTAGAATTAATTGTTAAAAATGTAAATCAATTAAACGAAATTATTGAAGATATATCAAGTAAATTTCCTAAGATGATAAGAAGTTATACATATTTTAGTGTTGCAAAGTCACACAAATGGGTTGACATACCTGAATAATATTTATACAAAACTCCAGTTCTATGAACATTGCTATTATTTGTCAGATAAAATTTATCAATTAAAAGAAGTTACCCTGTCGATTAAGGAGTCTAGTTTGGAAGCAAATATGAATAATAATTCAACTCTTTTTTTCATACTTTCCTTCCTCCCTCAGCTAGGCTCTTTTTCAAATTAATATTTCTATATTTTTTAGAAAAAAATTATTGTTTTACCAAAATTTTGTTCCAGTTAATGTCTTTGTGCTCATTACTCCTTCAATTGATCTAATTTTGTTTACAACAACATTTCCAAGTTTGTCATAGTCCTTTGATTCTACTTTAGCTATAAAATCATATTTACCAAATAACGGATGAAATTCAATTATCTCTGAAACCTTATATAGTTTATTATATACCATCTGCTCATAACCTGGTAATGTTTTAATTAATACAAAACCTATTATCATAAATATCTCTTCATTTTCTATAAAATTTATAACTCCTACCTCTATAAAAAATTAATCAAGATTCTAATACGATTTTACCGGTAAAGTTATAAATGAAAAAAAAGAATTATAATTCTAACTCAATTTTTCCATTTCAAAAAAGATTTAAAAACCTATCTTCTCAATAATCAATAGAAAGTCTATTTTTGCTGTTGCTCCCATTGGTCTAAAGGTTGGTTTGACATTTGGAATTATTGCTACTATTTCACCTTTTAGATTGTTTAGAAATTGTTTTAATTTATCCTGGTCCTTTTCCATATTGATATCGAATCGATGAATCTCATATCTCATATATAATCACCTAAAATATTTTTTTTAATCAACCTAGATACTATTTATATTTATAATTCATTTTGTTTTTCTCCAATAAAAAGCATTAAAAAATGCATTGAACGGAATTTGAACTCGATTTTAATAATTGAAAACTTGAGTTTTATTCATATAATCACCTAATAAATTAATAGATTCAGCAGTCTTTCCAGAATTGGGAATTTCTCTAAAAAACAATATAAAATTGATTTATAGGTTTCTCTTGTTCTTGGTGTAGATAATAAAACATTAATAATTTCATAATCCTCAGGATTCTCACTATTTACTACCTTTACTTCCCCAGTGAATTCTGAATCTTTTTGATCTGGTGCAAAAACCTCTACCTTCACGGTAATTGATCCAAATTCTGGAGTAAGATTATCTCCACTATGTGGAATGAACGTCCATGTA
This sequence comes from Thermoplasmatales archaeon SG8-52-3, assembly GCA_001595915.1. Classification (GTDB taxonomy): domain Archaea; phylum Thermoplasmatota; class E2; order DHVEG-1; family DHVEG-1; genus SG8-52-3. Next base: position 5,006 of record LSSG01000010.1, read on the forward strand.
CCCCAATCTGGAAAGCTTTCAATTTTCCAGTTAAGTAAAGAACCTTCATCACCAATATTTTTTAAAGTAAAATTACCATTTACAACTTCTTCTGGTGAAATATCTTCCCATATCAGACTTCCAGTACAATCTAAATCTGCTTTTTTGATTATTTTTTTATAAACGTATGCTGAACCAGAATACTGTCCATTTTCATCATCATATAAAGCACAAATAAAAGTAAAATTATCTTTCATAAAAACAGCATTACCAAATTGCTCCCAGTATCCACCATCTGGGGGAATTAACTTTTCTTGTTCTATCCAATTAACGCCATCACGTTTAAAGATATAAGCTGAACCAGAATACATTCCATTTTCATCATCATATTGCATTCCGATTAACGCATAATTATCATTTATATAAACAGCATCTCCAAATTCTTCTTCAGGTTCACCGTCAGAAGCTTTTATCTTTGCCTGTTGTTCCCAAGTACTACCATCATAATTAAAGATATATACCGAACCAGAATCTTCTCCGTTATCATCATCACAATTAGCACCTACTATTGCATATTCACCATTTATAAAAACAGATCTACCAAAATAATCACCCGATACTCCATCTGCTGAAACAAGTTTCTGCTTTTCAACCCATGTTGTACCTTCAAGATTAAAAATATATGCCGCGCCTATATATTCATCACATCTTGCACCTATTATTGCATTTTCACCATCTATAGATATGCAATAACCAAAATAAGCCCATGCTTTTCCATCTTCTGCGAGTAATTTTTGTTCTTGGTTCCATCTTGAACCATCATATTTAAAAACATAACTAGATCCTGAAGAGTCTCCTAAGTCATCATCATTTATAGCTCCGATTAGAGCATATTCCCCTTCTATACAAACTGACCATCCAAAATCAATAGCTGAGTTACCACCCTCAGGATTTACTACTAATTTTTGTTCCTCTCTCCAAGATTCACCGTCACGTTTAAAAAAATATACTGAACCTAAAGCTTTACCTGTATTTTCATCACTTGCAGCAGAGATAAACGCATAATCTCCACTAATTGAAACAGAATGACCAAACCAGTCTCCTTCCTCACCATCTGATGCATAAATTTTTGCTTCTTCTACCCACTCTTCACCATTGAATTTAAAAATGTATGCAGAACCAGCATTAACAACATCGTCTACATCATCCCATCTTGCTCCTATAATAGCATAATTCCCATCAATATCTATAGAAAAACCAAACCAGTCATCAAATCCTCCATCTGATGCAAGAATTTTCTGGTATTGTACCCATTCTTCATCTGTTGTTAAATTAATTTTTTTATTTTTTGTAATTTCTCCAATAGCTAAAGTTGCATTTGTCAATAGCAGCATACAAATTAAAACTCCTATAATTTTTTTATTCATTCTAATCACATACTTATATAAAATTCAAATTTATGTATAAAAATGATATCTTAAAAAAATAGTACATGAAATAAAAATTTAATGTAATAAATTTGAATATGTTCAAATTGTTGATCTAAATTAGAAAAAAAAGAGAGAAATTTAACATTTAATATTTAATTAATCCCAATAATTTATCAAGTATTTGAAATCGCTCAAAAAAACAGTTAAACCAGGAAATTGACATAAACATTGATCTTGGGACCTTTACTTCTAATTTAGAAACATCACTGACTGCATCATAAATATCTTTAGCCCAACAAGTAATTTTATAAGTCCCTTTATCAGTCCAATTATTTGACAATATTAATTCTTCTCCAGAAGGATACGGTCCATATATGTGAATTCTTTCATTATCCCCCCAACGTAAATGATACCATATATCATCTCCGTTTGGGTCAGTAGCTGTAAAAGTATAATTATAATCTATAAATGGTTTACATTTTGTTGGACCATCAATCGTTGGTGCAGTTGGCGGTGTATTATTACCAGTTTTTCCTCTGTAGTATCCTGTATGGTATTTATCATACTGAAACATCGGCCACTGCATGTTTGATGAATTATAAATTGCTTCTAAATCCCAAACATAGATTTTTCCATCATCTCCTGCGACAGCAACCTCCACCAAATTATCATTATCGATATCACCAATTGCAGCAGTTGAATCAACAGAATCACCAATTATCTTTGGCCACCCTGTCACATTTTTTGCATTATGATGCCATGCGTATAATTTGTTTTTATATGATCCTACAATTATTTCAACATCTGCATCTCCATCAATATCACCAATAACTGGTTGAGCATAGATATAATCAACATTCTGAGAACCATCCCATGGAAATTTTATAGGCCAACCATCAACCAAAGTTCCATCGTGATGCCATACAAAAAACCGGGCATATGGTTTATTTGGAATAGAACCACCTGCCAGTATTTCTAAATCACCATCATTGTCAATATCTCCAACCGATGGTTGAACAAACGACAATCCATTCTCCTGTGGCCAACCATAAGCCATGGTTCCATCATGATGCCATATAGAAATTATTCTTTGTTGAGTAAACCCTGAGCAGATAATTATTTCTAAATCACCATCACCTTCAATATCTGCAATTACTGGCGAGGATTTAATTAAATCATGGGCTTGTTGTGGCCATCCATCAACATAGCTACCATCATGATGTAAGGCATGAACAAAACCATTTTGATCACCAAATAAGATTTCAGCAAAACCATCCTTATCAATATCTGCTATTGAAGCTCCTCTTCTTACAGGACTACCTATTGAAACCGGCCAACCATCAACTATGTTTCCATTATGATGTAATACATAAATGAGGCCACCACCATCAACAGTGGGAAGAATTATTTCTAAATCTCCATCACAATCAATGTCACTTACTGATGGTGTTGCGCGAGATGCATAGATATTTTTTGGCCAACCGTCTACCAATGTTCCATTGTCATACCAAACATAGATTTTATTTCCCCACATTCCTCCAATTACTTCTTCGTTAATTGTTGAATTATCTAAATTTGCAAATGTTAGAGATGCTCCCTGAATAGCGTACATCTGGATTGGCCATCCCTGCAATATATTTCCCATATAATCAATAACATAATCATTGTTATTATCGCCAACAGATCCTATAGTAACAGTTCCAAAACCAATTTCCTGATATCCATCATTATTAATATCAGAAAGAGCAATAGGGCTCCAAATAGCTACTTGAGACCCTTGAATTTCATGTGGCCAACCAAAAGGAAAATTAATATGTAATGTTGGATCAAGATAAATACTGACGTTTACATCATATTGTTCTGAATCCATAAGATTAACAGCTAGTTTAATTGAATAGAATTCTGCATCAGTAATTGAATCAGTATCCCAAAAACCCAAGGTTCCATTTATGATTTCTAATGTGCCATTATGAATAAGGGTTACTCCATCAGTATACCATTCAGTTGGATTCAATCCAATCCCCCATTCAATTATATAATTTTGAAAATCTGGGATTGATACAGTACCATTTACCTCTATTATATCTCCGGTTCTAAAAACTTCTCCAGGTAATGGAAAATTAATTACTGGTAATAATAAACTGATTTCATTCCGCTTTTCTATCTGTTGTAAATCATTATAGATATCAATTAATAATAACTCTTTAAATAAAGTGGATACCTCTGTTTTTTGTTGAGTTTTATCAATATATTTTTCTGAAATTAAATTACCAGTAGATGAACCAACACTCATAACAACAAATAAAATAATAACTCCAATACCTAGTATTTTATAAAGCATAATAGAGAATTTATTCATATAATTCATGCCTCTTTAATATATAATATATCCTATATTAAATATTTAAATAATAACAATACTCTATCAAGAAATGGAAATTGTTTCTGGAACCACTGATACCATTGATAAAATAATATTCTGTTTCTTGGAATGTTTACTTCAAATTCCGACCAATTGCTCTCAGCACCAAAAGTGTCTTTTGCTTTTGCTTTGAGTATATAATTTCCCATATTATACCAGGTGTGATTAAACTTTATTTCTTTACCTGAGGCGTATGGACCAAGCCAACCATCTGAAGTACCATCACCCCAATATAGATCATAGCTAACATTGTGCCCTTCGAAATCTTCTGACACAAATGTATAAAGATAAGTTTGGCCTTTTTTTCCGCTCTTTGGACCATCTATTAAAGGAGGACTTGGTGGTTGATTTATATATGTAGTAAAAGTCCATATTGGTCCTTTTACACATGGGATGTAATAATCCCAGACAACAATCTGCCAATAATAGGTTGTATTATATTCTAAAATTCCAGGATCATAGTAGTTTTCAGTTTGATTGCTTATAATTTTAGGTGGAGGATTTGTTGTACCAAAATAAACATCATATTTAATAGTGTCATTGTCAGGATCACCACCCGTCCAACTGATATTAGTATCAATATTTACATCTATAGAGTTATTTTCTGGAATTGGTTCACTTGGTTCATAAGGTGGGTTATTATCAGTCTCTATTTTAATTAACCAAACATCATTTCCTCCAGAACCATATGAATCTGTGCGTCCTGTTGATATATATCCTCCATCAGCAGTAAGCTGAACAGAATAAGCAATTTCAATATCTGTTCCTCCAAATGTTTCATCCCACTCCTTATTACCTTCAGAGTCCGTTTTTATCAGCAATGCATCATAATTTTGATTACTATATGTATATATGTAACCCGAAATAATATATCCTCCATCAGCAGTTAGTTGAACACAAAAACCATAATAGCCATCTGTTGATCCAAATGTTTCATCCCACTCTTTATCGCCCTTTGGATCTGTTTTAATCATCCAAATATCACTACCTCCCGTCCCATATGAGGCTGTAGTTGCAATTATAATGTAACCTTCGTCAGCGGTTTGCTGAACAAAATAACCACCATCAGCGGCTATTCCTCCAAATATTTTGTTCCACTCAATGAAGCCATAGCGGTCAGTTTTTATCAACCAAACATCAAAATGACCAGAGCCGATAAAACCTGTTATTATGTATCCTCCATCTGTTGTTTGCTGAACAGAATAACCATAATCATAAAGTGGTCCTCCAAATGTTTTATTCCATTCTTCATTACCAACGGAATCGGTCTTTATCAACCAAACATCGTGACCTCCCTCACCATAAGAAGATGTGCGTCCAGTTATAATATACCCCCCATCGACCGTCTGCTGAACAGAATAACCTTCTTCAAAATTTGTTCCTCCAAATGTCTCATTCCACTCCATGCTTCCATTACAATCAGTCTTTATCAACCAAACATCATAACCCCCAGCACCAAATGAATATGTGAATCCTGTTATAATGTATCCACCATCAGTTGTCTGTTGAACAGAATAACCTACATCGTCCTTTTCCCCTCCAAATGTTTTATCCCATTCCTTCAATCCAGAAAAATCAGTTTTTATCAACCAAACATCATAACCCCCAGCGCCAAACGAAGATGTGCGCCCTGTTATAATGTACCCACCATCAACCGTCTGCTGAACAGAACGACCTTCCTCATAATTTTGTCCTCCATATGATCTATTCCACTCCTCTTCCGGTGGTTCTACTAAAAAATTCTCTTTTTCTTCAACATTTGTAAAATCGTACATATTTTCATTATATACTGTTTGTGCGCTTGATATAATAGCAGTTAGAAAAATACATATCAAAACACCTGCTTTAAAAAATCTGTTTTTAAATTTTACCATATTTATCATCCATTATGTTTGGATAACATAAAGTTAAAAATGATTTAAAAAAATATTTTCTAGTTATTTGAACATAAGAATAAAGAAATTGCATTAATTCTATTATTTGTTCAAAAATGTCATAAAAAAAAAGAAAATGAAAACAAAGAGTTGACGAAAGAATTAATGAATTCTTAATATGATATGATTTCAATATAAGGAAAAAATTAAATAAAACATCTATTAGGAATAAAGTTATAGTAATAACAAATTGAATTAGCTGTGGATATTTTTATTGTATATTGAATTTTAATATGTACAAAAATCAAATTTTTTTATATGTTTTTTTATATTTGTTTATTTTTTAAGACCAACTTTTATATATTTTGTACATTTGTATTTCTATAATGGTAAAAAAAATAAAATGGAGATGAATAAAATGAAAATAATAAGTCTATTAATTTGTATACTTTTTCTAGCTAGTATCTTTATTGGATTAACAACTGCAAAAAATCTTGTAAGTATTGAAGTAAGGGTAAATGACTCTAATGTTGATTTGAAAGGCGATCGGGATTTAATAAAAATCATTGATGATGATGTAACCTGTGATTTATATAATGATTTTGTAGTATACGAAAATATAACTATTCTTAACATTTATGATATAAAAACAGGAGAGACAGAAAATGTTTATGTTGGAGGAAATATAGTCTTTCCTAAAATATCAGAAAATAGGGTTGTATATTATGATTTTACTTATAATGGTTTTAAAATATTTAATATAGATACAAGTGAAAAAACAGATTTGATTGTTACTAATTGGCCAGGTGGAGATTCAGATGATTTTCAGTTCTATGGTGATTATATAATTTATGAAAACACTGATTCAGGGATTTATGATACCGAAATTTTTCTTTATAATATTGCTACTGGTAAAAATATCCAATTAACAGATAGTCCTGGTGAAGATTATCCAGAAAACCCATGTATATATGAAAACATCGTTGCATGGCAATTGACAGAAGGTAATATTGCTGATATTGTTATGTATGATATTGACAGTGAAAAATACACAAGAGTTACAAACACTTCTCAGTTTGAATCGGAAACTTTTCCTTCAATTTATGATAATAATATTGTATATAGCTATTTATATTATGATAAAGTAAATGGGACAAAAATATATGGACTTAAAATGTATAATATCACTTCTGGAGATGAGACTTCCATATTGACAGGAGAAGAGTCAACAGGTAGTACTCCAGAAATATTTGATAATATGATTGCTTATAGTGAAGTTGGTGCTAGTCTACGTTTATATGATTTAAAAACAAATAATGATATATCCATTTACGAAGGTGATATGCTTGCATATCCCTGGAATTTGAATGAACTTTATGTCTTATTTACAATAGTACAAGATGGAGTCTATATTTACAGATATAATAATCCACCAGATCCACCGGAAATTAGTGGTCCAAATAGTGGAAATCCTGGAATTGAATATGAATTTATATTTAATGCTTTAGATTCCGATGGTGATGATGTTAAATATATAATTGATTGGGGTGATGATAACACTTATATGACTGATTTTAATCCTTCTGGAACAGATGTAAAGGTAAATAATACTTGGAGTGAGAAAGGTAACTATAAAATCAAAGCTAAAGCTGTAGACACTTATAATGCTGAGAGTAGCTGGTCTGAGTTTGAAATAAACATACCGAGAACCAAGACTACATTTACTTCTTATTTCTATTGGTTTTTAGAAAATTTCCCCATGTTGAAAATACTACTATTATTTGTAATATAAAATTTATAAATTAATTGATATTATTCTAAATCTAAGGAGTCTAGTTTGGAAGTAAATATGAATATTAATTCAAACCTTTTTTCATACTTTCCTTCCTCCCTCAGCTAGACTCTTTTTTTAATATTAAACTTTTAATATTATAACAACTGCCAATAGCCGTAAATTTTATAAATAAAAAATGCTGAAAACGAGATTTTCACTAGAGTTTACTTTTAAAAATATACTTTTTTATCTAATTTTCACAGCTTTAAGAAAAAACAAAAAATATATTGTTTGTTAATTGTTGTTCTGTAGGGGATTTCAAAAATGTCACAATTTGCAAAACCCACAGGTTTTTTCGGAAAAATACTTGCAAAAGGTATGGCTCGAGGTCATAAAGAATTTTATAAAAATGCCATAAAGGCAATTAATCCAAAAAAGGATGATAAATACCTTGAAATCGGATTTGGTTCTGGGATTTTTATAAAAAAACATATGACTCATGTTTCAAAAATTGCTGGTATAGATCATTCAGAGGATATGGTAAAATTGGCATCTAAAATTAATAGAAAACTTGTTGAATCAGGAAAAGCCGAATTTAAGCAAGGTAATACATTGTCATTACCTTGGTCTGATAATGAATTTACAGTTGTTGCAGCAATTGAAGTATTTTTTTTCTTAAATGAGCCTGAAAAAGCACTTAAAGAAATTCTTAGAGTATTAAAACCTGGAGGAAGATTGATTATTGAGATGGCTTTTAATAAGGATGATGGAGTGGATCATAAGAAGCATATTAAGAAAATGGATTTAAAGTTGTATAGTGGAGAAGAAATGAAAAAATTGTTAAAAGAAGCTGGGTTTAATGATATTGTAGTAGACTATTTTGAAGCAGTCTGGTTTCCAATAAAAGGATATATTGTACCAAAAGGAATGGTAGTAAAGGCAATAAAAAAATAAAAAAATGCAGGGGATGAGATTTAAACCTTAAAAACTCTACAATTATGTTGTAAACTATTAGAAAAAAGTATTAGTTAATCGATATTTATTACAAAAAATTTTTTCTAAAAAAGTAAAAAGATGGTCTTTTATTCAACTCTTTCTTTTGTAATAAATTAACATAATAAATTTTCTTTAACGAATTATCAGTTTGTATAATAAATATTCTTTTAATATATCCAATAGAAATACATAATATAAGAGCGATACTAGCAATAATGGCAATAAGTCCGATTGCAAAATAATCTTGAAAATAAAATTCAATTATCAGAAATGGAAGTAAGTTACCAAAGAAAAATAGACAATAAAACCCAAAGATATTCTTCATATTTTTTCCTCCTTTGGGCTTTGAATTATTAAACTAATAAATAATGTTTTCAATTAAAAATTTAGACGTTTTCAATAATTTTCCTAAAAAAACTATATATCGTTCATTTTTTCTTTTTATTGTTTTTTAAAAAAATAACTATTTTTCTTTTGTTAAAAATAAAAAAATGCAGGGGGATAGATTTAAACTCAGTTTTATTAGTAAAAATATAGCTTTTCACCTAATAATTGAAAATTTAAAATAATCATAGATTAAAAAAAACTTTCATAGATTCTGAATATTAAATGATTTAATAACTCCTAATTGTTCCATCATTCCATGAAGATCATATTCAGCCCATCGTTCAACCATTTTACCATCTTTAATTCTGACGATATCGATTCCTGTAACTTTTAATTTTTTATTTGTTGGAGGAATACCTAGTAATTCACCCATATGGGTCCCTTGTGCTGTCCATCTTTCCACAACCTTGTCATTCTCTGCAATTAAATCATTAACAGTGTAACATATATCGGGAAAGGCATTGCGATAGATCTTCACAAAATTCTTATAATTTTCAATTCCCACTAAATCCTTATTTCCCATATGAATTACATAGTCTACTGCAATCAAGTCATCAACAATATCTAGATTACCTTTATTCCAAACCTCTTCAAATAATTTTTTTGATAAATTTTTATTATTTTCAAGTGACATAATCTTGAGTCCTCCTGTTTATTTCATATCTTTATATAGATAATAAATCTAATTTTTTTAAGATTATTGATAAAAAAGAAGAAAAGAAAGAAATGGTTTTTTAAGGTGGAGTACCATCAATCAATCTTTATATCTTTTCTTCTTTTAAATCAAAATTATTTTTTCCTACTGATATCTTAATGATATTTTGTTTGGGGATAAATCCTCCTTCAATAAATTTTTCATTTAAATCATTAAAATCAGTTGAACAATCAGCCTTTAATTTTTTTAAAGGTTCTTTTTTAATATTTCCATAAATAACTCCTTGATCCGTTATTTTAATCATATTATAAAATTGATTTTCACCATTTCTTAAGTAAATTATTGCATTTTTTATTATTTTATTTTTAATTTTTACCATAGTAATTAAAGAAATAAGAATTATTGATTCATCCCAAAATTTAGCATGTGAAATATTAGTTTCAACATCGGTAAAAAGTTTAAATAATTCTTAAAAAATCTTTCAAATAGATTATAAGAAAATTTATTCCTTGGTATTATAATTTCATGGGTTTCTTCATTACTCCATAAACCATTTATATCTTTTGCTCTAACAGTAATAATATAAGTACCATCTGTGTCCCATTGATGTTTAAAAATTACATCTTCACCGGAATTATATGGTCCGTTCCAATCATCTTCTGTAGTTTTATCTCCCCAATCAATATAGTAATATATTTGGTCCTCCTCAGGATCATTTGCATTAAAAATAAAATCATATTCTATATTTTTCTTTCCTTTTGAAGGTCCATTAATCGTTGGTTTTCCAGGAGCAACATTAGGGTGTTGTAATATGATACAAGAAGGATTACTACTATCAATGTATAAAGTATTTTGAGCGATATTATAGGTGGGCTTTTGATAAAATTCTAATATACTTTGTCCCGTATTTGGATTTGCTAAAAATCTTGGATAATTAGAAGATGATACTGCAACTCTTATTTTATGATCCTCATTCCAGATGTAAGAGGTACTCCAAAGATCAACTTCAACCTCATAAATTTCTCCAGAATTCATAAACTCCCAATGATCATTTCCATTACGATTTCTCATACGGAGTATACCATCGGTGACAAGCATTGATCTTCCATCTGGATAAACATCAGATAGTTTTACAGTAAAATCTGTATCAGGACAATCGGAAGAAACAAAGAGTCTAGCAGTAATATGACCAGTTGATTCTATAGGTTTAGTTAAAGTATCTGAAGTAAATATTAAAACATCATCTCTATTTTCTACAGGTCTCTGATCTTTTGGTCCCTGAAATAATACAAGATTATTTCCACCTAAAGTGGGAACCGGGTCTGTGGGATCATAAATATATGAAATAGGACTATTACTATTAGGTATATCATTATTTAATACTCCACCATCATGAAAATAATATGATGTTTCTTCAGCAAGAATTGGCCAATCATCAGCATATCTCCACTCATTTCCAGGTGCGTCAAAATCATCAACGTCACTCATAACATAATAAGAAACCGTTGGCCATTTTTCGAAATCACTAGATTTACTATTTGTATATTGATTAATCATATCTAAAAACATATTTCTTGAAAATATATCATATTGATTATCAGGAAAAGTTAGATCACCGGTATCACTTTCATTATATCCAAATTGAGTATGAGCCCATGGTCCCATTATAAGTTTACTTTTACCCAATGCACCATTTCCACCATTATGTTGATACCCAATAAAAGCATCAATGGTTCCTTGAGAAAATGAATCATACCAACCTCCAATATGTACTGCTGGTACCTCTACATTACTCCATTTATCTTCAAGTATATATCTTGACCAAAAACCTGTTGAAAAATTCTCATTTGATAAAATTGTTTCAAAATCATCAGTTGATTCAGGATAATAATACTCAACCGTAGCTTTATTTAATTGTCCTCCAAAGTAACAAAAATCTTTATAAATATTTGAAGTTGCAACACCTATAAATTGACAGAATAAATTAGGGGGAGTGGTACCTGCAAGCCAATATTGATTTATTCCAAAAGCGGATCGACCCCAGGTTGCAACTTTACCATTAGACCATTCTTGAGTGATTATCCATTCAATTGTATCATAGCCATCAAAATAAAAATTTCCTGTAAAACTTGGATCACCCTCTGATGCATAATAGCCTCTTTCATCCTGAACAATAAAAGGCCATCCACTTTCTACCCATTCTTCTAAATCATAACCTTGACCATTAAGAAAATGTTCTACGTTATCTTTATTATAAGGTAATCTAATAAGTATAGAACCATGAGGTGGACATCCTTCATAAGGTAGATATACATCTGTTGCTAGTTTTATTCCATCTCTCATACTAACCATATATGTTTCCTTAAAATAACCAGGATAATTTGATTTTGCCTTTTGTTCATATTTTAGATTTATATTTAAATCTGCAACAGCATGGATAGTCGTGATTATCAACAGCGTAATTACAAAAATTACTATTATTCTTTTTTTCATTCCTTTCCTTTCTCCCTAAGATTTGTGGTTAATTATTAACCAATTGATTAGCATAAATCCATATTGAATATAAAATGATGTATGAGAAATCGTTGCAAAAGTAAACTAAATAAGCATATTTACTATTATATTGCAACGTTGTATGATAAATTTAGATACAAAAGACAGGAAGATATTGTATTATTTAGATAAAAATTCAAGACAGTCATTTTCAAGTATTGGTAAAAAGGTAGGATTACATAGAAATAATATTATCAAAAGGGTTCAAAAACTTAAAGATGAAGGAGTAATATTTAAATTTTTTACTCATTTTGATCCAACTAGACTAGGTTATCAGATTTTAAGATTTTACTTTGTATTACAATATACTAGTCCAAGTCTAAAGAAACAAATCATAGATGATTTAGTTAAAAACAAATATTCAATGACTGTAAATAGCTGTGAAGGAAATATTGATTTATCAGCTTATTTTATTATAAAAAATATTTACGAATTTCAAAAAATATGGGATAAGTTTCTATGTAAATATCGTGATTATTTTTCAAAAACATATTTTTCTTTTTGGTGTAACAGTTACATGTATAATTATACTTTTTTAATTGATAATAAATCTGTAAAAAGATATGATATTGACAATTTTATGAAGTTTGGAGGTGGAAAAAGATTTGAAATGGATATTTTAGATTTACAGATATTAAAAATTATTTTTTCAAACGCAAGAAAGCCAACAATTGAAATTGCAAAAGAGCTCAATGTTACAACTTCAACGATTAACAGTAGAATTAGAAACCTTGAAAAAAAAGGTATCATAAATGGTTATGGTTTATGGATAAATTTTGATAAACTAGATTATAATCTTTATAAATTAGATATATTTCTCAGAGATGGCGGTCAAAGAAATAAAATGAATAATTATATTTTAAATAATCCTCACGTAAGAAGTCAATATGTTTCAATTGGTGATTGTGCAGATTTGGAATATGAAATAATTCTCAAAAATGTAAATTACCTTCATGAGTTCATGGACAATGTCATAGAAAAATTTCCAGATAGCATAAAAAATTATTCATATTTTAATTCAATAAAAATGCATAAACTTAGTGCTTATGATTTATTTCCTGATTATTTAAATAAAGGAATCAATAAACAAATTAATACCAAAAATTAAAGTGATAAGGAGTTGATCATATAAAATCATCCAAAGATACACAACGTATAAACATATAAGCATATGAATTATTAGAGAAGCATCCAGAAAGGCTACACTGGTCAGAACTTCTTTTAAAAATTAAGGAGTCAGATCCCACTTTTCATCCAAAAACTGTCAATGGATGTGTATGGAAACTTACCGAAAAATTTCCTGGCAAGGTTTACAAACCATCCAAAGGAATTTTTTTTACTGAAATATAAATAAAATTTTAAATTTTATCTGTAAAATTATGCATGGGACGAGATTTGAAAACAGTTTTACTGGTAAAATAATATGATTTTCTACTGTTGACTAATTTTCATGTTTTAATAAAAATTCCTCAACATCCTTAATAAATTTCAATGTGCCCCTCTCAATTTTTTTTGTTAAAGCATCTAAATTACTAAAATCAGGATTATTTACAAGATTATACTCTAAAATTAAGTCAATACCTTTACCTGGTTTAATTATACGATACTTATCCCAACTTTTTTCTTTAATTAATATCCAATACTTTGTTAAAACATTTTTATTAACTGCTGAAAGCCAAACTTCAAAACCAAATGTCGTATAGTTAAAAACAATAGCAATCTTTAATTTTTTATATTTAAAAGATTTAGGTATAATGGAAAAATATGTCATATCCATATAACCAAAATAGATATTACTCGGTACTTGAAACTTAGGATATTTTTTATTAAAATAGGTTCTCAAACTCATAATATATTCCATGAGTCCACTATAAGCTTTTTGTATGTTACCTTTTTCTAATTGTTTTTTAAATTCATTAATGTTTTGATGAAAGCTGTTCATATTTTATTCATCCAGTCTTTTTATTCATTATATTTTCAAATCGAGTATTGCTAATAGGATGATGGCTGATAACTTCTCCATTATATATAATACAAAATGTTCCAAATGCACAAGGAATATTTTGAACAGCATATGAATCCTTCAAATCAATTAGATTAGTTTTGAGGTTAAATTTGTTTTTCGCTGATTCCAAAATAGAATTTACATTTTTTTCTGTATATGGGCATTGAGGAGAGCGAATAACATATAATCCCTTTTGATAATTTTTTAAATTATCTGTAATATCTGATTTAAACATTGGATCTTTAGAATTTTCATTAAACTTTTTTACCAATAAATCAAAATCAGGTTTTATACTATCTATAACCTTAAAACCTTTTTTAAGGAATATATCCTTATTAACCATAAAAGGCCCTTTTCTAGTTACTACTGCAACTCCCAACATTTTTTCTTTTTCTGCATCTCTAATACATTCATCAATTAGAATAGATGCAAAACCTTTTCCTTTGTACTCTTTTTTAAATCCGACAAAAACACAGTGAATAAACATATAACCTTGTGCATTAACAGGACGATGGGCATATTTACCAGGAATATACTCAAGCATTCCTTGATATCCACCAGCTTTTGACATAATGACTTTTATCCTCAAACCTTTAGGATAATATTTCTTAAACCATTGGATTTTTTTCCTTAATTCTAAATGTTTTTCTACGTTTTTATATCCACAAACACCATAATCTGCGATGTTATCTGGTGTTAAATCTATGATTTTTGTATCACTCATATCATTTCTCTCTTATTTTTGAATACCAAAGAGTTTTACCCTTTACAAACTCTTTTTTACCCTTTTTCTTTAAATTCTTAAGATTTTTAATGTGAGCGTCACCATGAACAGGTTCCAGGAATTTCAATTCCTTGCAGCTTTTAAAATCTGGACATAGCCAGCATCCATCAAGTTCCTTTTTCTCTGCACATTTCCTTATTTTACAAAATGGAGAGCCTCCACCACTTCGACAACCTTTTCGACAACGAAACTTCACCATTGCCCCAAGGACCTTATAGCATTCCTCATAATTCTTGAAGTCCTTGCCGAAAGGATAAGTGGAGATAAAGGCTGCAAACTTGTCATAATGGATCTGCCTTAGCTCCTTTCTTAGATCACGAGCAAGATCTGGAACCATTCCAGTAAAGCCATGGCAGTCTCCACAATATATACCACAATAAGCAATCAGTTTTTCATCCTTTTTTCTTTTCTCCATGTTTACACCGTTGCTTGGAGCCAATGGTAATTTAAAATTGGTGCGTAAATTTCAGTTAGAATTTCCTCTTCCCCAACTTCTCTTGGATCATTTAAGTAAACTTCTTGAGTTGGCCCAGTTATTGTGTTTCCGTTTTGTTCAATCCATTGATATAATTTGTTATATGTTTCTCCACATTTATCGTATGGTTCTTTATGGGTGATTTTTGCCATATTTTTTCTCCTAAAAAAGAGATTTGGGCGATATAATCGTCCTTACTTTCTATTTATCTCACTTTCTTAGGTATTACCGTTAAATGCGAAACGTCATCCATCATCTCTAGTAAATCTTGCTCTTCGGAAGTCATCTGCTTCTAATAATTGAAGTCGTTTTCGCTTCCTCCAGTCCATATCGTTTTCAAAGACCGTAAATTCTCTGTTCATATTCATGGATTTCACCTGTTCTTTCCGAAATTTGTTGGATGATAGTAGTATGTATTAGGTAGTATATATGGTTATATACAAAGTCATATAAAGGTGTAAAATTATCACATTTTTGTGTAGAAATATGATAAAAAGAATACGAATGAATATCTCACTAACGAAAGAAGAAAATGCACTAATCAAAAAACTTGCGAAAGAATAGGAAAGACCATATAGTAGACAAATAGTTTATAAGATGAATTTCTATATAAAAAATAACAAGAAAAATGAGGTGAAATAAATGAGATATATATGTAATCAATGCGGTGAGGTTATTCAAGAGCATGACACGATTATTCATTATACAAAGGGTTCTGATGGATTAGAAATTATTGCTATTTGTCAATTATGTTTAGAAAGATATATTGATAAAACAAAGTTAGCTGCTGATAGAAAAGACGAAGATGCTGAAAGAATGAAAATGAAAAGAAAATGGTAATAAAAATAACTTTTCTAAGAAGTTGTTTTTATTCATAGATCATTCATTAAGATGTAGGATTAAGAGTTATAAAATAGTAGGTTTGAGACAAGACAAATGAAAGATGAAAAATATCCAATAGACGAAGACGAAAGGAGCAAAAAACGACTAAGAAGACTAAAAATAGAAGAAGAAAAATTCGAAGAAGCAGAGAAAGTAGAAAAGAAAAGAATGCAACAAGATAAAATCATAGACGAAGAAACACAGAAAGTAGAAAAGAAAAGGATACAAAAAGATAAAATCATAGATGAAGAAGAAGATGAAGAAAAAGAGCAGGAAGAAGAAAATGAATATACAGAAGGAAGAGACAAAGAAAAAGATTACGAATATGAAGAAGACGACGAATATGAAGATTATTCAAAAAAAGAAACTTAGAAGATAAAAAATATATACAGCCGCACTGAAAAGGCAGTTCTGGAATTGTAGGTTTGAAGGGGAAAATATGGCAAAAAAGAAGAACCTCGAAAGAGGATATGATAGAGTTGCGAGGGATATTGATTTTAGTCATGTTCGAAAACATCAAAGAAGTACACCTGAGAGGAAGAAATTTGAAGGGATAAAAAATGAGTAGAGATAAAACTAAATATAAATATAAGAAAAAAGGAGACATAAATAGAAGAAATAGAAAACAGATGAGAGAAAAAGAAAAAAGAAATTGAGGATTTAAAGAGAGGAAATTATGCCTAAATGTAGGTATTGTAAAAAATTTTTAGAACTAATAAAGCCTTAGAAATGCATATATTTCAAGTCCATGAGAGACGAGGGGCAAAAACTTATAAAGTTAAATTTGAGTAAGAGAAAAAGAAATTATTTTTAGGGTTTTAAATCAAAGAATCTAACTTTGGAGGAATAAAATGGAATGTCCGATGGTATCTATTAATAGAGAGCCTCAAGATTGCATAGAAGATAAATGCTATTTTTGGGACGTGGATCATTGTAAATGCAAATGGATGTTGACTAAATGAAAAAACGGGTTTGCATAGAATGTGGATATATAATGACGCAGCATAGAAGATTTAAATTCATATATTACTGCAACAATATCCTCTGTAAATTCTATAAGACATTTGTGGCGAATAAAGGATGATAAAAATGAATGGTGATAAAAAATTCAAGGATATCTATGATAAATTTGGTGGAAGTTATGGCGATCTCATTGAAGAACATCTTAGGGTGCTTAATGAGTTAAGAAAATGTCGTCAGTTGCTAGCTAAACAAACAAGCAAGAAAATAAAAGAGATAAAATGAAATGCAACAAATGCGGTTGGGAGTTAGAATACATTCCACGATCTTTTCGTGAACAAATCGAAGAGATTATAGGTGGTAAAGTTGAGAGAGGATTTTGGGAGTGCCCTAATTGCGGTTTTAAAAAGAGTAAGAGCGGGGATATAAATGGTAAGAATGAGAAGAAAGAAACTGTATCCTGAAGAATGTGTTTTGATACCATTAACTAGAGAACCTAAACCTTGCATTGAGGCAAAATGTTATCAGTGGGATTCAGAGCAGAATAAATGTAAATTAATTGTTTGCGAGAAAAAAATATGAAATATGTTTGGTTAGTTCAAGAACGTGGAGTCACAGTTGCAGTCTGTGACTCTAAGACAACAGCCGATAAGGTTATAGCACTCTATCCCGAGCGGGAGCTTCAGAAGAAAGAAGAATCAATACTTGCTGATGTGATAGGAGATAAATTCTATTATTATCGTTAGTAGGATTTGCCCAAATTGTAAGCAAGATAAATATGACATAGGACAATAAAACATATAGCAAGGTTTGAACCGTTGAAGATGTATTATATTGTATATAATAGTTAGATTTAGCAAGTAAGAATATTAGATATTTTATAAATGGGTTTCAAAGGTCCTATGTTTAAAATTAATATTTTATGATTGACAACTTCTTGAAAAAGCAGTTTTGTTTTTTTAGATTTGAGGGGGGAAAATGAAGTTTATAAAGGGGTAGGTTATGTGGGAAGGAGTGCTTACAAGTGTAGATTGAATTATAAGGTGATATGAATGGTCACTAAATTGAAACGGTTAAGAAGAAAGCATAAGATGAACAAAAGAGAAAGGAAAAAATCAAGATGTAATTAATCTGTTTAATGAAAATTGAAGAGAAGATAAAGAATTTCGGTGAAATATATGAAAATATTTAATAGGTCAAAAAAGAAACAAAAAACAGAAAAGGTCCCAAAACATATTTCAAAGAGGAAATCTAAAAAAAATAAAGATTAAAAGAGGAATTGTTACAAAAATTTTTTTTTATTTTTTTGTTTCTTTTTATGCTTAATTATCTTTACAATTTCTTCTATCAGTATCTTATCCTCATAGTAGATTCATTCTAAAAAAAACCAGGAGGTATAAGATATTTAAAATCTTATCTTAACACAATATTTCTTACGATAGTGTCAAAATAAGCACCTCCAAATCTTAGACAACACTATATAAGATAAACACCAACCAAGAATAGACTGATTAGTGCTGTGAAACGGAAAACGTTTCCAGAAACGTTTCACCCTATGTTTAAAAGGTGAATGCCACTGTTCTAAAGCATTTTGCTCTCCAAATGTTTTATGCTTATATTCAAGTCTGAGTCTTTTTAATGCCCATTTATACCATGGAGCTTTATCACCAATAAACACGGGTTTATTATTACAAAATCTTAAAACATATTTTAGAAAAGAACTTGTATCAAGACCAGTTCTTGTATCTGATATATAAACACCAAGAACCTCTTTAGAATCAACATCAACAGCAGTCCAAAGAAAGACCTGTTTCTTAGATCTTTTAACTTTGGTTTTTCATCCAATGCAATAGCCCTACGTTCTTTAGGGCTAATTGCAAACAGCTCCTGAAACTGTTTGTACCAGTAATGAACAGCTTCATAACTACTTGGCTCTATTACCCCTAAGATTTTACTTGTATCACGGTAAGAAAGACCTCGGTGATACAAAAACACTCCTAAAATTTTAGTTTTAATACCCCTTTTGTTTCTTTTAAAAATCTTTTTATGTTCACATATCTTTACAACCTCGTTAAGCACAATACATCCCATCCCATTTTGTTATTTATCACCAAAAAAAATAAGGTAGGATGAGATACTTAACTCTTTATCTTGACACTATCTTTCTTACAATGAAAAGACATAAATACTATCAGCTCTATCATTAAATATAAAACTAATCTGATATTATTGCCTTTTAAAGGGGTTTTTCCCACACTGATACCTCGATGTATCTTTTTGGTTCGTTAAAAGTAATGTAGTGATACATTTTAATAGGATTATGATAATATGAACAAAACACAAGAAACTGAAGAAGAAAATATAAGATTGCCATTGCCGAAAAAGAATAAAAACGAAATGTTTGCTATAGCAGATAAGCTAATGGGTGGTTCAAGAATAAATGCAATCTGTGCAGATGGAAAATCAAGGATGGCTCGAATACCTGGGAAAATGAGAAGAATAAGAGTACGCACAGGAGATTTACTAATAATAAAACCATGGGAAATACAAAATGAAAAATCCGATGTTGTATATAGATACAGAAGAACTCAATCTATAACACTCAGTAGAAAAAAATTTCTTCCTGATATAATTGATGTCTTCTGATTTTTCAAACAAAAAATGTACACTATTATTGTATTTTTTTTCCTTAAAAAAGAAATTTGGACGATATAATAGTCCATAATATTTTGATTATCTAACTTTCTTAGTTTTCAGCGTTAACTAAGTTAATTCATCCATCTGCTCTTGTAAAAAATGCTATCCGAAAGTCATCTGCTTCTGATGAATGAAATCGTTTTCGCATCATAAAGTATATATCGTTTTCAAAAATCGAAAATTCTCTTTCCAAAATGAGATGAAATATATATGTAATCGATGTGCGAAAGTTTTTCAATCTAATGACATAACAATTCATTAATCAACAGGTGATAATAAATTAGAAATTGTTGCTATTTGTCAATTGTGCATAGAGGATTACTTGAGGAAAACGAAGGTAGATACTGATAGAAAAGACGAAGATACTGAAATAATGAAAAGAAAATGGTAAAAAACCATTATGCACGAAAAACAATGTTAAATCCTTCATAGATAACTATTTAAGATAATACATCGTTAGTAGTAACAGAAAAGAATAAAGATATTAGTTTCACAATTTCGTTTTTTCGAACTTTTGAGATTTTTTATTTTTCAATCTTTTACTCATTCCAGACGTCATAGTCTGAGGAGGTGACAAACATATG
>LSSG01000011.1 GCA_001595915.1 Thermoplasmatales archaeon SG8-52-3
AGAAGGGTAGTACACTTGTCAAATTCCATGTTGATATAAAATATGATTTTAGATTATTTGGAAAATACCATCTATAACCGGTTGTTGCTCCAATATTCTTATCATCAAGGTATCCTACTAAATATTTTAACCATTGTTTGTGAGGTTTTATATCTGAATCTGCAAATACATAAACTTCAGCGTCATCTGCAAAACTAATTCCTTTGATTAGCGCTGCAATTTTTCCACTGCATCCTTCTATTGAATCTGCTGTTTCAAGATGGATTTTTTTATTGTCCTTTGCAATCTCTTTAACTGCTCTGTATGCTGAATCTTTTGTAGAATCAGTAACAAATATTACATTGTAATTTTTGTATTCCTGATTTATTATAGCATTGACATTTTCTTTAAACCTTTCATGTGCATACTTACAGGGTATTATAATCCAGGTTCTTGGACTATATGATAAATCATGTTCTTTTTTGTATTGCCATCTTGCATTAATCCATAATACTATTGTAAAAAATTCTGCTAAGATTGCACAAATTCCAATAAATATCAATATAATATTGAGCATTATCTAAATAATGTTATTTGATAGTACATATAAAGAAATTTTGATTTTATTTGTTAAATTATTTAAATCGATAAAATTAAAATGGAGTAATTTTATATTAGGATTTGATTTAGTAAAATGTCTGATAAATATAAGGGTTTTCAACCTAAAGAAATAACAATCAGTGATGATGCTTGGCAAAAAAAGACTAATTTTTTTCATATTGAAACTTGGTATTTTGATGGTATTTTTTCAAATAACTATAGTGTTGTTGCTCTAGTAAATGTTCTTACAGCAGGAAATATTGGATTTATTCAGACTGGATGTTATATTTATAAGGATACAGAATTAGTATTTATCAAAAGAGAAAGACCACCATATAGAAAGTTATATGGACCAAATAAAAGACCTTTGATTAGAATTAACAATAGGGATATTATAAGTGGTAAAATTGATGAAAAATCAAAAAATTGGATTTATAATATATCAATGGGAGACAAAGATGGGGGTTTTGATTTAAACTTGACAAAAACCTTCAAACCTTTCAAAGGTAGACATCAACTTGGTAACTGGCTTGTTATCCCACATTTCAATATTAATGGAGTAATTCACTTACATGGTAAGGATATCGATGTCGTTGGACATGGATATCATGATCATAATGCTTATCTGATTTTTGCACCTGTTCTATCTCGGGGATACCACTTTGGAAAAGTTCCTATTGAAATGTTTAATATAACCTGGGCAAGAGTGATGAAAAGATTTGGTAGTGAAGAAAAACTCTTGGTATTAAATAAAGATGATGAATTTATAAATATTAATCCAAAGGATATTAATTTCATAATTGAAAAACAGATTAAGAATCGTGGAAAGTTAATACCATATAATTCTTCAATAGTTGTTGATAATAATAAATTAAAGCTTAAATTAAAAATGGAACCAATTAATCTTGATTATATTAGAATGCCTACTATAAATTACTGGAGATATCATATAAAATATACGGGAGAGATCGAGGTTGATTCAAAAGTTAGTAAAATCAATCAGATAGATATTGCAGAGTTTTTAAGATTTTTCTAATGAAAACTAAGATACGCCAAAAATATTTAGAAGACCTAAAGTTGGAGTTTCAAGTAAAAAAAGAATGTAATAAACCAAACCGCTTAAATAAACCGATCCACCGACAATATTTGTAAAATATTTTACAAAAAAAATCTGTTTTGTAAATTCCTTTCTTTTATATTTAAAAAATATAAATCCAGTGATTGAAATAATTACTACAATAATTATACTATAATAATAACTAATTGTGTATAAAATAATCAATGGAATTAAAAGAATAATGTGAAAAAATACAAGAATTGTAAGAATTTTTTTTGTCTTTTCTAGACCAATTTTCACTGCTAAAGTGTTTGTTCCAGTCTTTTTATCAGAGGAGTAATCATATATATGATTTTCAACCTGACCGATTAAACTGAATGCTCCAAGAGATATTGCTGCTAACCAGTTGATAAGACTGATTTTTCCTGCAATAAGTGAGCCCCATAAAACAATTAAAATAAATGCAAAGAAATGCCATATTATGTCAAGACCGGGTCTACTTTTTAGTCTTAATGGGGGTGAAGAATAAAGCCACATCCATGCTAAAAATAGAATGCATAATAAGAATACATCAAATCTATATATATAGGAGGAAATAATTGGAATAATTACTAAACTTATATTTAATATGATACCAGTTTTTTTTGAGATTTTTCCAGATGCAATAGCATTATAATCTTTTCTTCTTGGATTAATTTTGTCAGAATCAGCATCGTAATAATTGTTTATTGAAAATGTAAATGATATTATACAAAATGTAGATATTGAAAAAACGATAAATGGAAATAAATAATCATATAATATCAATGAAGTCATTCCTAAAATGAATCCACCAAATGAGACTACTGACCATCCAAAAACATGTTCAATTCTTACAAATTGTGTTAAAAAAACAAATATTATATTTTCTTTTTTTTTGTTTTTATCTTTCATAGACTTCATCTATATCTGAATTTTTATTAGAAAAATAATTAATTTTGACTTATATGTTTTTCCAAATATTTTGAAATATTTTTGAGATTTAATTTGTCTTATTTAGCTAAAAATATTCTTAAATAATATTTTTTTCTCCTTGAATACATTTAAAAAACATATGTATATACCCTATTGATACTGTGATTAAGATATTCTGTTTAACATCTGGTCGAACTGGTACTAAATATTTATCATATCTTTTTAAAAATAATATTGAAAATTGTATTAGTAAACATGAACCACCACCAAATATGTTTGGGAAGTCAATTTATTGGTATCAAAATGGAGATAAGGATAAAATAAAAGAACTTTTTAAAATAAAGTTAGAAAAAATTAATAACTATAATGTAAACTTGTATGTTGAAACAAATCATTCTTTTTTAAAATCCTTTTCAGATGTTGCAATAGAATTTTTTCCAGATATGAAACTTGTTCATGCAATAAGAGATCCATTAAAAGTTGCAAAAAGTAATTTTAATAGATACGAACAATTAAGAAAAATTCGTTATCCTTTGAATTACAGGGGTGACGACGGTAAAAAATATATTAAATGGACTTTAACAGGAAATGAGGAAATCTACAAATTTTTAAATTTTAATAATAAAACTATTTATCAAATCTCAGATGAAGATAAAATTTATCAATATTTTATACTTGAATGGATTGAAACGGAAAAAAGAGCAATAGATTTTTTAAATAAATATAACAAACATAATGATTGTTATATATTAGACGTTCCTAAAGATTTGAATAATGCAAAGAAAGTAAAGGATATGTTTAACTTTTTTAATTTAAAAATGAAACGTAGAGAAATAACTTTCAAAGGTAATAAAAACAAAGGAAAAAAGAAAACAATTGTAACAGAACATGAAAAAAACCTTTTTAATGAAACTATTTCTAAACTTCCTAAATCCTATCTTAAAATTTTTAAGGATAAACCATATGTTGATTTTAAATGGGGTAATATTTTTTCAAAATATTAGTAGTTACTTTTGAAATATTATGTAACTTTTAATAAATTTATATATTTTTGTTTTAATTTATTTTAGCCATATAATTATTAATGGTGTATTATTTCTAAAAATTTCATTACTATAAAAATTAATATTACTTTAATAATAAAATTTATATACTGACTCCATATATATTTTATTGTGAATGGGGGAGAAATTGGAGTTTTTTTGTAAAATCTCTCCTCACCACCTTCATCTTCCCCATTCTCTCCTTATTAAAAAATTATTTAAACTTTTTAATTGGAAGTAAAAATTTGTCCTTGGAAAATTGAATGCCAAACAATGAAAAAACATAGACCCAACCTAAAACAAAGATAATTATACCAATTACTCCCCAGATTGTTATTCTATCAATAATAAGAACAAATGCTAAAAACATAGTAGTTCCAATAAACATTATTGGATGTTTGCGAAGAGACTCTTTGTTTTGTTTTCCATATAACTTATAGACAAGATAAATTTGGATAGGAACTGCGATAAATAAAAATAAATAAAAATATGTTGGTGTGAGCCACTCAGGAAAAAATGGTATTTTAAAAACAAATTTTATTAGAAAAGGTAATGAATATGCAACATCAAGACAAATAACTACAAATATAAAATAAAGGTAATTTGGATCTTTAAATGTTAGTCTTTTGCTATGTGTATAACCCCATCTTACTGCAGTTGTTGGTACTTTAAATTTCTTATCAGTATCAACATCTTTCATACCATCTACCCATTCAGAATACATGCTAAGAAAAAATGCACACACTCCAGCAACTATTGTAATATTAGTAATTTCACCAATTGTTGCTGCACCATAAAAAATTAATAATGATGCTCCAATAGAAGGTGTTAAATCATAACCCCATGCAATGTATTTTCCTTTAACTGTATATAATGTACCAAATGCTGCTGCAATAATAAGAAGTATTGGTGAAAAATTTCTATAAAAAATAAATGCTAAAAAAATTGTAGTTAATAAACTAAAATAAATATAAATTATCGTGTTTTTTTTGGATATATCTCCTCTCACAAGCGGTTTATATTTGTACTGAGGATGTTTTTTATCTTCTTCAGCATGACAGTATTCGTTTATTGATCCAGTATATGCATGAGCAAAAAATGCGATAGCAAGAATCTTCAAAGCATCAATATATGTAGCCAATTCTGAAGAAGTAAGAACTCCAACAAATATTGCACCCCATGTATTAGTCGTTCCAAAAGATCTACCAAGTTTAAGGTAATTTTTAATTGTTTTAAGTTTATTTTTCTTCTGACTATTCATTAATGCACATTCAACAAATTAATTTTTAGGTTATAAGTATTATCATATTTGAGATACAAATAAATTTTTCTCGTTTATAATAGTTAATTTTTTAGTTAAAAAGTATCTTCTCAGCGTTTTTTGATACTATGTCCTTGTATTTTTCATCTGTAATTATCATAATTGTCCAATCTGGAATCTCTCTTAATCTTATAGCTTTAGCAACAGGTGTGAAATCATCAAGACTTTTTACTGTTTCTTTATCAACAATTGGAATATCTGTATGTTTGATTCTAGGTTCAGCCTTTAATAACTCATATGATGGGATATCAATTATTATATGTCCACTAGGAAGATTAAGTAATTCTTCAAATTCTTTTTCTTTATCTCTTTTAAAATTAAGATTTTCTAATTTATTGATTACATCAATACTATTTTTATCCAAATCAGATTTTGATTTTGTATAAGCTTGTTTATAGAGCTTTCTGAATTTAAGTCTTGTAGCAATTTCATACTGAAAGGCTCCAATTTTTTTCAATTCATTTATTAATTCAGCATCTGTCATTTTAAAAAAATCAAATGGTTTTGTAGTTTCAATTTTTTCAATTGCTTTTGCAAGCATAAGCTCAGCAATTCGAACTGTTTTATGAAAATATACTGAAGAATACATTAGGTTTCTTGCCATAAGTATATTTTCAAGGACTCCTACACCTTTTTTTCTTACAGCTAAATTATCATTTTTTATTGTAAGAGTTTGTAAAAACCTCTCAATATCAATCATTCCATAAGCAACGCCAGTATAGTAAGAATCTCTGATTAAATAATCAATTTGATCAACATCAACAGGACTAGTCAAGAGTTGCCCTAGAAATTCTTTTTTACTTGTTCTACCTCTTATTATACTAGCTATCAATTTATTATCAATATTATTTTTATTTAATATTTCAAAAACACTTGGGGATATTATATATTCTTTTTCCTTTTCGTTATATATTGTAAGATCGCCAAAAATCAATTTTTCAGTTAAATCAACATGATCAGCATTTAGTGTATCTCTTAGAATATGTTCAAGAGTGTGAGAAAATGGACCATGGCCTATATCATGTAAAAAAGCAGCACAGGAAATTGTTTCTTTCTCTTCTCTATCTAAACCAATCTGATCTGATGCTTTTGAAGCTATTTGGTAAGTTCCAAGAGAATGTTCAAGCCTTGTATGATGTGCACCTGGAAAAACAAGGTGGGCAAAACCAAGTTGTTTAATATCATATAATCTTTGAATTTCAGGTGCTTCTATTAAATCAAGAAATAATCCTTCAAGTTTTATATCTCCATGAATTGGATCACGTATTATTTTACTAGAACTGCTCATTTTATCAAATATCTCAAATATACCCCTAAATAAATATGAGATTTTATAATTTGTTTTTTGGTTTTTTTATACTTCTTGAAGTAAAAATGCTCCAAGGAATTTTAATTTCTCTTCATATGTATCAGGATATAAAAAACGCTCAGTTGAAGCAATACTGCTAAGAATGGAATTGCCATCCTGTGGTGTAAAGCAGAAACCAAAAACCTCATTATTATTTAAAACATGAATTGTTGGAATAACAACAACAGTTTGATCAAGAATTCTACCATAATGACCATGGTCTCTTCCAAATGAAAATACTAAATTTGCTGATTTTTTATGGGTTACTGCAACTCTTGGATTATCAATGAATTTCTGAATTGCCTCTTCTTTATTTATTTTTGAATTTAGTTTTAAATCATACCATATAGAGTGCATATACTGAGTGTTTAATTTTAAGGCACTAGAAAATACATTTAATTCAATTCCTAATGTTTTATACAAGTGATAAACATCTACGGCATGATGAGTTCCCATTTTTTCATCCTTATGGGTACCTACTTCTGGTGAAGGGATAAAGCTTTTTGACTGGCTGATATCATTTGCTCTCCTTATACATAGAAATCTTCCCTCTTTTAGGATATTTTTTCCATTTTCAATTCCAAGGGTGTTAATTAAAACCGCAATGTTATGAGTATTGCAACTAACAATATGGATGAATTTATCCTTTGGTGTTATTGCTTCATCATTTATTCCTAAAGCATACATCTTTCCAAAACCAAATTCAGATCCCTGAGCCATAAATCCCTTAATTCTATCCTTATACTTAGTATAGTATTTTTCTTTGTTCATTAGTCCAGTACCTTTTGGAGTACAATCAATTATTACTGTAGCTCGTTTGATTGCTTCTTCTGCTTCATATATTGGTTCAAGACCCAATTCTTGGAAATCATTTAATTTTGAATCAGCAACTGCTAGATTTGCACCTCTATTGATAAGTCCTTTTATCTTAGGTCTATCAGTTAATGCAGGTGTGTGTTTATAGAAAGTAACTTCATCAATTCCTAATTCATCACGTGCATCACTAAGCAGTCCGATTAATGGTTCCCCTATAGTACCAGTGCCTACTACATGAACAATATTTCCATCAGCCATAGGCTTATACCTCCCCTTTAAGCAGTTCTGTAATCAACATTTACCATTTAATGTTTATCATTTATTAATAAGAAAAAGTTTTAGGGAATACTTTAAAAAGGCGAACATATTTCACCTTCCCCATGGCGTTACCTTTAGATGTCCTAGAAAAAGCATTGAACCAAAAGCTATCACTTTTACTAAAGGATGGAAGACTGATTGAAGGGAAGCTTTCTGGTTACGATGAATACATGAACATGGTTTTATCTGATGTTGAAGAAACATTTGAGGAAACCAAAAGGAGACTTGGAACAATTATTCTTAGAGGAAACAATGTTGTAAGTATCTCTCTTTTATAGGTCTATTAGCGAAAAACATATATATACGTTACTTATTTGTTTTTAGTGGAAGGAATCGGGCTGGTAGTTTTTGTTAGAGTGCATCCCATCCCCTCCTATTGTCCATAGATATAAAGTACCGATTTTTATGGGGAGAATTATCAAGGTTCAAAGAGGTAGTAATTTGAGATGTAAGAACTGGAAACAGGAAGCTATTTTACGGATGCTTGAAAATAATTTGGAAAATGCTGAAATTCCTGAAGAACTAATAATTTATGGTGGTACAGGTAAAGCTGCACGTAATTGGGAATGTTATGATAAGATTGTAGAAATCCTGAAAAAACTAAAAAATGATGAAACCTTGGTTATTCAATCTGGTAAACCTGTTGCAGTATTTAGGACTTGGGAAAACTCTCCTAGGATTTTGATGGCTAATTCAAATATAGTTCCTCATTGGAGTAATTGGAGCAAGTTTCATGAGCTAGAGGAACTTGGTCTTATTATGTATGGTCAGATGACTGCAGGTTCCTGGTGTTATATTGGAACTCAGGGTATTATTCAGGGTACTTATGAAACGTTTGCGTCTCTTGCAAAAAAACATTTCAAATCGAATCTAAAAGGTAGAATTGTTTTAACTGGAGGTCTTGGTGGAATGGGTGGTGCCCAACCTCTTGCAGTAAAAATGGCAGGGGGAGTTTGTATTGCTGTCGAGTGTGATGAAAAACGTATTGACCGGCGGGTAAAAGCAGGATTTTGCGATAAAAAGATTAAGGATTTAAATGAAGCAGTTGAAATAGCAAACAATAATAAAAAAGAAGGAAAGGCAATCTCAATTGCTCTTATTGGAAATTGTGCAGAT
Source organism: Thermoplasmatales archaeon SG8-52-3 (assembly GCA_001595915.1). Classification (GTDB taxonomy): domain Archaea; phylum Thermoplasmatota; class E2; order DHVEG-1; family DHVEG-1; genus SG8-52-3. The sequence goes on from LSSG01000011.1 coordinate 8,553, forward strand.
ACTCATCCAAAACTTCTAAAAGATGGTTTCAGTCCTGATGTTGTAACTGATCAGACGTCTGCTCATGATGAACTAAATGGTTATGTTCCAGTTGGTTTCTATGGGGAAAATTTAAATGATGCCTTTAAACTAAGAAAGGAAAATCCGAAAGATTATATTAAAAAATCAATTGATAGTATGATAGTGCACTGCAAATCTATGCTTGGGTTTATGAAAAATGGAGCAGTTGTATTTGATTATGGTAACAATCTAAGAGGCCAGGCTCTTATTGGTGGCCTAAAAAACGCTTTTAATTATCCCGGATTTGTTCCAGCATATGTCAGACCAATGCTTTGCATTGGAAGAGGTCCTTTTAGATGGCTTGCACTCACTGGTAATCCTGATGACATTTTAAAGACAGATAAAGCATTAATTAAAATGTTTCCAAAAGATGAAATCCTTTTGAATTGGATTAATCTTGCAGAAAAGTATCTGCCATGGGAGGGACTTCCTGCTCGCGTTTGCTGGCTTGGCTATGGTGAACGTGAAAAATTTGCACTTGAAATAAATAAAATGGTAAGAAACAAAGAGATTGGAGCTATTGCAATTACTAGAGACCATCTTGACAGTGGTAGTGTTGCTTCGCCATATAGAGAAACTGAAGATATGCTTGATAAATCCGATGTTATTGCTGATTGGCCCCTTATAAACGCGCTACTTAATTGTGCAGCTGGTGCAGATAGTGTTCAAATTCATAATGGTGGAGGAGTGGGAATTGGTTTTTCTACTCATGCAGGCATGGTTGTTGTTTGTGATGGGACAATCGAGACTGATGAACGAATAAAACGGGTGTTTAAAACTGATCCTGGAATGGGTGTCATAAGACATGCAGATGCCGGATATAAAGAATCTATTGAGGTAATTAAGAAAACAGATCTTAATGCTCCTATGATCAAGTAAATAATCTATAATTTCATTATTTGTACAATTGATTTTAGTATTCGTATTATTATTTTTAATTTTAAGATTAGGGTCACCAACAAATTTTACATAATCTGCAATTTGAGGATATTGTGCACATGCTCTATCAAAGGCTTTTTTCACAGTATGCCCTTTATCAATTTTTTCAAACATATAATTCTGCCAATCTAATGATTGAACCCAGTTAGGACATAGCTCCATATGATAGTAACCAATTGTCACAGTATCATTCATTTCACCCTTTCTAAACTCGTAAGAAAGACTGCCTTGTCCAGTAAATGTCATTGCTGAACAACAACATAGAATAGCAAGTTTCATAGGGCCCCTATTTTCCATATCAGATTTAAGTTGGTATGAAATATAATATGAATTTTTATTTGCTAAAAATTGAGATGAAAGCCCTCCTGAATGTGCGATTACATAGAATGCCTCTGTATTTGTAGATTCATTTTTTATAAAATATGATATTTGACTGATATTTGGACTCGAGATGCTGTTTATTGACCCAAACCATTTCCTATACCATTCTTGAGCATTTTCTCTCCAGTATCTCCATTTTGAATCACCATAACCTTGGACCACAAATCCTTTAGAAGAAGGTGTGGGTATTCCTTGTCCTATAGGAGTTTCATTAATATCATAAATAATTGTACTTCCATCAGAATATCTTACTTCCCAACAGAATAATGGATATTCTTGTTCGAAGTTAAAGGAATAATATATGTTACAATCATCTTCATTAGGAAAAACCACCTTTCTTTTCCATAAATAATTTTTTTCAAAATCACTATTTTTATAAATTATTGAGGTAACTTCAATATTTCTCCAGTATCTTTTGAATTCAAGTACCCTAAAATTATATATGTCCATATGAAGTAACATTGAATCGTTTTTAACAAAAATATTATCGATTACATGCTCCCAATATCTTACGTATCTATCTCCGATAATTTCGTCTTTAACAAGAATTCTATCCTTTGTTTGCTCAATTTCGTTGAATACTTCTTTTTTGAATTTTATTTCTAGTTCTGATAATTCATTTGTTTTATTATTTATTTGAGGTTTAATTGTTATAGCAATTGCATTAATGCTTTTTGTTAGAACTAACCCTGTAAGAAGGGCGGTTATTCCAACGACCAATATTTTCTTCATTTTTACCCCTCATAATTTTTTTAAAAAAAAACCTTGAACTCAAGTGAAAGCAATCATAACTTTCAAAAAAACACTTGATTACAAAACACTAAAAAATCAAGATTTTTACCATAATCTATAGGGGCAATTGCAAGGCTTATTCAGCCAATAAAACATACTATGTATTGTTGTCCAAATGTAATTTATGGTACAAATATCTTTCTTTTAAGGAATCTTTTGTAACAATTTTTTCTTTATTATTATTAACTAATAGTTGTGTAATATTTAAATATCCATAATGGAATGTCAGTATTGAGGGAGGAATAAACCTGATAAAAAAAATCCTTACAATAGGGATAGTAATTCTATTTCTTGGTATGAGTATTGTTATGTCTACTGGAAATATTG
>LSSG01000012.1 GCA_001595915.1 Thermoplasmatales archaeon SG8-52-3
AGGTCTCCAATTTTTAGTATATTTACCATATAGTAGAATAAGTTTGTAGACCCATATATGACTTTTGTTTAGACTGCTTAAAACATGCTGAGAAACAAACGGGATTAAGGGGTCTGGGTCTTACTATTAACTTAGGTGAAACAATGTGAGGGGGTGTTTAAAGAATGCCTAAATTTAGTAATACAATATATAAGGATTAAATTCAATTTACAGAAAGCATTTATGGGAAAAGTATATACTTTTTAGCTATATGACAAAGATTCGCACGACTATAACGATTGACGCAGAACTGCTTAATCTAGCCCACCATCATAAGATAAGAATCAGTACTTTTTTACATAATAGTCTGAAGGAATATTTAGGTAAAATAAATGGCTCAAAAAACCTTCGCAAGGTGGAGGCCGTGGGTTCAAATCCCACCCAGTCCACTTTTGTTTTTTAAAAAAAAATATTAAAATAATTTCAAATAGAAAATATTAATTTGACTCAAGTATTTTATATCCTTCTTCAAGCTTAACTTTAGATATAACTAGTGGTGCTGGTTTATTTTTTGGAGATTTAATTTCTTTAACTTCTTTAACTGTTACCTTTACCTTCGGACCACATTTTTCCTTATATATCTTTCTTACCTTATCAAATATCAAATCAACTGAAGGTCCTAAATCTCTAATTTCATCATCAATTACAAGATTAATTTCAAGCTCATCTATTTTTTTCTGAATAGTTTGAAACTGGGTTACTTTAAAGGTTTTTAGTTCGGTTAATACTAGAGATACTAGTTCAAAAGAAGCAGCAGGATAAACACGACCGTCTGGTAAAATCACTCGAGCGCTAATTCTACCTTCTATTCCATTTTTAAAAATTGGTGTAATAAGTCCACATTCACATTCATATTCTGGAATAATTGTTACCCAATCATCCATTCCAGTATATCTAATAATAGGTGTCCCTTGACCAAATAATCTTGTTATAACCATATGTCCTTTTTCACCAGGTCCGACAATTTTATTATTCTCATCCATTGCTTCAACATTGTAAAAATCATAATTAATATGCCATGTATGATGATTACATTCAATAGAAACATCTCCACAGGATTCAACTGATTGATAAACATTAAATACCTTACATTCAAATGCATCTTCAATATAATCACGGGTGTATTTATCCATTGAGTAACCTCCTACCTGTAGAACCTTCGGATTTATTTTATCACAATAACCCTTCTTTTTAAAATAAGCAATATGCTGTAAGATTATTGGATAGGTGTATATCATATCAGGCTGGAAATCATTTAAATTCTTAATGATATCCTTTATTGGTTCAAAAGCATTCATTGATAAGACAGAATTAGATTTGCGAAATAAGTTGATTTTTGACATTATTACATCATCAACAACTCGATCTATTCTACCTTCTAGAAAAGTACCAATACTTGCAATTTTTACCTTTCTAATGTTATAATTATAAAATAATCCATTTCTTGTAAATAGCAATACACCTGTCGACAGAGTTGGAAAATCTAAGTAAATAGAAACAGGCTTTCCAGATGATCCACTTGTACTAGCAACATAACCTTTACTTTTATCATATCCAACTGGAATAACTCCATCTGGAAAGTTTTCAATTATATCCTTTTTTGTAATTAATGGAAGTTTCACAATATCATTAATACCTTTAATATCATCAGGTTTTATCCCTAGAGCATGATATTTTTTTTGATATACAGGCACGTTATATGCATATCTTATAATTTTTCTTAAAGATTTATCTCTAAAATCTTGCATTTTTTTTTTGTTAAATCTTGTTAATCTATTAGGTACCGAAAAATAGTTTTTTAAAAACGGTAAACCTATTAATGGATTAAGAAAAGGATTCATATATCTTGAGAAATGAACAAACATTAATATAACTTATCATATGTCTGGACCCGAAAGGTGAAATAATATCGATTATAAATATTTGGATAAAGTTCAAAATACGTCCTTTAAACCTATATTTATTTTAGGTCTTCATCGTTCAGGTACAACTGTTTTATATAGGATGCTCAATGAAACAGGAAATTTCAATTTCTTAAGTCTATATCATGTTTTGAATTTTGACAAATTGATATATAATCATATAAATGATCTTGAAATGAAAGAAAAACAGAAAATTAACAATCTATTAAAAGAGAAAGGAATTGTTAATAGAAAAACAGACAATATCGAAGTATCATCTGATTATGAACATGAGTACTGTTATATATTCTCAGAAAGAAACCTTAGCTCAAAAATAAATAATAATAACAAAGAATTATTTGAAACTATGTGTAAAAAGATACAATTTATATCAGAAAATAATAAACCCTTACTCCTAAAAAATCCTCATGACTATCCAAATTTTCTTCTCATTAAAAAATTATATCCAAATGCTAAATTTGTTTTCATACATAGAAATCCACTCGAAGTGATAAGTTCAATTATGCGGCTTTGGACAACAAGGTTTAAATCAAAGGATGAGTTTTTAACATTATATTCTAAACAGTATGATTTAGTATATAAAAATCCAATTTTACTTTTTTCTACAAAATTTTATTATACAGCAAAATTTCCTCCAGGTATATTTGAGGTTATTTGGCGTTCAAAAAATGCTACTAGTTATTTTTTAAAAAATATAAACAATCTATCAAAAGACGACTATATATCTATAGAATATGGAAATTTATGTGAAGAACCTGACGAAAATATGAAAAAAATATTAGATTTTCTAGGCTTAAGAACAAATATAAAGTTCGGTAAATACATTAAACCAAGAAAACTCAAGCTAATACCTGAAGTTATTTTTCTTAGAAAATTTATATATAAAAGAATGAAATCCTACTTTGAATATTTTGGATATCATTAATTGAACCTATTTTAAAAAATATTATATATCCAATCAACATCTCTTAATTCCTCGGAGATTATGAAGATTCTACTTGTATTTCCAGCAATTGAACATGGTATGACAACATATAGAGATAGACATTCATGGCGTAAAATTATTTCTGGATATCCAATTATAACTCTTCCTTATCTTGCTGCTATAACACCAAAAAAACATTCTGTAAAAATTGTTAATGAAAATTATGAAAATATTGATTTTAATGAAGATGTTGATATCGTTGGTATAACATGTTATACAATGACAGCACCTAGAGTTTATCAAATCGCAGATGAGTTTAGAAAACGTGGTAAGACAGTAATTTTGGGTGGATATCATCCAACAGCTATGCCTGAGGAAGCAAAACAACATGCTGATTGTGTCATTATGGGTATGGCAGAGGCAAATTGGGCAATAGCAATAGAAGATTTTGAAAAGGGAAAATTAAAACCAATATATCCTAGAAATCATAATTTTGACATATCAAAAGTTCCTCCATTGAGAAGAGATCTTATTAAATCAAATCCATTTTTAGGAGCAATTCAAACAACTCGTGGTTGTACAAATCAATGTGAGTTCTGTGCTATTAGTAGTTTTTGTGGAAATGTAATAAAACAAAGACCTATAAAAGACGTTGTTGAAGAAATTAGGCAAATGCCAAATAAAATGTTTATTTTTCATGATCCTCATCTTACTCTTCATAGAAAATATGCTCAAGAAATCTTTAAGGAAATGATAAGACAAAAGGTGCATAAAGGATGGGTTGCAAATGGAACAACAAATATTCTTGGAAATGTTGATGAGGAATTCTTGAATCTAGCTCGAAAATCAGGTTGTGTCGAATGGTTTGTTGGTTTTGAATCTGTTAGCCAAGAAGCATTGAATAATATTAAAAAAAATCATAATAAAGTAGAAGATTTTAAAAGAATGATAAAAAGAGTTCATGATCATGGGATGACTATACAGGGAGGGATAATTTTTGGATTTGACGAGGACACAAATGATATTTTTGATACAACACTAGAAACAATAAATGACTGGGAATTAGACGTTCTTGAAGTAAATATCTTAACACCTTACCCTGGAACTCCTTTATTTGAAAGATTAAATAAGGAGGGAAGAATCCTTACTCACGACTGGAGTAGATATAATCAAGTTGATGTTGTTTTTCAACCTAAAAACATGACTGTTGAAGAGCTCTACAATGGTTCAAAAAAGGTTGCTAAAGAATTTTATTCCCCAATTAATTTGATGAGTAATATTTCAAGAATATTACTTACTACTAAGAAATTTTATGGTATAATACCATTGGGAACAAATCTATCATTCAGAAGGTACTACAAAAGAGATTTTGGCTTCTGATTAATCTGAGATATAAAATTATAATTGATTATATGACTAATAAGAAAAACAAAAAACATAGGCAAACAAATCCTTGGACACCAAAAGATGAGGGTGATCATTATCGTTCAATGAAAGAATGGTGGGCAATAGAAACACTTTTTAAAACCTTAAAGGACAACAGAAAATGGAACCTAAAAGCCTGTTTAGCATATGAATTAGAAACCCCATCTTGTTTTTATGTATATCATCTATTTGATACTAATAATAAAATAGTTGCCCAAAAAGCAATTAATGACGATATCAAAAAACTATCGTATACTAAGAACAAAGTCGACTTAAAATATGAGAATAACTCAATAAAAGGGCAATATCCTGATTATAAAATACATATTGAGGATGATAAACAAAATTTTCTTACAGATATGAATTATAAAGCCAATATTTTACCTCACTGGAGTGCACAGGATGTAACAAATGGGTATCTACCAATTGGCTTGGATCATTATAGATATGGATGGCTTTTAAACTGTAATCTTACAGGTAATATTAAAATTGATGATGAAATATTAAAAATCAAAGGTAAAGGTTATTTGGAACATGCATGGGGTAATTGGTCTTATAAAAATCCTTTTCAAAAATTATCAGGATTAAGAAAAACAATTTCAATTTATTGTAAGCTTATAAATTGGAGATTATCAAATTTCACTCCAAATATCCCAGATCGTATTGCTTTTACTAGTGAGAATAATCCCCTTGGTTATGACTGGTTTTGGGGAATATTTGATAACGATTGGAGTATTTTTTATGGTAATTCATTGTTATGGATTAGTGAAGGACCAGCAATGGGTGTTTTGACTTTATTTACTGAAGGTAATAATTACTTAGATTTCGGAGATGTTCAATTTCGTTATAACAAAGTTATATATCTAAAAAAATATGATATATACTATCCTTCAGATTTAACAATTAAAGCAAAAATTGATGATAAGAAACTAAATTTGAGAATATGGCCAACTTGTAAGAGTCATGAATATATTTTTAAGTATAAAGGAAATGGTTTCTACAGGGCAATTACTATACCTGAACTACCAGGAAAAATGAAAGGTGTTTATTCAGATAACGAAAAAACAGTACAATTAGAAGGTGATTGCAAAATAGTACAACAAAGAGTAGCATCTAAATTAGGACATAACTCGCTTACAATTGATTTTATCAAACCACCAAACGGTGTCGGTATTTCATTTGATTTAGATTCACATTATTTAAATAAAAAAATTATATCAAAAATCCAGTTTGCCCCCAAACCAAGATTCAAACTTAATATTAAAAAAATATGATAAAACAAAATCTTTTAATGAATAAAATTAAAAAATATAAAAAAACAATACATTGAATATAATTTTTTTAGAAGATATAACAAAATTAATCTAAATTTCTAAAATAATTTTCGATATTAATTAAAGATAAGAGCACATATCTTATTAAAACATGAAAAAACAAGAAAAAGAGAAAAATCCATGGACCCCAGAAGATGAAAAAGACCATTTTCCATGTACACTAGAATGGTGGGCAGTTGAATGTTTCTTTGAATCTTTAGAAGATAAAAAGAAATGGAGCCTTAAAACAGTTCTAAATGAATGGTTTGAAAGAAAGAAGGATATTGGTTCGATATTTAATCTAACTCTATTTGATGAGCAAAGTGGAAAACATGTAACCTATTTTTCAAGATCTGACAATAAAAAATTGAATACTTCAAAGCAAAGATTTGAGATTCAATATGAGGATTCTTTTATTAAAGGAACCTATCCAAATTATGAGATGTTTTTTAATGATAAGAAAAACAATATTAAACTCAATTTAAAGTATATTGCTGAATCTTTTCCACATTGGATTTCACAGGATATTACTGATGGTTGGCTGCCGATGGGATTTGGTTTTTATAGATATGGATTTATCCCAAAAAATCAAATATCTGGAACAATCCAATTAAACGATAAAAAATTCAATATTCAAGGTAAAGGGTATTTTGAACATGTGTGGGGAGATTTTTTTTATGACAATCCTCTTTCAAATATATTAGGTGTGAAAAAAACAATTTCATTATATCTTAGATTAATAAAATGGTGGCTAAATAATCGCAAGTTTAAGATACCCAATTCAATAACTATTGGAACTGATAATAATCCATTTGGTTATGATTGGGCTTGGGCATTGTTTGAAAATGGATGGACTATTTTCTATGGGAATTCTCTTTTTTGGTTTATGGATGGTCCTGCAGTTGGCAATTTAATTTTTTCAAAGGATGGAAAAAGATACATAGAATTTGGTGATATTACATTTCATTATAATAAAATAGAATATTCAGAAAACTATGATTTCTTTTATCCAACTGAATTTGAGTTAACAGCAAAGCATGGAAAAGAAATTTTAAATTTGAAATTTAAAATGACTCAAAAAAATAGAGAATATGTGTCAAAATTTCCCAAAAGCAAATATTGGCTTGGTCTTGTTATTTGTGAAGCTCCAGGAATAGTTGAAGGTTTTTATTTTGATGGCAATACCAAAGTAAAATTAACAGGGGTGGCAAAAATTGAGCCGCAACGTCAAGCATCAATAATAGGTCATAACACCTTGAAAATTGATTTTCTAAAACCACCAAAAGGAGTTGGAGTAACATTTGACTTTGAATCACATTTTTTACAGAAGAAATTGTTATTAAATATTAGATTTGCTCCTTTTCCAAAGATTAAATTTGATTTTAAAAAAATAGATAAAGCTAAAATAAAAAAATAAATTGATTATTCAGAAAATTTAAGAAATAGATTAAAATAATAATTTTGAAAAATGATTTTAGAAATTAAAGAAAATAAATTCCATCGAAAACACTGGATTAAATTTATTTTACAGGTATGTAAACTTTATTTAAACAAAAAAAATTGCCAGACTGATTTAACAAATTTAAGCTATAATAAAATTTCAAGTTTATATGATAATACTTGGACTGACCATATGCAAGTTTTTTCAAAAGATATGATCAATCGACTTCCAGTTCCAATTAATGGTACAGGTCTTGACTTGACCTGCGGTACAGGTTATGTGACTGGATTGTTAGCTGAAAAAATGAAGGGCGAAGTTATTGGTGTAGATATTTCAAAAGGAATGCTAGAAGTAGCAAAACAAAAACATGGAAAAAGATGTAAATTTGTTTGTAGTGATGTAATGGATTATCTATATAATCAGCCCTCTGAAAATATAGATGTAGTTACATGGGCCTGGGGGCTTGGATATACTAAACCACTAAAGATGATAAAAGAAATTTCACGAATTCTAAAACCAAATGGTCTTGTTGGTATAATTGACAATGGTTTATTTACAATATATGAAGTTGTTTTATCTGGTATATCTACTGTTGCTGAATATCCTTATGCTGTAAAAAACGTAATGAATGTCAGATGGCTTCCAACTGTTGGTTCTTTAACTAGAAGAATGAGATTTTCTGGACTTAGTGTATTATCTTCTTGGAAAGGAGAAAAAACCTACTTTGCAAAAAATAGAGATGATGCTTTAAATCGTTTAATTACGACAGGATCTGCCTCAGGCTATGAATATTGTTTTGAAAAGGAATACTCTCAGTTAATAAAAAATCGATTTGCAGAAATTTTTGAAAAACTTTATGGGACTGATAAAGGACTACCAATTACTCATAGATATATTGCAGCAATTGCTAAAAAACAATAAATTTTTATTTTTTTAATTTTTTATGAATTCCTGGTAATGGTGAATTTTTATTTATTTGAGGTATTAGTTTTTTACTCTCATTTGGATTTATTGGAAAAGTATCAGATTTAATTTGTGGTGAGATTTCTCGCATCAGACAATTAAGTCGAGGTCTAGGAAAATATTTTTCCATACCCATCCAAATCTCTTCAAGAGGCTTATCTTTTATATTACCAAAACTTAATGGAGTTAGATCACATGGACATACTTCTCCAGATGAATCAATAAATAAACATTGATATCCAGAATTACATCCAATAAGATTCTCAGATTCTAGATAAGATAGGCATGTAACAATAGGACCTGAACGACTCTTATTTTTTCTAATATGAAACTCTTTTAGATATTCTAGTTCATCTTTTTTTAATATATTATCAGTTTGACCTCCCCAATTTCCAGTGGGTGTCGGAAAATTTATTCTCATTTCTCCAACATCAAGAGTGTAAGCTAAATTATAAATTTCTTCTAATTCTCCATTATTTATTCGTTTTCTAGTCCCAATTGTATTAATTCCAGTATATATTCCAGTCTCTTTACATATATTAATAGCATTTATTGCATTTTGTAATGATCCTTTTTTTCCTCTTATTTCATCCTGAATTTTGTTATCTGTAGATTCTAGTCCAACAATTATCCATCCAATACCTGCTTTGCATAATTTTTCAGCTCTCTTTTTATCAAACTTATAACCAGTAGTGTAAACAATTGTTGTTAGTTCAGGAGAAGCAGCGGAAATAACTTCTTCAAGATCTGGTCGAAGCATTGGCTCACCACCAGTTATTCCTAGAATTGCCGTACCAAGATCTTTTATATCCTTTATTAGATTTAAAATTTCATTGGTTGAAAGTTCCTTTTTAATACGTTTTCCATAACTACAATGAGGACAACTATAAGGACAATTTGATGTAATTGCTAGATCAATTGTATGAGGTTTTCGTTGATTATTAATCAGGATATCAACAAATCTATCAAAAGATTTTGATGGATATATAGGAAAACATGAATTGATTCTGATTTCATTATTAAACCAATGTGGTCTTTCATTTCTAAATTTAAATAATGCAAAAAATAAAAAATTTAGTGGGACTTTTCTTAAATAAGGATAAAACATTTTAATCAAACTAAATGTATTTGCACGTTTCATTTTCTACCTATTTAATTATATTATTCTATAGAGATTAAACAATCTAATTATTTAAATGTAATACAAAATCAATAAATATTTAGCTGAATATAACTCAATGGGGGAAAAGATGAAAGTCTTATTCATTCATCCTTCATCTGGATATCTTGAATATGCTGCAAATTATTATGTTACTACAGATCCTCTATTACCCCCATTAGGTATTTTATATTTAGGAAAGATTTTGGAAAATAATGACCATAATGTGGAAGTTATCGACTGTAATGCTGAAAAAGATCCAAAGGATACAATTAGAAAAGAAGTAAAATCAAGTGATGCAATAGGAATGACACTTTATTGTCATAAACATGAACAAAACAACTCTTTATCAATAGCGGATTTTATAAGGGAAATCGATTTAGATGTACCGATAATCATTGGAGGACCTCATAGCACGCTTTTACCTGAAGAATCTTTAAAATCACATAAAGCAAACATTTGCGTTAGAGGAAGAGGAGATCCGGTTATTAATCCAATCATTGAAGCTTTGATGGGAAAAAGAGATTTGTCTTCAATTCCAAATATATATTATAAAGATGGGAAAAAAATTAGTCATACAGAAACTAAAAAAATTAATAATAAATTAGATGAACTTCCTTTTCCAGCTAGACATTTAGTTGATAAATATAGTTATGGCTTTATGCAGGGTCAAAAAATTGCTAAGGGGCGACTTACTTCAATTATTACAGCAAGAGGATGTGCTAATAAGTGTTATTTTTGTAATCTTCATGCTCATATACCAGATTGTTCTTTTAGATCTGCTGAAAATATTAAAAAAGAGATTAATGAAATTTCTGAGAAAGGATATAAAACCCTTGCTTTTGTTGATGATAATTTCATGATTCGAAAAAAACTAGTCTTAGAACTCATGGAATATATAAAAAATAATGATTTTGGTCTTAAACTTTGGATATTTGGTGCAAGAGCAGATTCTGCAGAAAGAAGTCTTTATGAAAAATTACGTGAAGCAGGAACAGAAGCAATTCTTTATGGTATAGAATCTGGTAGTCAGGAAATATTAGATTATTACAATAAAAAATTAACTATACCTCAGATAAAAAAAGCTGTTAATCTTGCTAAAGATATGGGATTTTTTACATCTGGAACATTTATAATTGGTTCTCCAAAAGAAACAAAAAAACATATTAATGAAACTATTAAGCTTGCTTCATCCCTACCACTTGATTCAGCAGTATTTTTTGCTTTCCATTATACATATAAATCTAAACTATGGATGGATGCTGTCAACGAAGGAAAATTAAGAGATGATGAATATAGAATAATGCCAGATAAAAATAGAGGCCTTGGAAACTTTACTCCTGAAGAAATTAAAAAATATACAAGAAAAGCAAATATTAATTTCTTTTTAAATCCAAATCGAATAATAAGAACTATTAATAATGCAATAATCCAAAAAGATTTTAGAGCATTTTTCCAGGGTATAGAGATGTTTAAAAAAATTACAACTGAAAAATCATAAATATCTTATAAAAATATAATTAATAAACAGAGTTTATATAGAGCTAATAAATTTTATAAGAAGATTTTTTATTATGCGAAATATCAATAATAAAAAATAATTTATTGAGGCATTATAGATGAAATTTCTTCTTCTCAGAGCTCCAGAACGCAAACATGCTGCTGAAATATATTCTTTTTTTTCCCCATCTATATACCCACCTCTTGGTTTACAATGTATAGGAGCATCACTAGAACATGAAGGATGCAAAGTAGAAATTATCGATTTATGTCTTGAAAAAAATCCAGATGAAAATTTAAAAAATTCTCTAATATCATCAGATGCTGTAGGAATAAGTGTATATAGCAATGATTACGATTCTGTTTTAGATGTATCAAATAAAATAAAAGAAATTGATTCAGACATTTCTCTAATTATAGGTGGACCGCATTGTACATTTTTTCCTGAAAAATCCTTAAATGATATTCCTAAGGCAGATATTAGTGTTATAGGAGAAGGAGAGAAAGTAATTGTTGATATATATAAATATATACATGGGGAAAAAAATCTCTCTGAAATTAATGGAATATATTATAGAGAAAATAATCAAATTAAAAAAGGAAAACCTCTGGAAGTCATCAATGACCTGGATTCTCTTTACTTTCCAGCGCGTCATCTTGTAGAAAAATATGATTATGGCAAGGTGGATAATTCTTATTTGTATAAACCAAAATTTACTTCAATGATTTCAAGCCGAGGTTGCCCATTTAAATGTAGATTTTGTGCTCGATATGGAAATTTTATAGAAGGATGGGGATTTAGACAAAGATCTGCTGAAAGTGTGGTTAAAGAAATTCAAGAAATTGATGGAAAATATGGTTCAGTTATGATATCTGATGACTGTTTTTTAGCCGATAAAAAAAGATCCAATAAAATATTGGATAGTCTTATTGAGACTGGTACAAGTATTGATTTAATACTAGAGGGTGTACGGGTTGATTCTGCAGATATAGAAATTTATAAGAAAATGAAGAAGGCAAATGTTAAACTTGTTGGATATGGAATTGAATCAGGAAATCAAGATATCCTTGATTTTTATAATAAAAAGGTAACATTAGATCAAATCAGGGCAGCTGTAAACTTAGGTCACAAAATGGGATTTATAACAATGGCAACATTTATGTTTGGAGCACCAATGGAAACAAAAAACCATGTTAAAAATACAATAAAGTTTGCTTGTTCCCTTCCACTTGATATAGCAATTTTCTCACCATTATATTATCAGATAGGATCACAATTATGGAAAGAATCAATTGAAAATAAAAAGGATATCAAAAATTTATATTCTATTATTGCAGATTCACGGGATGGATTAGGAAATTTAACCTCAGACGAGCTTAATAAATATACTCAAGAAGCATCTAGGCAGTTTTATATAAGACCAAGTTACATCCTTGGCCAATTTTATCGAGCTTTTGTAAGAAAAGATTTCAGTTTGTTAAAAAATGGTTTAAAAGTTATTACCTCATTTAAAGGAGAAACAGATTAAAAAAAAAGAGCTAGTCGTAAAGGTTTCTATTATCAATAAATCTTCTTCTTTTTATAGAATTTCTATCAAAAGTATTTAGTTTTACAAGTTTTACAACAGGTTTTGCTACGGTTTTTGATTTATCCATTCCATTTTTTATCTCAGGCATTTTCATTACTGCATTTATTATCTTATTAGATATTAAATCAGTTAAAACTGTACTTTCTGCAACGATAGTTATAAGGTCCTTGTTATCCTTTTTGTCAAAAATTACCTGATACTCTGAAATTTCAGGAATTTTAAAAAGTGCCTCATCAAACATTTTTATGAATAAATTGTCACCAGCACCTATTGGTATGAGATCATCAGTCCTTCCTTTTATCTCAATTCTTTTCAATGGTAAACCACAATCACATAATCCTGGAATTATTCTACCCATATCATGTGAATTGTATCTAACTAATGGCATTCCTTCACGATTATACGTTGTATAAATAATTTCACCTATTTCACCATCTTCAAGTTGCTCACCGGTTTCAGGGTCGACAATTTCAGTTAAGAAGTTTAATTCACTAAGATGCATACCTTGTTTTATTTCACACTCTCCTGCCATTAAAAGACCAATTTCAGTTATACCATATCCAATAAATACGTCTGCACCCCAGGATTCTTCAATATTTTTTCTCATGGAATTAGGTGTTGGTTCAGCTCCAATTAAAAACTTTTTAATTCCCAGTTCCTTTAATTCACATAATTTTTTTAATTGATTAGTTAGAAAGAAAACTCTTGATGATACATCAGCAAATATATTAGGTTTATATTCTCTAATAATTTCTAGTTCTTCTTCAATTTCCAACCTTCCTGTTGTAATTGTCAATGCTCCAATATTGTATCCATATGCCATATCCAAACAATAGCTATTACCCCATATCTCAGTTCCATAGCCTACCTCAAAAGTCATCCGGATTACATCTTTGCTAGTTATACCATACATTAGCTTTGCTCCAAGTGCAGAGGATTGTATGATTTTATCAATATCTGCTTTTGTAAAAAAGGCTTTTTTTGGTTTACCAGTCGTACCTGCTGTTGTAAAAACTTTTATGAATTTCTCTTCAGGGACTGCAAAAAAAGATTTTGGATTATCCTGTAAATCTTCAGTTTTTGTAATGGGAATTTTAATTAAATCTTTATATGATTTTATATCGCGTGGTTTAAGATTTTGATCTTTAAACTTTTTATGATAATAAGGAGAATTATTATATGCATATCTTAGACATCTTTTTAGTTTTATTAACTGATATTTTTCGATAAATTCCTTGGAAAAATTATAAAAAGCAGGTTTAATAATATTTTTTGAGCGAGGGTGGCGCTTTTTTAAAAAAGATTTTGTAAATGGTGCAAGCCTCTCAATTATTTATTTTACCCCCAGTTATTTTGTTATGATATCCTTGTCTATTGACTTCACATATATAAAATTTACATTAATTTTAATTTGTTTTTAATTTTGATTTTTTATTTAACAAAACTGAAATAAGTAAGGCGTTTTTTTTCTGGGAAACGATTTTAACAACTTTAAATAAATCCTTTAAAAAAAGGTCATTTTTTGTTAAATCTCCTCCAGGCAATGATGAAGATCTAAAAATCACTTGTGCATCTGATTTCATTGATTTTGCAATATGCTCAAGCACATTTTTGTATTTTTTTATACCCTGGGAAATAATAATTATATCAAATTTATCTATAGAAAAATTTTTTGCATCAGCCTTTATTATTTGAACTTTATCTGATACTCCAGATTTTAAAACACATAACTTTGCTTGATTAACAGAACGAGCATCTATATCTATACCAGTTACTTGATTTCCAGATTTTTTTGCAAGTAGAATTGACGATGCAGGAATTGATCCACATCCAATATGTAAAACTTTATTATCCTTTGAAATACCAGCAAGATTAATTTCATTATCAACCATTTCTTTATAAATGTCAAAATAAACAAATAACAATTTTTCAAAATTAACAAAAATCTTTTCAATTAAAATAAATACTAAATCAACATATTTTTTTAATTTATGATAATCAAGTTTTATAGCAATTTTTTCTAGAAGAAACTCAAATAATTTAGATAAAATCTTATTAACCTCCTTTAAATATAATTCATATTAAATCCTTTAAAAATTATCATTTAATATTTAGAATCTCCTTTAATTCATATGGTTTATAAATTCTTTTTATGTGAGTTGCTTCTATTTCTTTTATTAATTGTACAAGCTTTGTATTAATTGGTGCTTGTATATTATTTTTATTAGCAAGATTTACAATTTCACCATTAATATAATCAATTTCGGTTTTTTTACTTCTTGAGAGACTTTGCCACATTGAATTTTTTGCATTTTTTAGTCTCATGAGTTTACTACCAATTTTTAAAAATATAGTATTATATTTTTTTAATCTTTTGATAATCTTCTTTGGGTCCATATCAGGTAACGGTTTTGTTTTAATACCAGATTTTTCTAAAATATTAATTCCTTCTTCCATTGTTGCAATCAATATAGATCTAGTATATGAGTCAATAATAGATTCTTTTATTGTTTGATCTGTTAGTGCTGTAACGGCATTTTGAAGATTAACAATTAATTTACTCCATTTATATTCTTCAATATTTGTGTTAGATTTTGAGCTTAATCCTTCTTTATTAAATGAATTTATCAATCCTTCGATTTCTTTTTTGTAAGAGGAATCTTCTTTAATTAATAATCCACCCCTAATAGTAAGTGTAACTTCTCCAGGTTTTGAATATAAAGCATTAAACAAAACTACACCAGATATAGTTTTAATTCCAGTGATTCTATTTAATATATTAGAATTTCTAACACCATTTTGGAGTGAAAGAATTAATGCTGATTTCTTAATATGATCTTTTATAGTATATGCTAAATTTTCTGTATCCTGAGATTTGACACAGATTATTATTAAATCTACATCTTCAAGAGATGTTAAATCAGAGGATGCATTTTTATTTTTTAATAAAAATGAACCATTAATCCCATTTATTTTAAGTCCATGATTATTTATTACTTCCACCTGGTTTTTTTTACCGATTAATATTACATTTTTATCTGATTTTGTTAGAATACCACCTACTATACTTCCAACTGCACCCAGGCCAATTACAGCATATTTCATTTTTTCTCCACAAATTCATATCTTTTTCTAAGTAAGTACTGGGATGTACTTGTAACTAGTATAGCACAAACAAAAATAATTATTCCAATATAAACTTCAGCTATACCAATTATAAAAGCTGATGCCAAAGTGATTCGTTCTATTACAAAAAATTCATGAAATCTTAAAGCTTTCTCTCTTGAATATTTTCTAATTGCTTTAAATAAGTAAAGATAAAGTGATATTAAAATAAAAATATCAAGTAACATCATTAAATAAAATTCAGTCTTCAAGAAATTATAATTAAATGGTAAATATAAGGCAAGTGAAAGCCAAAAAATCGTTAATATTAGTGAAATAAAAACAGATATTTTAATACCATATTTTACAGGTATTGTAATATAGCCACCTCTCTTATCACCCTCCATATCTCTAATTGCACCGATCAAATTGCTGTTTGTATCATGAAATAAGAAAACAAGAGTTAATAACCATATATAAATCGGTAATGATTCGATGGGTTTATTTATTGAAAAAACTCCAAATAGATATGCAATAACTGTAACAATGCCTCTATTTATATTACCTAATAAGCCACGTGATTTTGAAATTTTTGTATAGGTAAATACAAGTCCAGCTACTAAAAATACTAATAAAATATTTTTATAGTTAAGTAAAAAAGATAAAAAAAATCCAGTTATCGCAAATATTGCACCAATCACCAAAGCCTCGTATGGTTTTATTCTACCAGAGGGAATCGGTCTATGCGGCTTTTGTATGGAATCAAGTTTTCTATCTAAAAAATCTGAAAGATATAAAGCTGCAGTCCATCCCATCATAGGAATAAACAAAGCAAGTAAAGAAATATTTAATGGAGGAAACTCCCCAGAAGCAACACAGGAACCTGCTAAACTAACAAGTCCACACCAAATAACAGTATACAGTCTCCAGGTCTCCAAATGAGCAAAAAGTTTTTCCTTAAGTGTAAATTTTGATTTTGATCCCATTTTCAACCGTTGTAACCTCCATAGTATAGGGGTTTTACGATAATCAGTTAAATATTTTAGTTATTTAAAAACATTGATAAATGAGTTAATTTAAAAATTAAATAATTTAAATTTGTTTGAAATTTATTATTTTATCAGTTTTGTATTAACATCAAAATTTGATATCATTATTTCATCATTTAATTCAATCAGATAGTATAAATATTTCATTTATATTCTAAAATTCATCTATTTAAAGGATAGGAAAATGAATATTTTTATCCGATTAATTAAATCTATAATAGAATTTTCAGATCCAAAGAGTTTTAAGATTTTTGTAAAATTTATATTAAGATACCTTTTCGTACAATTTTTATTTTCTCCTTTTTACCCTTATGCAATCCAAAGAATAAAAAAAATTAATAAAAATTATGATTTAGAAGAATTGGTCGAATTTACTCAAACATTTTTTTTTGGTTTAATAGCAACCTTACAAATAAAATTTGAATTATTAGAGCTTTTAAAAATATTAAAAAAGAAAAAACCAAAATATATTCTTGAAATAGGAACAGCTTTTGGTGGTACCCTATTTCTATTTACAAGAATTGCTTCTTATGATGCTAAAATAATAAGTATTGATCTACCAGGTGGTAATTTTGGTGGTGGCTATATCAAAACTAGGATAAAACTATATAATTCATTTTCGATAAATAATCAAAAAATCCATTTAATAAGAAAAAATTCTCATAAAAAAGAAACCTTAGAAGAAGTAGAAGAAATATTATCTAAAAATAAACTAGATTTATTATTTATTGATGGTGATCATACTTATAAAGGTGTAAAAAAAGATTTTGAACTATATAGCCCATTAGTAAAAGAAGGTGGAATAATAGTACTTCATGATATAGTCAAATCCGAAATAAAAGGAGTTGAAGTAAGTTTATTTTGGGATGAATTAAAATCGAAATATAATATAACTGAAATTATCGAAAATCAGAATCAAAATTGGGCTGGTTTAGGATTAATTAAGTTATAATAAGATTAATATATTAGGATATTGATTGTTTAAGGGCTTTTTATGAGGGAGGAATAAAATCAAAAAAGGAGGATTACCACTAATTGGATTTTTTCCAAATTTTCATAGTGTAGGAGAAACTCTACCTTTGATAAAAATTGCTAAAGTATATATTGAATCAGGAGGAAAAGTTATTTTTTTTAGTCGAGGGGGAAATTACGAGTATCTAGCAAAAGAAATCAACTGTGAACTGATAAAATTAAAGAAGATATCTCCTTTAAAAGTTGTAGAGGAATTTAAAAAAAAGAAAGGCGATGTTGAAAAAATTCCATTCGAAAAATTTATTTTTGGACCTTATACCAAATATAGAACCAGTAAATATGTTGAAGAGGAAATCAAACTTTTTAAAAAAACTAATATTAAAATGATATTTTGTACTTTTAATTTATCATTAAGTATTTCTGCAAGAGTATCAAAAATTCCATTAATGGTCCTAATTTCTGGAACAATCACATCAGCATATTTTCGTTCAGGATTTGCATCATATCCTGATAATTATGAAAATATTTTAACTAAATTAATACCCAAAAAATTGAAAAATTATTTAGCAAAATGGATTTATTTGAATAATAAAATGCTTGTTAAAGATTTTAATTATTTTGCTAAAAAATATAATATAAAACCTTTTCAGACTTTAAATGATATTCTTATTGGGGATTATACTTTAGTATGTGATGATATAGATTTTCTAGGAATAAAACCTGACGATCAATATCCTCTAGAAAATTTTATAGGACCTATAACAGGTGGACTTTTTGAAGAACAAATAAACGATATTGATAATGATGTTAAAAAGCATTTAGAGCGCCCTGGCAGGTCAATTTTATTTTCAATGGGATCAAGCAAAGATAACAGTTTATTTTTAAAAGTTTTAGATGCATTAAATGAAAAAGACTACAATGTAGTTGCTATCTATTCAAAAATTAATGAAGATAAATTACCGAAAGTAAATGAAAATATTCTTTTAAAAAAATTCATAAAAAAGCCAATAATGGTAAACAAGATGGTAGATCTAGCAATAATCCATGGTGGTAGAGGTACAGTATATAATGCAGCTTATTCCGGTAAGCCAATAATAGGTATACCTATGTACCTTGAACATCAACATAATATCAATAATCTGATAAGAAGAGGAGCTGGAATCAGTATTTCTAAAAAATTTTTTAAAACACAAGATTTAACAAATGCTATTGAAAATATTTCATCAAATTATGATGATTATTTAAAACATTCACAAGAACTTGCAAATAGTCTTACGAATGAAAGTGGTGAAAATAAAGCAGTTCAACGATTAATTGAAATTATCAATGAACAAAACATTAGATAATCTTGATATTATGTTAATTTATATAATACATTAGTTTAATACAATTTTTTCTGCTTTTTTTAAATCAGAAGGATAAGTGATATTAATATAACTTCCCTTAAAAAATATTGGATTAATTTTTTCACCATTTTCAATCATATTTTGTATTACATCTGTTATCTCTATTTCATTTCGTAATTTTGATGGAGGTGTTTGTTTAATGTAGTCAAAAACCTTATTTTTGAAAAAATAAAATCCCATACCACAATAATTATTTGGAATTTCCTTTGGTTTTTCCACGACTTTTGTTAAATTATTTTCCTTTATTTCTATTGAATAGCTTCGCTTAATATCATCTATATTGTTTGTCTTCCATACACCCACTCCCTGTTCCATTTCATTAGAAAAATCAAAACTACCGTTACAAATACAATCGCCAAGGATAACTATAAAATTTTCAGAAACAAGTTTTTCAACATGATTTATTGCATCTGCTATTCCAATAAGTTCCTTTTGTTCAACAAAGCTTGAGTTAACAGATAGTTTTCTTACATATTTTATAACTTGTTCTTTCTTATAACCAACAATAAAAATAAAATCATCTGTAAATCTTTTCCAATAATCAATAACGTATGCAAGTATTGGTTTATTACAAAGTTCAAGCATAACTTTTGGTATGTTTTCAGAGTGTGGAAGTATTCGATTTCCTCTTCCTGCACCAAGTACAACACATTTCAAACCTTTATTTTTTAACCAATGATTGTTCATTTAGTAAACTCCGAATTGTTTAACAATTGATTAGTTAGTAGTAAAATTTTTTAGTAATTTAAATATATTGATAAATACATTATTTTATAAACAAATTTTTAATATATAGTTGTTGGATTTACCAATTGTAAAAATGGTGAGATGAGAAATGAAAAAGATTATGGTTGTTGATAATGAACCAGATATTGTTGATCTTACTAGAACTGTTCTAGAACTTGGAGGATATGAAGTAATAACAGCTTATAGCGGTGAAGAATGTCTTAGACAACTTGAGAAAGAAAAGGTAGATTTAGTATTACTAGATATAATGATGCCAGGAATGAGTGGTTGGGATGTTTTTAACAGAATTAATAAAAAATCACCAGATATAAAAGTTGCTTTTATGAGTGTTCTTGAGATATCTGATAAGAGAAAACAAGTTTTAATTGAAGAGGGACTTGCAGATTATATAATGAAACCCTTTGATAAAGACTCACTTCTTGATAGAATAGACAAAATTTTACAAGAGATTGAAGAAAATGAGTAAAAAAATATTAGTTGTTGATGATGAACCTGATATTTTACTTACTGTTGGACAAATGTTAGAGCTAAATGGTTTTGAGGTAATCCGGGCTAAAGATGGAAGTGAATGTATGGATAAACTCAATGAGTGTCAAATTGATCCTGACCTTATCATTCTTGATATTATGATGCCAAATATAAGTGGATGGGATGTTGCAGCAAAACTTAAGGAGAATCCAAAATGGAAAGACATCCCTATTGTTTTCTTAACAGCAAAAGGAGATACAATGAGTGTTGGAATGGGCGGACTTGCTGCTGTTGATTATATTGTTAAGCCTTTTGATATAAAAGATCTTGTAATAAGAGTAAAAAAAATCTTGAAATAGTAAATTTTCATAATAAAAAATATTTTTTGTATATAATATTCTTAGATGTTATTATCATCCTAATAGGTATTTAAATATAGATAACAATTGAGAATGTTTACAAAAGAATCTTAGAAATAAAGAGTTGATGTAAACTACTTTATTTCTTGGTATAATAAATATATAACTTGACTCTTCACTTTCTAAACCATATGCGTTTTTAGACTTTGCCTTTATTGTAAATGTATCTTCTATAATCCATATATGACTAGCAGTAAGAGAAGTACCTGAAGTTTGGGGTGTAGTCCAACCTGTTGTCGATCCATCACCCCAATCTATAAAATAAGATAAGTCAGAATCCTGTGGATCTATTGAAGTAAAGGTAAACTCATATTCAATATTTACCCTTCCTTCTCTTGGACCATAAATAGCTGGTTTACTAGGTGGTTGTTTACCGATTATTAATTCATATGGATATGACCAACTACTATAATCCCACATGTCTTTAGATCTAGCTACAATGTTATAGGTTCCGTTTTCATTCCATGAATGACTGATAATTATCTCTTCACCCGATTTATAAGGACCATTATAAAATTCTATATTACCATCATCCCAGTTGATTTCAAGTGAAATATTATCATTTTCTGGATCGTTTGTTATAAAAGTATAATTTAACATTTGTCCAGGATCTCCATTTGTCGGACCAGATATTATTGGTGCTTCCTGTTTATTTCCACCAGGATATTTAAAAATTTTAAATTCATCTAACATTCCATTAAAATAATCAGTTGCCTCATAACTTTTCCTAGCTATTTTAGCTAGATGAAATTGATCAGAATAGAAACTACACATTTCATGAACTATACTATTATCATATTCACCATCAACAAATATTGTTATAGTTTGATTTAACGGATATACAATACCATTATACCAGATTTCAACAAAATGCCAACTACCATCATTGTAAGAATTTTTAGTATATAGTGTAATTCCACATATACCTTCAAACCATAATTCATATTCAATTGTTCCATTGGGATGTAACGCAATGTGAGTTCCTGGTTTGTAACCATAATTTGGATTATTTGAAGTACTATAGATAATACCAAAATTATCTGATGTTGATTTGAAATAAAATGAATATATTAAATCATCAGTTCTATTAAAACCTAGATAATTTTCTGCATGAGCATCCAAACTAACATAATCATCTACTCCATCAAAATCTAGTGCACAACCTGAACCTATGGAAACCCATGTAGCTCCAAGGATTTCACCATCATAACCATGACCTGATGAGTCATGTGAAATATTTCCACTGCATTCATCAAATTTCCAATATGCTAACAAATAATCATTATTTATGGCAATATTTGAAGGAGATTTATTTAAAAAGGAAATATTTATTTTATTGTAATAACCACCAATACTTGGTACAATACTTGCTCCAACAAAAAATAATATAATACCAACTACTATGACTTTATCTAATAAATTTTTTTTCATACTTATGTTTCCTCCCTTAAACAATATTTTTTATAATTTTGTAATATATCAAACAAATAACCTCTATAAAGATGTTTTGATAAAATTAATACAAAATATTCTAATTTTTATTAACTGACTGTTTATCATCAAATTTAATTAATTAAAGAAATAAAATAATTGATTATGTTAATAGATTAAATAGTCTTTCTATAATTGATAAGCGAGTTAAAAACCTAAAAAATTGAAAATTAAAAATAGGTTTATTTCTTGATATAGTTACTAAAAATGAATCAGACCATTCGCTTTCATAATTATTTATATCGACTGCCTTTAGCTTTATTTCATATTTACCAGTCTCTTTCCAAGCATGAAATCCATAAACTTCAACACTTGAATTATAAGGTCCCAGCCATCCACTATCCGTTCCATCACCCCAATCAAAAAGATAATAAATTTCATCATCTTGAGGATCCATTGTTGAGCTAGAATAGTAATATTTAATACCTTTTTTTATTTCTGAGGGACCTTCAGGAGTTTTTGGTTTAATAGGTGCATTATTTAATATATCTAGTCCTTTATAATTTGATTGATATCTACGGATTTTAAAGACATCATTAAACACTTGATTCGGATATGGATTAGTATATTCCCAAACAATTTCTTTTTCTAGGGTGACTTCAAAAAAGTGTCCACTTTGCCCCTCACAAATAAGTGTATTTCCATCAGGTAATCTTTGAACACCAGATACTCTAGGAGAAAAAAAATCTATTGGATCTTCAGCATAATATTTCCATATTGATTCTTCAGGTCCATAAGCTGTACCTGGTTCTAAAAAGTAGTTGCCATAATAGTCAACTGGTGGTACAAACTCAACAACTGAGGAATAGTCTATTCCTGGGCGGTTCAAGCCATTGTTAAAGACCAATATATTACCTTGACCAGGACATCCTGGTTGTATCCACTGTGCATCATGCTGGCCGAATAGTTTTTGACTACTTTCATCACCTGCCTTATATGTTTGTGGATTTCCCCATCTGTAAAGAAGATCTCCTCCTTTTCCACTGTTCCCATCAGTATGACCTGCTGCTTCTTCAGTTGTCGTGCTATGATCGATTATCCAAATTTCATTAAATTTGTGAACACTTAAGATAATTTGATCAAATTCTTCATTATAATCAATTGAGTTACAATGAAGCCAATCCCTATCTGGATTTCTTTCATCTAAAAAATTTATATCAATTAATTCTGGATGATCCTTTACAATACCATAATTTTCTTTTGAAGGATCATATTCTTGAATTAGATGATCCCACGCATGCCATTCCCAAACAATTTCACCACTTGAGGGTCCTATAGGTTTTACTTCTATTATATGAGCTGGCCAAATTCCATCTGAAGGTAAAAAATTAGGGTTTCTCCCAGATATAATTGCATCTTCAAGGGTTTTATATTCCCATGCAATCATTAAAATATTTCCATTTGGGAGTACCTCATAATCATGATGTAAACAATTTTTATCTGAAAAGTATTCAAATTCCCAAATTAGATTTCCATACCAATCATGGATCTCAACACGTCCAGTAATCCCCCCAGACATAAAGGTTGGATTTATTCCAGGTAAACAATTACGTATCAATTTTCCATCTTCTAGTAAATATACTGCTAAACCTTGTATATAGTCACTTTCCCAGGTATGAACTACTCTTCCCTCCATATCTATTAAATAGGTAATACCAGAATATTCTGGAGAAAATAATGTATATGCATTAGATTCAAACGGCGAAATAAAATTTTCTTTATCCATTAGAAACCTTGATTTTAAAGGAAAAATATTTCCATTTATACCTGGCGTAATAACTGTTCCAAGAAAAAATAAAATTAAAATAATTACAATAATTTTTTTTCGGTTTTTTTTAATAATAATATAACACATCCAATTTTCAATATTTTTATGATTTTTTTATTATATATTAAGAACCAAGTACAGTTAATATCGTTATGATATAAAAAATTAACGATTGTTAATTAGTAAATCGTTTAAAAATATCATATATAAGACGAAAAAAGCAATTTGTAAATAGCCGCCGGTGAGACCACTGAGTCAGAGTTAAAATCCGTAAGGATAAAGAAGTAATTTCAAAGGGGAGATTCTTTCAAAGTTATCTAGTAATTAATTCCAGTTGAGTTTCCCATGTAATATTTTTATTTAGTAATTAAAACTTCAAGTTAAATTCCTATACTCAGCTTTTTATTTTAGAAGATTAAACAGTCTTTCCAGCAATAGGAAACGCTCAAACAGCCATTCATACCATAGATAAGATGATGCTCTGGTTCTTGGAATATTTATATCAAAATATGACCAATTACTCTCAGCACCAGAACCATCTTTTCCTTTTGCCTCGATTGTAAATGTTTTCTTAAATGGATAGGAATGAGCAACTATGAAGTCTTCTCCAGATGGATGAGGACCATTCCAATCTTCTTCAGCACCATCACCCCATTTAATATAATAATATACATCATCTCCTTCTGGGTCAACAGAATTAAATGTAAAATCATAGGACACACCTTTTTTACCACTTGATGGCCCATCAATACTAGGAGCATCTGGTGGTAAAGTTGTAATATGAATTGTTAATTGTTCTGACCAGTCGCTCTCACGCCTTCCATCATGAGCCTTAACCTTTACTTCATAATCACCAATTTCTGTCCACAAATGAGATGCACTAACTACTTCACCAGAGGAATAAAGTCCAATCCAACTACTATAGTTCCCATCTCCCCAATCAAACAAATAATAAATGTCATCATCTTCAGGGTCGGTAGTGCTACTATTGAACATATATTCAACATCAGGTAGTCCATCATCC
>LSSG01000013.1 GCA_001595915.1 Thermoplasmatales archaeon SG8-52-3
ACTAATTATACTAACGCCACGTCTGGCTTAGTTAACCTTTGCACCCTGACTCAGCGATGGTTAATTCCCGTATGAGTCCTTTAGCTACCCATCCTCGAGAACGGATAGCACGCATTAGGTGCTGGTCAAGAGTGAGGGTGGAAAACTACCCATACCATCTCTACTCATACGTTAGTTAAACGCTTGACCCCTGATCCATTAATTATACTAACGCCTCGTCAGGCTTAATGGATCAAGGCTCAAGTGAGGCTGTTATGCTGTCGCAACATTTAAGCAACTGCCAAAATTTGCCACCTCATTTGGTCAAGTAACGTTCCCGATCCATTTCTATACGTTCGTTCTTCCTCTTACGAGGTCTGGGACACCTTGACCGATCAGGTTAAGCAACATCTTATAACTATATTTCTATAGCCAGAGCTAATGCTTGAAACCTGACCTTGTGAACCACTACAGCCACTTGCTTGTTCTGCGTTACGCCCTGAATGCAGTCCACGCTTTCTATATAAGACCAGATGGGATACATTGCTAGTGTACAAATTGACGCACCTAGAAACTAATCACACCCGTCAGGTAAAGTAATGACAAGGCAGTTCCTACCGCACATAGTTCAAAATTCTTCCAAACGAACTTACGCATCAGAATTCTCCGCACCTGTGTTTTCTTGTGTGTCATCTGTCCGTTGAAGTTCGTCCTTTGAACGAGAACGAGATTGTTCTTCTTCTTGTCTTTTTCTTTTTAGTTCTTTGTAATAGTTTGGATGTTTTATTTCCATATCTTTCTCCTCTTGTTTTGTTTTATCGTGTCCCATTATATCACATAATTTAAATTTGTCAAATCGCAGGATCTACCACGCCCTTCTGGGAGGGGGAAGCAGTATGCTTTTCTACCGAACAATGGTCAAAGACTGAAACGAGAACGAGACGAGAAAGATGTAAGAACTTTTGACACCATTCGATACCATCTAAAACCTTTCGTTGCCAATCTGATACCTTTCGTTGCCATCTGAAGCCTCCTGGTGCCGTACCAGCAGTGGCATGTGTTCTTGGCTAATGGACAAAGAGATGAACGAGAACGAGAAACGAGATTGGGGGTTCAGTGTAAACAATGAGGGAAAAACTGACCCCCGAACAACTATACCACAGAAGGAGCTGCATGGTCACCCCAGAAGCTCCAGCGTAAGAGTAAAGTTCTACGAACAAGAACGAGAACGAGAGACGAGATCAGGAACGAGACAATTCCAGCTCATCCAGGGAGTTCTTCTTGCCGTTATCCTGTGCCCACGCTTCTGTTTCAAAACGAGCGAGATCCTCTGAAGGAAGACAACGCTGCAGGAGATCCCAGCATGCCTCCCTGAACGTTGGCCAGTGTACGGGAAACGAGAACGAGAAGTCAGGAACGAGGGAACGAGGATCAGTGATCGCGGACAACGGTCTGTAAAGTTTCAGACGTCTCTCCAAGAGGGTCTCATTGCAGATCAAAACAGTTCCACCCCTGTAAATATGTTTGTTTATCCAAGCAACTTGCCATTTAGATAGCTTCGGAAAACTTGATTTATCCGATTTCAGTTCTATCCAAAAACTCTTACTTGACCATACGCCATTGATATCAGGAATTCCTTGTAATGTATTAGATTCTATGCGGGTTAAATGTGCTTTAGGCAGTGCTTTATTTATCTTCTGCCATAGTAAAGATTCCCTCTTTTTCATTAAGTAGGTTTATACCTTTTTAATGTTTAATACACAAGCTTTTGGAATAACAGTAGTATTACCAACTTCATCTATTTTAGTTTTGTCGTGTTCATTCAAACCATAATCAGAGAAGACTTTTACTAGACCTTTACCATCAGAAAACAAATGACCTTTGGTGATTACCTTCGCTGGCTGAGCTCTTTCTAAATCTTTTAATGACTGCCAAGATGCATCCGAAACGATATCTATCCATTCAACTTCAACTAATGGATATCTTTCTATCTCAACTTTAGCTTTTTTGTTTATTAATTTTCTTTTTCGTGATGACATTGACCTTCCCTAAGTTAACTGACATTCCAGGATTAAAAACTTCGTTAAAGACTGTAATGAACGAATGCCAATCTTTATTCTTCAATAAGTTTATCTGTCTCTGGCTCAACCTCGATGGTCTTTGCGTTGAATCCATCGATCTTGTTTGTGAGTTCTTGTAATTTCTTTTCAAGTTCTGCACGTGACATTCCCTCCAATCCTGATACTGTTACTTCTTTCTTATCGACATAAAGACCAGCTAATTGTCCTGATCTGAATTCAGCATTGATGGCGGCAGCATATTGCTTATCAGCAAATGCATTGTCAGCGTACTTTTCTAATCTACGATATCTTCTTAATCTATCTCTTTCGTAAACAGCAGCAGCTTTCTCTAATTTCTTATCTAAATATTTTACGACATGTGGACTATGTTTTCTGCTAGTTAATTTACTAGCTATGTCAGAATAGTATTTTTCTTCTTTACACTCATAGCCTGCTTGTTTAAGAGCTTCGGCTTTTGTGATCTCACCCCATTTAGATACAAGTATCTCAACAAACTTCTTTTGTTTTAAAGTTAAGTCATCTTCAGTTCTTAACTCTTTCTTTTTAAGACCACCACTCATATTAATTATTTTTGTATTTATTTTTATATCTCTCTAAAAGAGCAGATCCTTTTTGATTCAAAGATTTTTTGTATCTATTTAAATTTTTATAAAGATTTGCGGATCTAGCTACAAACATTCTCTCTGCAGTTCCTTTTGGTGCTGACTTTCCAAAAACTTTTACTTTAGCTTTTGTTGTTTCTTTCATTAGATTTGCATTTGCTTCTTTAATTTTTTCCATAATCAAAGTTGCTTTACCCCTTTGCTTATCAAGTTTTTGTAAACCTTTAGGAGGTGTTTTACCTAACGATCCTGAAACACTAGTGTATTTTTCTTTTACTATGTCATCAATTTTTTTAAAATTTTTTTTCACTCCTGGCGTTTTAAGAATAAATTTTAGTAATTCACCTGATTTACCAGCAATTAACCCACCCGCAAAATATTTATATTTTCCTGATTTCATTTTTTTCTATATGCATCAATTAATCTTTGCATGCTCTTGTTAAATAAGTTTTTAGTATACTGATCTGAAGTATGCATTTTCAAACCTGATAACACATCTGTTTTAGCTTCAGTTCTTGTACTACCAAATTGTTTCATAATCGTAGTAGTTTTTCTACCACCACTTTTGATATAACTTTTAGCAGCTTTTTTTCCTGCCGCAGTTAATAGACCACCTAATAATTTCTTTTTTGGTTTAAACATTTTTTTCTGTTGCATCTTAATAGATATACTATCAAGACCTATTAAATCTTTTACATTATCCTGAAATCTTTGTGTAGCTGTTTTATCATTAACAAACTTAACTCCTTTGATGTTTTTATTTTGGGGTAAATTATATTCACCACCGCTCAAAGTAGATTTAATTTGAGATTGTTTGCTCATAGGCACAGGCCCTGGACTTCCAGCACCAACCTCTCTACTAGCTGGAGTTGGCCTTTTTAAATATGGAGTGACCCTTTTCTTACCTAATTTTAAAAGTTGTTGTCCTATGTATTTAGCTACCATAATTTTTATTATATAGATTTTTGTACCCTTTGTAAGTGTACCCTTGGTCAGCATTTTCCTGTCCGCAAGGAATATTGACTATTGTGGTGGGTCTGAGACCCACCTGAGACCCACCTTGAGACCCACCATAGAAAAGTCTAAAAGTGTTGCTATTATTGATTAATAATCGAAAAAGGTACTTGAGACCCACCAGACCCACCTAATGTGCGGGGGTTAAAAAACATGATAAGGGGTCTAGAAAATCTATATAGTAGAAATTTTAGACCCCATTCCTACTAGATTACTTTCTCATAGAGCATTACCCCCTTAATTACCCTATACCCGCATTTTTTTATTTTTAAACTTTACAACCTAAATAATTCTCGCTATACTTCGGGCACAACTTTGTTGTGTTTTATTTCATACATTGGGGGTGGCTTACGAAAGTTACGGGAGACTAGGAATTGGATACTGACCCCCATAAAATTGTCCGTTATCCGTTGTCCATTCTGCCTTACCCTGTCCTACCCCTTACCCCACACTGATTCACTCACCTACGGCTCTCTAATGGCGTTTAAACCACATACTTTTAGGGTATCTAAGCCTATATTTTAAGATTTTTACGAATTGCGGTAATTCTAGCTCTTACACTAGATCTTTGTTCCTTGTTCTCAGCTTCTCTATAATCCTTATAAGCTTCCTTGTAGTCTATCCAATACAACTGAACACTGGTAAAATAGATCACCTTTTCTTTTAAGCATTTTCTATATTGGTAGTTAATATGATCAGGGTCAAATCCTGCTAACCAACAAACTTGTTCAAAGTCAGAATCCTTTCTTAAAAACCAATCATGTGCTTCTCGTTTATTATAAGATTCATTCTTACCACCATTCGTGTACAAACAATCTTCAAAGGCCTGTACGATCACGGCTTGGTATAGTCTCTGTTCAGCAGTTCTATGTGGGTCTAACAATTGCTCAGCAATCTCAGTGCCCATAATCTTTAATAAGTGTGGTGAGAAAGACACGATAAAAACCCTCCATAGTTGTATCGGAGACTCGTTTAGATCGTTCAAAATCTTTATATATGGAATCGATGAAATAAGTTCTTTTAAGTCCATCCATAGTCTGGACATTCTCTGTTAAATCATCAAATAAATCAGTCATTTGCATAACCATCAGGGAAAAGACATGGATGTAGATACTGATGGCTATGCATTATGAACAATGGACAATCCTTTTCTCAAAGCGATTTTTTTACGTCCTTGCTTCCAGCATTGTTCAGTTTTTTCTAAAAACTGCACGCTCGCGTTCCCCATCCCAAAATCATTTCCACAATAAAGTTGAAACATAACGGAAGTCAGCTCATCAAATGTTTTTTTATTAGGGCTAATCATCACTAGTTTTTCTAGTGCCTGATCTAACACCTCACTTAAAGGCTTTCTAACCGCGTCTGTCATAAACAATCTCCTTAATTAAAATTAATAAAATTGTCGTTCGTTATTGCTGAATTGATAAGTAGCTTGAAACCCCTACTTCTCATCGGGTTTTGAGGAATACAAATCAGTTATAGCACGGTGAAACACAAAATCAAGTATTAATTTTATGTCTCACCACTATATCTAGTTATTTTTTATCTAGGGATTTACCTTGTGTGATCAGTTCTGATCTAAAGGATGTACTATTCTTTTTATTCTTTACAGCTAATTTAGCAATCTCTGAATCTACTAATTTAGCGATTTGAGCTCCAGGCTTTCTACGTCCGTGATGACCCATTGCTTTTATGATGTAGTAATTATCTATGTCAACCGCTACACTTTTCCATTTATTTATATCCATTGTCTTTCTCCTTGTTTATAAAGGGCCCTTGCGGGCCCCTCATTGTTTAACTATTTGTCTTAAAGTCTCTAAATCTAATCGGTTTAAATTTCTTTATACCCTGATTATGTTTGTTATAGACCTTATCCATAATATCTACCCATTCTTGGCTATTCGTAGCACCTTTAAATTTAGCAGAAAGCTTTTCAACTTTTCTAATAAAGTGGTTACGGTCAAACCCTGGGTGATTGATTACGTGTAAGATGGCATAGTAGAAGAAACTATTTTTACACTTGCTCGAATCAATTTCAGTTAACACTCTGTTAATGAATCGAATTGTGTTTTCAGATTCTTCTTTATCTACGACCTTGAACAGACCATTGACGAATACTTCTTCCTGGGTTCTTTCCCTTCTGAAAGAATTATTGAGTAAAGTAATGGCTACAGAAAATTTATTGTCTAAGCCATACTCTTCAATAAAGATTTTAAAGTAAATGTAATCACTTAAACCTTTATCAACCCACTTCTTCAAGAAGTTCTTTTGGTTCCAGTTAGATGTATCAGTGTTTAATTCACTAATGTCATCTGCTCTCATATTTTTCGTGACAATGAATCGAATCGGTTTGCCCAATTCTTTCTTTGCCATAAATCGGTGTTGTCCATCAAAGATGGGGTAAACACCATTTGCATCTGCGGATCCACAAGTAATAGGGATTTCTTTTAAATCTCTCCTACTTATTTTTTCCTTCAGACGATTAACATGTGAACGATTGATCTCTCGATTGCCCTTTACGAGTTTGAATATATCGTAATTACGGGTTTCTTGGATATCGCCTACGTTTTGTAAAACGCTCATGTTTTATCCTTTTGTTGTGTAATGATCTTTAAAATACGTGTCATTACTTCACGTTATTCCTTAAGGAATTCTTTTTGTAATCAAACTTGTTTAAAGCTTTTGAGTTCAAGACTCTTTGCCATTCTTCAAAACAAGGATGTGCATCATCAAATTTTGTCCAACCTTTACGTTGTGACAATCTATGAATTGCATCTATTCTTTTATCTTTCCAAGATCGTTGTTCTTTTAATTGCATTGTTTTCTCCTAATAAACAACCACCCAATACAAAAAGGCAATCAAGCCTAAAAGTATTTTAGGTGGTAAGATTAATAAAGTGATTAATAAAACCATACTTGTAATTTTATCTTTCATCTTTTTCCATTTCCGCATCTCGTGATTCAATCTCATCTTCAATTAAATCAGATGCAACCCATTCATTGATTACATACGCAGGGGCAGCTTTACATTGTACTGCACACTCAGCTAACACAGTTCGTGCATTATGAAATGCACTATCTTCTTTGGTTAACAAACTGCCATCTATTTTATGAGTTTCAACTTTAGATAAAACATTATCCATTTGCGTAACCCATTCTCTAAACATTGTAGAGCTTGATTTTAAATTTAATTTGTCTTTCCGATCCATGCTGTCCTTCCCCATTGTTCTATTTTTTCCTTACACTCTTGCACTAAATATCCAAAAGCTAGATCACCATCTAAGTCAGTTGCAAATGATGCAGTACCTATTTCTTTTTCTTGCCAAAATAGTTTCATTGTGTTTGTCGTTTCATTAAAGACAACCAACATTGCTTTTTCATCAGGTTCAATGACTTGTACTTTTCCTTTTTTCTCACCAAACTTTACTTCTGCAATGATGGTGCTGCCTTTACCTTTAGCTTTCTTATCATCCATGATATACTCCTATTGTTTATTTCTTTTGCTTATACCAAACTAGATATTAAATGCAAGGATAAAATGGGAGATTAATGAAATTTCTTTTAACAATACAAATATGCTCAGCAATTATGGCACAATGTACACAACCTGTGGAAATGGGTACCTATAATAGCCATTATGACTGTGCAACCGCAGGTTTTATTAAAGGTATGACTGCCTTAAGAGAATTAGGCGAAGAATATGTAAATGAAAAAAGAATGTTAATGAATTTTTCTTGTAGATCTCAAGAGACTACGTAGGCTCTTTATCGCTACAATGGTAGCCAACAACAATTTCACCTTTAAAAGTATGGTATGTATGTCCTTGCCACGGTAAAGGATATTTTCTGTTGTGTTCTACAACGTGTTTGTTCCAAAACTCTGCACAAGTATCTTCAAACAATTCTATTTTTAAAACGTCTCCTGTAACTAAAATGAGACCAATGACTAAACCTTTATAG
>LSSG01000014.1 GCA_001595915.1 Thermoplasmatales archaeon SG8-52-3
GCCCTATCTAGTTTAATTTTTCCTTCTTTTATCATCTGTTCAGCAATTTTATCTATTTCATCTCCTTCCGCACCAGCCATTACTGCAATATTTTTTGCATGTAGTGACATATGTCCCTTCTGTATTCCAACTGTAGATAATGCAAATACTGCTGCAAAATTCTGTGCAAGGCCTAGACTTACTACAATTTCTGCTAGTTCCTTTGCAGTTTTAATTCCTAGTATCTTTTTGCAAAGTTTTGCTTTAGGGTGGATATTACCTGCACCCCCAATAATTCCAATAGCCATTGGAAGCTCCAATTCACCCACAAGGTTGCCATTATTATCTTTAAAATATTTGCTCAATGAGGTATATTGTCCATTTCTTGCTGCATATGCATGGGCACCTGCTTCAATTGCACGAAAATCATTACCAGTTGCTATTATTAGTGAGTCAATTCCATTCATTATGCCTTTGTTATGTGTAGCTGCCCGATAGGGATCGATTGCTGCTAGATTATAGGATTCAAGAAAAGCATCAACAATATTTTCTCCCCCCATTTTTTCTTTGTCAAAGACTGCTATTGCCTTTACAATTCTTTTATCAGCAAGATTTGAAAGAATCTTTAACCTCACCTTTCCAGTTGCTATTTCTTCAAGCATTGGAGCAAGGGCTTCACACATAGTATTTACTGCATTTGCACCCATTGCGTCCCTAACATCAACAATAAGATGAACAACAATCATATTTCCAATAGGACTATCAAGTATTCTTACCTCGATATCCTTTGCTCCACCTCCAAACTTTAACAAAACTTTATCTTGGTCATTTGCAAGTTTTAAAATTTCTTTCTTTTTATCAAGGATTTTTTTAGCTGCACTAACTACGTCAGGGACCTGTAAGATTTGAATTTGACCTATCATAAGCGGATCTGTACATTCTGTTTTAAAGCCACCATGAATTCGTGCAATTTTTGCAGCATTACTTGCTGCAGCAACAACACTTGATTCTTCAATTGCCATTGGTACAAGATATTCCTTTTTATTGATTAGAAAATTTACAGCTATTCCAAGAGGTAATTCAAAAGTCCCTAAAACATTCTCAATCATTCTATCAGCAATATCCATATTTAGACATGAAGAAAATAATTGTGTATCCTCATTATTAAGATCAGAAAATTTTTTTACAACTTCAATTCTTTTTTTAATTGGTAACTTATAGAAACCAGATATTTGTGATGTTTTATCTTTATTTGACATAAAATAATACCTCCTTTTTAAGCGAACCAGAAAACAACTCTTTATTTTTATAATTGTTCATTATCATAAATAAAATTTTTATATTTATAAAATAAATTATTTAACTAAAGATATTAATTCGATGCTTCTCTTGTTTTAACAGCCATTCCATAATTAAATGATAACATTTCAATTCGATTTAAAAGACATCGACCGACAGCAATCAGCTCATCATTTTTATCAACTATTAGACATTCATCAAATGGTCTTAGTTCAGGGTCACATTCTATAACAAATTTTGAAAAGACACTTTTACCATCTTTGATAAATAAGGCTGCATCATCGTCTACAACAACTCTGAGTTTAGGATATTTAAAAGATTTATGTAACAATTTTGCTCCATCTAATTTCAGTGTAAACATACCATCTTCGGCACGCATTGATAAAACATGCTTTTCATTACAAAAAATATTTCTAATTTTACCAGTCTTTTTTGATTTAAGGATTCTTATATTTCCATTAAGTATTGACTTTCCTGCCCCTCTCCCAAATTGCATATCTGCTGTTGAAGATACCCTTAAAATATCAAAATCTATACAATCATTTTTATTGGATTTGAACTCCTTTAATGTTTCTGGTCCAATCCAACAAATTGTATTTTTATTCTTTATGAAATCATCAAAGATTTTAATTATATACTTTTCTGTTTCTAAGTCAATTAATTCTGGAAATATAGACTGGGCAAAAGGATACATCTCATCAAGTTCAAGTGGAACAGGACCAAGAGAAGAATCAATCAAGATGTTTATTTCACAATTACGTTTAAAAATTCTACTAATTTTTTCAGAATAAAATTGTGAAAATGGTTTTTTTCCTTCTGGAAAAACTATTGTTGTATCATATTTTTCAAAATATCTTGTAAATAATCTTTGTTGGATTCTAAATAAATCTGGTCTATGGATGGTGTTTATCCCTGTATAAAACAATGCTTTTTTCTTACAAGTTGGTTCAAATTGTTCCAAAAATTTTTTATTTTCCTTTTTTCTAAGTTCTTTTAATGCCTCTAATAAATAAGGATTAGAATTAGCTCTTTTTTCAACAAGCTCCCAAAGATTACCATTTACAATAGCATTCCTAATCTTTTTTAATTCCAAATATGTAACATACAGATTATGCTTGGCAATTTCTATAGTTTTAATTTTTTTATCAATTTTCCTTAACTCATTTGCAGAATATTTTGAACAAATTGGACATGAACATGGCAATTCATTTAGATTTTCAAGTTTTTCAGTTCCCCAAGGAAAAAGAAATCTCTCATCATTTGCATATTTCACATAAGCAGATGAATCAAAAAAATCACACCCAAGAGCAACTGCAAGTGGAAAAATAAGCGGATGTCCTGCACCAAATAAATGAACTGGTTTAGATGGATTTAATCCTTTTTTTGAATAGATAATACATCTAACTAAATCGCTATATCTCTGGTTTTCCATAAGAGGAACGACTCCTCCTATTGGAAAGAAATCTGAGTCAATTTTGCTAAGTTGCTTTGCACATTTCTGTCGAATATCTGAATAAATTGAACCTTGAACTGTACAAGCAAGTGCCATATCACCTTTTAATTTAACACTTTTTTTTGCACGATTTATTGTTTCTTTAACAATCTTTTCAACCTCTGTTTTTTTTTGATCTGGGGTACTGAACACGTCAAGAATTGTACCAATATCACTTCCAATATCTCTTTGAAATTCAACTATCTCAATTGGATCTATCTTTATGTCACCATATACATAGGATTGAAATGTTCCAGAGTCCGTCATTATTGATCCATTAAATTCTATTAATTTATGAACTCCTTTTGCTAATGCAATCTTTTTTAATTTTTTATCTTTAAAAATAATATATGAGTTTGTTATTACAATTTCAGTTCCAAAAAGATTTTTCATTTCTTTTGGTGTAATTAACATCTTATTAGGGTTGATTACAGGAAGAATAGTTGGAGTAATTATTGTACCATGTTTTGTAGATAACTTACATATTCTACCTGCAGCATCTCTATCTTTAATTTCAAATTTCATAATCTCTTTAGAATTGAGTAATTAAAAGATAGATATTTAGTTTTGGTATATATTAAAAAATCTTTTTTTTCTTATACTCCAATCTGTATTGGATCAATGATTTTTTTAAGTGTTGCAATTGCAGACAATGACGCCATGTAACTAGAACCAGGATTATTTGGATTTGGCATGTTTTCTAACTCAACTCGTAATCTTCCGAATTTTCCATGAGCAAGTATCTTATGACTTATTCTACTTACAACTGGATCTGCAACAATTTGGACATTTGTTTTATTAAAACCCTTGCCTGCAAGAGAAAGACTTGCAGCAACATTTATATTTGCAGGAAATTTTTTTACTGCATCTTTTGCAATTCCTTTAAAAAGGACAGTTCTAGTATTATAGATTTTTCCAAAAGATTCTGGAGGTTTTGTTGTAACAAGGGTTACTTCATCAACCCCACCTATACCCGCTGATAAGATGCCATCAATTCCACAAATTGCGCCAGATGGAATATATATTTTACAATTTTTTTCTTTAGCTATTTTTTTAAGTTTACACCTAAAACTCTCTTTTATTAAACTTCCAACACTCATGAGAATTAAGTCTTTTCCTGAATTAAGAATTTCTTCAGCATATTCATGTACAGCTTTTTGTGATGCACCTTCAAAAACAACATCTACAAGTGGTAAAAAATCCTTAACTTTTTTTATATCTGCCTTATTTATTTTTTTACATAGTTTCTTAGATGCTTGTGATTTAATATCAAATAGATATATCTTCTTAATTTCTTCAATTTTATCTGCAGCGAGAGCTACATCAGTTCCAATTGCACCACAGCCAATAATTCCAAGATTCATACAAACTACCAAAACCTTAAAACACTAAATCAATATAAAAAATATTGTCATGAACGATATTGATAGATTTCTAGATGAAGATCTTGGTATTGAAGGAGATATTACATCTGATTCTTTATTTTTTAATGAAAAAGCAAAGGCAAAAATTGTAACAAAAGAAGATTGCATTATTGCAGGTTTGGATGAAGTTAAAGAAGTATTTGATAAAACTGGGGCAATTGTGGAATTTAAGTCTAATAATGGTGATTATGTAAAAAAAGGCTCTATTATTGCTAATATATATGGTCCTGCAAGATCGATTCTAAAAGGTGAGAGGTTAGCAATAAATATTATTGGAAGAATGAGTGGGATTGCTACTGAAACAAAAAATCTAGTTGATATATGCAAATTAAAAAATCCAAAAATTAAAATTGCTGCAACAAGAAAAACCACCCCCGGTTTTCGAAAATATGAGAAAAAAGCTGTTGTAATTGGTGGTGGAGAATCTCATAGATTTGGTTTATTTGATGCTGTGATGATTAAAGATAATCACATAAAACTTGTTGGTTCTGTAGAAAAAGCGATAACTAAAATAAAAGAAAAAGTTCAAAATAAAATTATTGAAATTGAAGTTGAAAATGAAAAAGATGCATTAATTGCTGCAAAACTTAATGTAGATGTTATTATGCTTGATAATTTTGATTCAGAAACTGCATGTGAAATAGCTAAAAAAATTAGAAAGGTAAATCAAAATATTTTAATTGAAATATCTGGTGGGATTACATCAAATAATATTAGTAAATATGCTTCTTTTGCAGATAGAATCTCTCTTGGATATATTACTCATTCAATAAAAAGTATTGACTTTTCTTTGGAAATAATTTAAAAATAATTAGGAAATCTTTAATTATTAGATTTTTGTTTACAATATTGAAAAAAATATATTAATCTCAATTATGAGGGGATTATTGGTGTGATGGGTTTGGTGAGTTTATGAAGAAGATTATAGAAGAAGTAGTTGCAAATGAAAAAAATGCTAAAAAGACAGCAAAAAAAACTTGTAAAAAGAATGATGATTTAAAAGAATCACTTACTCGCAATACTGTTGATAGGGAACTTGAAGAGATTTTATCTGGTCTTACAACTACTATTAAGGTTATTGGTTGTGGAGGTGCTGGAACAAATACTATTGCACGTTGTGTAGCTAGTCAAATAAGTGGAGCAGAGTTAGTTGCTATTAATACGGACGCACAGCATCTTTTATTAACACAATCACCTCACAAGGTCTTGATTGGTAGACACTTAACTAGAGGACTTGGCGCAGGCTCTTTACCGCAAGTAGGTGAGGAGGCGGCAAAAGAAAGTGAACAAGATATCAGAGGTGCCATTGGCCATGCAGATATGGTATTTGTAACATGTGGTCTCGGTGGGGGAACTGGTACTGGTGCATCTCCAATAGTTGCACAAATTGCTAAAGAAACAGGTGCATTAACAATTGGAGTTGTAACTCTTCCATTCAGTGTAGAAGGCGTAATTCGTATGGAAAATGCTGAAACAGGTCTGAAAAGGTTGAGAGATATTTGTGATACAGTTATTGTAATTCCAAATGATAAACTCCTTGATATTGTACCTAATCTATCACTTAATGCTGCTTTTAAGGTTGCAGATGAGGTTTTAATGAGATCTATAAAGGGTATAACTGAAATGATTACAATGCCTGGTCTTGTAAACCTAGATTTTGCTGATTTAAAAACTGTAATGAAACGTGGTGGAGTAGCTATGATAGGTCTTGGTGAAGCAGAAGGTGAAAACAAAGCAGTAAATGCAGTAGTTGAAGCTCTTAACTCTCCTCTTCTTGAAGTAGATATTTCTGAAGCAACAGGTGCACTTGTTAATGTTACTGGTGGTGAAGACATGACTATCAGTGAGGCAGAAAGAGTAGTAGAAGAAATATATTCAAGAGTAGATCCAAATGCACGAATAATATGGGGTACAACGGTTGATCCGAATCTTAAAAGCAATATTAGAGCAATGTTAGTAATTACAGGTGTTAAATCAAAACAGATCCTTGGTCCTACTCAGAAATCTTTTGAAAAAGAGGAATTTGGAATAGATTTTGTTGCTTAATCTATTTAGATACAAAATTTCCAAATTTTATCTTCTTTTTTATTTTTAATCAACAGCCAAATTCTTTATATATATCAATTTATTTGACCAATTTGCCTAAAAGGGGTGAAAATAAGTGAAATTCTTTAATCGAAAAGACGCGATACCTGATGATAGATCGTTAGTAGATAAGGCTTGGGATTTGCAGCATAATATTGAATCAAGACAAAAGAGAATTGGTAAGGGTAAATATGGTAGAGTCCTTAAAATGGCTAGAAAACCAACAAATGATGAATATGCAAAAACCTCAAAAATAACAGCTTTAGGTATTATGTTGGTAGGAGGTCTTGGATTTCTTCTATTTCTCATTGCTGAACTTCTTGCTCCCTGGATTGCAGAAATGCTTGGACTATAGAAAGGTGTATGAATATGGAAAGTTCAAATTCTGAAGAAATTGTTCAGGAAGATACAAAAATATTTACCATCAAAACCCAGGTTGGAAAAGAACAGAACACAGCAGATTTAATAAACAGCAGAGCTGGTAAATCAAAAATAAAAATACCGTCGATATTAGTCACCCCTGAACTTAGAGGTTATATTTTTCTTGAAAGTTATGATAAAGAACGTATTAGAGATATGATAAAGACTGTTTCATATGCAAGAAACATGCTTGAGGGAGATATCCCAATAGATCAAATAAAACATTTCCTTGTTCCTGCTTCTGCTGTTGCAAAGATTGCAGAAGGTGATGTTGTTGAAATGATAGCAGGTCCTTTTAGAGGTGAAACAGCAAAAGTTACTCATATTGATGATACAAAAGAAGAAATTACTGTTGAACTATTTGAATCAGTTGTTCCTATACCAATTACAGTAAGAGGTGAACAAGTAAGGGTTATAAAAAGAAAGGAAGAAGAAAAGAAAGAATCGGAAGAGACAAAGGGAGGATAAATATATGGCAGATACAATTGAAGCACTTGTTGAGGGAGGTAAAGCATCTGCAGGACCTCCTCTTGGCCCAGCTCTTGGTCCATTAGGAGTTAACATCATGCAGATAATAAATACAATAAATGATAAGACTAAGCAGTTTGATGGAATGAAGGTTCCAGTAAAAGTTATTGTAGATCCAAAGACTAAGAATTTTGAGATTGAGGTTGGAACGCCACCTGCATCATCTCTTATTTTTAAAGAGCTTGGATTGGAAAAAGGTTCAGGATCTGCTGGAACACATAAAGTTGGAAATCTCACAGTAGATCAAGCAATAAAGATTGCAAAAATGAAACAAGATAATCTTTTAGGTAAAGAACTTAAGCAGAAAACCAAAGAGGTAATCGGTACCTGTGTATCAATTGGTATAACAGTTGAGGGTAAAAAGCCACAAGAAATCCAAAAAGCAATAGATGAAGGAGTTTATGATTCTAAATTTCAATCTTAATTTCTTTATCTAATTTTTCCTTAATCTCTTTTATATTTTTAGGTGGTTTTTCTAGCAGTCTTCTTTGCATACGTTCTTCTGGTGTTCCTGATAATATATCTTCACGAATGTTTCTTTGTTCCTTTTCTACTGCTCTCAATCTTTCTTCCAAGTCTCTAATTTTAATTCTTAATGATTTAATGGTTCGCGCATCAGCCATATAAAATTGTATAAACTATTTAGATTAAAAGGTTTCTTATAATCAGATGTGTTAAATTCTTTTAAATCCTCTTTGAAAAAATTGTTTGATTGATTTAACCATTCGGTCCTGTCTATATGATAATGGAAGAACTTCACCTTCTCCCCAGGTTTTTTTCTTATTTATCTGTGATAAAACAGAATCAATTGAATAATCTGTAGTGTCAACTAATGTATAACCATAACCTACAAACTCAGTTACATGAGAATCTGATCCACCTGTTCCACCTAGATTTAATTCTTTTGAAATTTTTGCCGATTTTAAATTTGATTTTGGAACACTACATGAATTAAAAACTTCTATTGCACTAAGTCTTGTATATATTTTTTTTAGATTATTTTTTTTAATACCTGACATATTTCTGAAAAGATGAACAACTATTGGAATTCCATTTAAATCAATGATTCTTTCAACAGTTTCTTCTATAGTTAATTGCTTTTCAATATTTTTTTTAATTCCTAATGCAATTATATGACCATCTCTTGTGGATATTTCCTGACCAGGAATTACAATGAAATCTTTATCTTTTGGAGCAACTTCGAGTGCCTTTAGACTTCCTTGAACAGAGTTATGATCAGTTATTGACATACCATGCAAACCTCTATTTTTTAGAGTCTTTATTATATCTTTTGGTGAACCTGTTCCATCACCTGAGTATTTTGAATGAATATGTAGATCTAATTTAAGCATGTGTTTGCCTTCTAGTTTTTTAAAAAGTTAATTTTCAAAGGTATTAGAAATTTATGATATAATTAAATACTTAGAAAATCTTAGAAAAATCCTTTTCAATAAATTTTCTATTGCAAGGTGAGCCATATGTCCAATAAGCTGTCATTTTTTTTGGAACGATAATCCAAGAAAAATATGTTAATGTAAATTCATTTTTATCTGGATGGCGGCAAATATCCCAGGAATCTTTTTCATTTTCTTTACTGCCTTTCTTGTGATCTCTAGTGATATTTTTGCATATTTCAAGAGTAATCTTCCCATAATTTAATTCGAGTAGCTCGCGTGCTCTAGCTGCCCTAACAAAGCTACTTTTTTTTACATCGTCTTCACCGGGATATATTGATCCGGTTTTATTTGCATCTAACCATATATGATGATTGGTATGCCATAAAATACCTTCTGGTGCACCAGTAACTTCAGTTGAATTGCCATATACTAATTTTATAAATGAATGGGACTGTTCGATAACTAGTATATTTCCATTTATATCACACCATATAGATGTGTCATAATCATAATCATGATAGCCACCTTTGTTTTTATCAGCTGCCCTCTCTGAATTTTTGAAAAGTTTTCCAACTTCAGATACATTTTTACATGATCTCATTGCCACTCTATTTAAAAGATATATAAGAATACCAGGACCCTCATCAATGTATCTGGTTTTGTTATCTGTTAGATGAGTTCCTGTACCTCCATAACCTAAACCTTTTTCATTAATTAATGTAGTTTCGCCAATCACTGGTAGTCCAAAAAATGCATAATCATATTGATTTGGTCCAGTTCTGGCAATGTTTACAACTCTATTCCATAACCAAGTATATGATCGAACAATTGGGGTCATCAAAATTTTTAATAAATTAAATTTTAAAATCCCAATTTTTTCAAAGTTATTATCATAATTTTCTGTAAGATAAGTTTCATTGTCTCTTGTAGCAGGTCCTGTTGAAGCAGTAACAGTACAATCTCCACCAAATAAGCGATTAAATAGTATTTGTAAAGAAATTAAATTTTTAATTTTAATTCCGGTACTATCAGATAAACCATGCAATTCATTATAAAAGTTAGGATATTTTTGTTTTATAGTATCAATTTGTTTTTCAATAATTTTTAAATTATTATTATCTATTTTTAAAACCTCAACAAAAAAATAAAGAATTTTATATTGTAATCTATATTGAAATCCAGCCTTCAACCCATATTCATATGGTGAAGAGGCAGT
Source organism: Thermoplasmatales archaeon SG8-52-3 (assembly GCA_001595915.1). Lineage (GTDB taxonomy): Archaea > Thermoplasmatota > E2 > DHVEG-1 > DHVEG-1 > SG8-52-3. Next base: position 9,841 of record LSSG01000014.1, read on the forward strand.
TATATAAATTACATTTGAATCTAATTTATTTTCAAATTTGTTATTTATATTTAGATCTAATGACTTACTCTGTATTAATATAAGGTTATTTACACCTAAAAGAAGGAAAATCATACAAACAATCAAGATTTTTTTAAAGATCATATAATAAATTTCTCCCCTATCTGTGAACTTTGTGAATCATCCACTGTTAAATATTTTGTAATGTTTAACACAATTTCACCTGTTACACTTACATCAGTCCAATCAAAATATTTCAATACATCACCTTCTGTATGATTTAAACCATCTCTATGATGCAGTTTCCAACCCCCATCTTTTAAAAAACAAAGAGTTTTGCAGTTATTTCTGCTATTTGCAAATATCATAGCATTGCTAGGACCACCATTTTTTAACCATAACAATTGAAGACCATCTGAACTATTTACTTGTGATTCATAATTTGTTTTTTTTATTATTTTAAAAATATCAATTAAAATATCGATTTTATTACCAATAATATTTAATGTTAATTTCGGGTCGTCTTGTTTAAATCCAATCTGATTTAAATCAATTACAAATGTTATGTTTTCATCTCTATGTGAAGATTCGTAGTATTTTGCTCCAGCACAAAAACCATGCTCTTCACCACAAAAACCGATAAATTTTATTGTATATTTAGGTGTTATATTATTTTCTTTGTAATATTTTGCTAAAGCTAAAACCATTGCCATACCAATTGCTGAATCTGCTGTACCTTGACACCACCAAGAATCATAAAGACAGTCAACAATAACTGTTTTTTTATTATCTGTTCCATTAAGCTGCCCAATAACATTATAGCTGACTAATGAAGTGTTTAAATGTTGTTTTAATTTAAAATCAATATGAGTATTATCAATATTATCTAGAATTTCTTCTCCATTAGTCCCGTTGATAAATATAAATGGTATGTGATTTATCTCTTTTAAAAGATTCATATCGTGTTCATCTTTATTGAAATCATACAGAATTATACCTTTGCAATAATGTAAATATCTATCCCATAACCATGAGTATAATACTGGAGTGATACCTTGTAACTGTCTAATTACATAGTATTCAAAAATAAAATTATTAGTATATGGTAATTTTTTCAAGAAACTGTATGGGTAAAATGCCTTATCCTTTAAAATGATAACAAAAGGTTCTAGTTTCCCTATAATTTTTTGCCATTTTAAAAATGCTCCTGGTAAAAGAGGTGGTTTTATTACCTTTAGATTAGAATAACTATATGTATGATTTATATCAAAGTTGTTTTCAACGTTTTCAAACCATACTGGAGCAATATATGAGTCAATTTTTTTATTATTTATTTTAAAAAAATATTCATCTATCACTAGTTCATGAGTAAGATTTGGATATTCTTCAGTATTTTTAATCTGCTCTTTATAAGTGTATAAACCTAATTTTGTCATATTTTCATAAAGAATCTCAGCTGCTCTATGTTCTCCTTTTGTACCAAAAGCACGACCCTTTGCAATTTCGCCATTTTCTTCATCATATACATCAAAAATAATGTTACTTAATTCAGCAGTGATGTTATATATAAACTGAACATCAAGTTGGCTTTCTTTTAATTCTGATTTGTTCAAATTGTTAAAATAATCTTTATTAATTGCTTGTATTGAAGGTAAAATAGATAATATTATTAAAAAAATAATAATAAAAGAAAATAATTTCTTACTTATTTTAAATTTATTCATTTTGATTTCTTTTTTATTACTATAAAAATAGTATTTAAATTTATTTAGAAAAGTTTAATAAAAACTTATGAAAAATGCGGGCGCCGGGATTTGAACCCGGGTTATAAGCTTGGCAAGCTTAAGTGATACCAGGCTACACCACACCCGCAAATAATTTTGAAGACCAAGAAGTAACAAGGCATTAAAAAGTCTTATGGTTGTATAATCCTTTTTAATGGTTTACTTAGATGCCTTCTTGCACAAACTGGAACTTCATAAAAACCAGTTTTTAAATATCTAATTTTTTCCTCAAATATTGGTTTATTGCTTATTGTACCACATTTAATACATTTATAGCCTTGATTAACACCTTTTGATTTCATATGTTTACCACATTTTTGGCAAATTGGATTCTCAATTTTTTCAATTTGCTTTTCAAGGTTTTTTATGTTTATTTTCTCCAAATTTATAGTAAGGGGATTTTTTCTTACTCCCCCATAAACTTCAATTTTATCACCAGTTCTAAGTTCTCTAATTGTTTCTCTAAAATTTTTTGTAGGTTCATATGCAGCACAATCTATTTTTCCAGTTGAATCCTTTATAGTAAAGAATACATGACCTCCTTTGATGGTAGATGGATTTTTAATTACTAAGCCCTCGATAATTACTGATTGATATGGTTGAATTTTATTAATAGTTGTTTTTTTAAGATGATCATCGGTTCCTTGATTTGTTTCAAACATCAACCAACATTTTATTTCCTCAGATATAATCATAGATTTGGCATTTATCAAATCATTTTTTTTGTTTCCTCTAATACCAAATAAAACAGGACATGGAGAATTAGGAATTAACCTGTTATGCTTATTTATATAGTCATAATTATCAAATGTTGAAGCAAATTTTTTATCCATTCTTTTTGTAGAATCATCATCTACTTGTCTCTTACTGCCCCATTTTTCTTCTTTTCTATAAGCAATCAGTTCATAAGTACTATCATTTTCAGATGACCAAGCAACAGATGCAGTGGCTCCAATAAGACCTCTAGAATTTTTATATCCTCTATAATATGCGTTATATTTTTCCAATATTTTTTTTGTTGATTCTAATTTTATTATATCTGTTGCAGTTTTTACATAAATATTATAATTAGGTTTTTTTGTAAAAATTACAAATCCAGGATTTGTTTTTTTATCATCAATTCTTGCATGATAACTTACAATATTTTCTACAATTTTTTGTATTTCTTTTATCTTATAACTTTCTGATGAAATATTTTGATAACAGTAAATTTCTTTTTTTTCTATTCCACCAATTTTTTTTTTAGCACCTTTACCTTTTCCTACCTGAATTGAAATTGCACCGTTACCTCTTGTTTTCCAAGGGATATTTGGATTCAGTCTAACAAGTCTTGGATAACCAATTATATCATAATTATTATCGATTAATTTTTTAATTAGTATAAAAGCTATATAAGTTGTGCATCCTCCTGAGATTGAGTCAGTATCATCTATTCCAATCCAAATAATATCACTACCGATAGTTATATATATGAAGTGCTTCTTTATTTTTTTTATAAATGAAGCGTTTGGAGCTTTTAGGGGAAGTCAGAGACACTTTGATAAAGGCGGGTTTTTATGTCTCTGAACTATATTTAATGCGACCAATAGGTTTTGACTTAGTTGCAAGAAGAGACAATTCATTGCTTATAATTAAAGTTTTGATAAATATTGATGCAATGGCAGAAGAAGTTGCAAGTGAACTGAGAAAACTTTCAACTCTTTTAAAAGGTTGTCCATTGATTATTGGTCAAAAAAGTGGAGCAGGAGATCTTCAAGACGATGCAATTTATGATAGATTCGGAATTCAAACTATTACATTAGAAACGTTAAAAACCAATCTGCTTGAGGGAATTCCAATTGAAGTTTATGCAGCTCCAGGCGGTTTATATGTAAATCTTGATAATGAAAAAATCAAAAGACTAAGAGTTGAGCAAAATATTTCATTAGGATCCTTTGCTCGCTCATTAAAAGTATCAAGAAGAACAGTACAAATGTATGAAGATGGCATGAATGCAACAATAGAAGTTACCATTAGAATTGAAGATGCCCTTGGAACAAATGTTGCTCTTCCAATTAATCTATTTAGAAATATAGAATACAAAAAGGAAGTTAAATTGAAATCTTCAGAACTAGATGTTTTTAGAAAATTTCAAAGAGAGGTATTCTCAATTCTTGAAAAAGTTGGTTATACAGTTACCCCGCTAGAAAGATGTGTTTTTGAAGCAGTAAGTCAAGACAAAAAGAAAGTTCTTCTTACTTGTGTAGATGAATATAATAAAAATCTTCTAAAAAAGGCTCAAGCAGTTAGCAGTATCTCAAAAGTAACAGAGAAACATGCAGTTCTTATTACGGATAAAGATGTTAATAAAACTAGTTTAGAAGGTACCCCGTTAATTGTTCGAAGAGAATTAAAGAAAATTCGAGGACCTGAAGAAATAATTGATTTAATACTTGAACGACTTTACAGAAAGAATTAATAACTTTTTTTTTTTAACCAAACTTTTAAAATTATTTAATGATCTAACCCAAACCTTATTATTGATTTATCAGAACTTATTCAGATAAGCCGAGTAAACAGATTAATCGTTTAATAACCTAATAACTATCTAAATTCTCCTTTTATAAGATATTAGCAGAAGCGGTCTGAAAGGTAAAATAAATATAGTAAAAAAACTGAGGAAGGAATAATATATTAAATCAACTGTCGAACAGTAAAATAGAAAAAATTCTAATTCTTAATCATTGAATAACAAAACATTTTGTACATATTAGATAAATACCGACAAATAGAATTTACATGTAAAAGTAAATAGAAAAAAGAATATGGATTATTGAAATTTAGATATCATATTGTTATTTAGCTATATGAAAAAAACAATTTGCCTAGAAATTGAGGTGGTTTTGTTTTCGGTATTACCTCCAACATGCCTCCCCATAATCGATGAAAGATATCAAATATCTTCATCAATTTTTCTAAGCATGTTAATATTTGTCATTAATACTATATAAATGTGTCGATATAAAGAGTAAAAATAAGGGAATTTTAACACAAAAATGGTAATTTGTTTACTAAAAAGAAAAAAAAGAAAGAAGGATTATACTATTATCTAATCAATCCAAGCAGTCTATCTAGCAATGGGAAACGCTCAAGGAACCAATGATAAGATGATGCTCTGGTTCTTGGAATCTCCACTTCAAAATATGACCAATTACTTTCTGAATTAAAAATATCTTTGGCTTTTGCTTGGATAGTAAATGCCCCTTCTTTATTATAATTATGAGCAATTTCAATATTTGATCCTGAAGGATGAGGTCCATCCCAAAGTTCGACATGACCATCACCCCAAAGTATGTAGTATGATACATCATGATCATTTGGATCTAAAGAATTAAAAGAATAAGTATATTCAGTTCCTGGTTTTCCATTTGATGGGCCACTAATAGTTGGAGCTTTTGGTGGTAAATTAACTTCACCTGGTTGAGCAAGTAAAGCAAGTGTAGCTAAAATTAGTTTTGAAAACTTTGTTGCGTATGTAATATTCATATTTTCAATGATATCTTGAGGAGTATGATAGTATTCATTAAATTCATATTCATGGTAAAAAACTCCATCATAGCCATACTCCCAGAAATATAATTGATCACTTGGTGACTCACCAAGGGGAATAACATCAAGGAAAATATATTCATAAAATTCTTCACTAACATTTAATGTAAAATCACTTATCCATTTAGAAGCTTCATTTTTAAAGATTTTAATATTGCTACCTTGATAAGGAGTGATTGCATAGCCAATCATATCTACATTCAATACAGCAATTATATTCTCACCGTTTTCATAGGCTTCCCTTGCATACTCATGACTACCCAACATCCATTGTTCTTCCCCAGAAAATGCGATAAAACGGATTGTATGATTAAAACCATAATTTCGTAAAATATTCGCAGCAGACAAAACAGTGGCAACACCAGATGCGTCATCATCTGCTCCTGGACAATTTGCTACAGTATCATAATGACCACAGATGATAAATATTTCATCACTTGTTCCGTCTACCCCTAAAAGTGTAGCTTCAATATTTCTATCTGAATATCCTCCATATTCCCAATAATGATATCTTGAATCCAAATCCATATTTTCAAATTCATTGTAAATATAATCTCCTGCTTCATGACATGCATTTGTTCCAGTCACTCGAGGTCCAAATGCAGTTAAATTCTCCAAATATCCTAAATATAATGTTTTATTCATTTGTTCAATAATATCTATAATTAAATCATTGCAGGATTGTATAGAACCTTTCAATATTTTAGTGGACTCTTTAACACCAGTGAAACTGTGATTTAAAATATATTTTCTATCTAATCTTGATGGTATATTACCAACTACAGGATCAAATGAAATACACATTAATAAAATAATTATTACTATTAAAAATACATTTTTTAATAAATTTCTATATTTTTTCATTTTTGATAATTCCCCTAAATATTTACATCCAGTTGTGGATATTTAAATGTTACAACAGAAAAAAAGAATGTTATTCAGAGTACTCTTTTAAGATATACCAACAGATAGAATTTCACTAATTAGGTTTTCTTTAGGTAAAAAACTTTATAAATAGAGTTGCCATTCCCGAAGACTACATTTTCTACTTTTTAAGAAGAAAATGGCATACAAAACACTCAGATTGATATCTATGACAGATAAAAAAACTACAGAAGCAGTTGTAAAAATCTTAGAGGAATCTAAAAAAATAGATAGAAAATTCAAACAGAATATTGATTTAGTAATTAATTTAAAAAATATTGACCTTAATATTCCAAAAAACCGTATTGATGAAGAAATAATTCTCCCTCATGGTAGGGGAAAAGATGTAAAAATCGCTCTTTTTGCAAGTGGTGAACTTGCAGTTAAATCAAAAAAACTTGTTGATCTTTTAATTAAACCTGAAGAAATAGGTGATCTTTCAAAGGATAAAAAGAAATTTAAAAAAATTGCTGAAGATTTTGAATTTTTTATCGCAGAAGCACCTCTAATGCCTACCATTGGTAAAACTCTTGGTACCGTTCTTGGTCCTAGAGGAAAGATGCCAAAACCAGTTCCACCCAATGCAGATTTAACAAGTATTGTAAAAAATTTACGTAAATCAATTAAACTAAGGTCAAAGAGTAATAAAACATTTCATACAGTTGCAGGTAGTGCAGAAATGTCAAAAGATCACATTGCTGATAATGTTGATACGATTATTAGGAGAATTGAAGCTGCTCTTGAAAAAGGTCGAATGAATATTGGCTCAATATACGTTAAAACAACAATGGGTCCTTCGGAGAGAATTATTTAAGGTGATCTATAATGGTTCATATTGCAGAATGGAAACATGGGGAGTTAAAACAACTTATTGATGTCATTACCAAAAATAAGGTGGTGGGAATAGTTGAAATAGGAGGTATTCCTGCGCCTCAAATGCAACAAATGAGAAAAAATCTTCATGATGTTGCATTACTTCGCTCTGCAAAAAATAGACTCATTTTTAGAGCAATTGATGAAGCAGAAAAAAAGGTTAAAGGTATTTCTGGATTAAAGGAATCTATTTCTGGTCAAACAGCAATAATTTCTACTGAATTAAATCCCTTCAAGTTATTTGCAAAGATAAAAGCCACAAGAACTATGGCTCCTGCAAAAGGTGGTGAGAAAGCTGCTCATGATATAACTGTTAAAGCTGGAGATACACCCTTTAAGCCAGGTCCTATCGTAGGTGAGTTGCAAAAGGCAGGAATTCCAGCAGCTATTCAAGAGGGAAAAGTAATAATAAAATCTGACAAGGTTATTGTTTCTCAAGGTGAAAAGATACCTGCTGATGTTGCTCAGATGCTTACTCGTCTTGAAATTTTCCCAATTGAGATCGGAATGTCTTTGCATGCTGTCTTTGAAGATGGAAACATTTTCAAACCTGACGTTTTAGATATAAATATTGATGAATTTATTGGAAAAATGAAACAGGCTTTCAATAATTCATTCAATCTTGCAATTGAGACAGGCTGGTTTAATGAACTTACTATCAAACCATTACTTATGATAGCATACAACAACGCAATATCTCTTGCGATATCGCAAGGAATCCCAAATAAAAATACAATTAAGAACTTGATTTTAAAAGCTCATACAAATGTACTGGCCTTAAAAAATATAACAACTTAGGAGGAAGAAAATATGGAATACATATATAGTGCAATGCTTCTTCACTCTGCTGGAAAAAAAATAACAGAAGAAAATATAAAAAAAGTACTTACTGCCGCAGGAGTAAAGGCTGATGATGCAAGAATAAAAGCATTAACTGCATCTCTTGAAGGTGTAGACATTGATAAAGCAATAGAAACTGCCGCAGTTCCTGTTGTTGCAGCACCTGCTGCTGGCGCACCAGCACCTGCTGAGGGAAAACCTGAAGATAAGAAAGCAGAGAAAGAGAAAAAGAAAAAGGAAGAAGAGGTTTCTGAAGAAGAAGCAGCTGCAGGTCTTGGCGCATTATTTGGATAAAGATATATTGTTGTTTCAACAAAAAGAATATTCAGAGATGCTTTCAAATTAAAGGTAGTTACTTGTTGAAACACAAATTTTTTCCAATTCAATTTTTAAAAACCGTTCAAAAAATATTTAAAAGTGGGGGACGGGATGCATTGATAGGAGGAATGCGCCTCTAAGCGGAAAGCAGGTACAGTGAACCTCCCCAATATAATAATACCAGGTCCCCCATTTTTAAATCAATTTGATAAATAAATAATTTTCCTTTATACAGTTTCCTGTTGTTCTCCTTAAAAATTAATGTAATTCTTGTTGCAATTAAAGGAATTCAATATTAACATATATCTTATATAGAAATTAAAAGTTGTTTAATGGTAACATGGTACTTTGTTTCATTTAATTTTACATCCAAGCATCAAGTCCGGTTTGCTCTGTCAATGCAATATCTGATAATCCAAAAGCGCCCTGAATGTAATTTTCAATCATTTTTTTATACCAATCAAGATCGATTTCATTTTTATTTTTTAAAAAATCGACAGGATACATATAATCAATCGGTTTCACACCGCTTTTTGAAGGTTTGATAATACCTGGAAGAGGTTTTTTTGTTACAACAAATTTAAGTTTAATCCGACTTTTTATACGTTGGCCAATAAACTTTTCAAGTGCTTCAGATCGTTTACCAAAAACAGAAGTTGAACCATCCTGATTTAATTTATATCTTTTTGCAGGTTGAACAGATTGAACAAGTGTTAGATCATCCAAATCAACTTGAGTTAAATCTAGTTTTGAAACGATTTCCTTTGTTCTGTTCATAATACTATTTTTAACAGATTGTCTTGCTTCCTCTTCATCTTTCCAAGTCGGGTTTTCTTTTAGAACCTCTATCATTATTTTTTTAAGGGTTTTTCTTGCAATATCAGCTTTATCTGAACCCTTGAAATTGTTACCTTTTGTTATCATTTCAATATTATTGTCTTTTACATCAAAAATTAGATAATTCTTATGTTTTACAAAGATCATATTGTCGTGAATCTCAGGTTCAAGTTCAAAGTCAGGATAATTTAGTTCTTTTTGCCATTTATTATTACATTCCTCAATAGCAGATAAAGCTACATTTGGTTTTGTGATCCAATTAGTATCATTTTTTTCAACAGATAAACCTAAAGATTTTGAAAACTCTGGGACATTTCCAACTGAGTCTGAACATCCTAGATAAAGCCCATCTGTGTCTGCATAAACTACCCGTATATTTTTATTTTTAAGATAGTTTAATGAATCAGCAAGTATAGCTTGTCCCTTTGTTGTTATTGCCGCTGCTCCCCAAAGATTAAACTGTCGACCAGAGACTGTTGGAGCTGAAAGGATCCCATGACTCCCAGCATTTCTAGCTCCTTTAAGACTCTGATACATCATTTTTATTCTATTTAGATCTTCTATATCTCCACTTCTTTTCATTTCGATTAATTCTTTTTTAATTTTTGCAATCATACTCATGATACTTGTCATTGCACAATTTACAACTCCCGGATTCTTGTCAATTTTTATACCAATAATGTATCCTTTATCAGCAAAAGAATCTTGATTTGTGACATTACGAAAGTTAACATTTCTTTTTTCAAAAAACTCTTTTGGTATCTTTTTTAGCCAGATATAGTCATCAGGGATTTCAGATTTATTTGCAACTCTTATTGTATCTGCACCAATATTCATTGCTTTAAGAATTGTTGGATACATAGCTCCAACATCTGCAACAACAACATACCACCAAGGAATAAAATGAGAAAATGCCTCTTTATCAGGTTTTATTGTCATACCACCAGGAAAATGATAATTTAATCTTTCATCAGGATCTGATGGATTCTCATTATAAATTACATATGGATCTTCCATCCATTTAGGCATTTCATAGCCATATTTTATAACTCTAACAAAATCCTTTGATAATTGTTCTTTCATCTTTTTAGACTCTTTTACAATATCTTCTCTTGTATTACAATTCTTAAAATATCTAAGCAATACTTGAGAAATAGAAAGCACTCTACAAATAGGTGGCATTATCTTTTTTTGAACAGATGCCCTAATAAGGGACATATGGTCCCACATATTTACAGCACCGGAAGAAAGAAGCATGTCAAATGGCATACAAGTGGTAAAAGAAAGAGGAAGAGATTGTTGAATTAAATTAAGAGTTACCCCTAATTGTTCCTGAACATCCTGTTTATTATATTTAAGAGTTCTATCATCAATTTTGATTTGAGAAGGAGTTAAAATTATTCTATCTTTTATTTCAATTCCCAGAAAAGGAGCAACAGATTTCAGGCTAAAATCATCCAAAAATGAATAGAATTTTCTAACTCCTAAATATGTATCAAGTGTGCATGGATAAAATTGAACTGCTTCAGAGCGAATTCCAAAATAGAAGGATTTATCAGGCCTACTATATTTGTTTACAAAATTCTGAAGAATTTTTTTATTTTCATCAGAAAGATTGTTTCTTTTTTCCTTTAAAATCCAGTTTATCCTGTTATGTATTTGAAAATTATCAAAACCTATGATGTTATGACCTGATATTATATCGTGACTTGAAACAATACCACAAAAATTCAAAAGATTTTCAATTTCTTCATCAAGATTTCTTGAGACTAACTGATTAACATTAATACCTTTCCAATCTGATGGGCAATCTAAAATATCGAAACTAAACTCTTCTTTATCAAGGTATTTATAGGATTCAAACTCAATATCAAAGTTTGAAAAACCAATAATATCAATTGGGATATTTACTTTTCCTTTTTCAAATTCTGAGGTTTCAATATCATAAACTAAAACTTTTAATCTCTTTTTATTTCCATTAGAATCAAAAAGCCAATGTTTGCCTGTAGCTGCAAGATCAACCAATGCCCTCTGTTGATATGGAATATCATGCTCTGCTGTGTATAAACCATGATTGAAAAATAAGTAATCACTTAAATCCGGTACAAAATATGATTTTTTAGTATAAACCTTGAAAATATCTATTTCTTTTCCGAAATCCCAAAAGCTTTTGTATGTTTCAACTTCACCTATCTCTTTAATTTTAGAGATATTATCATCTGAATTTTTACTATTTTCCCATTTTGTTATAAGATCTTTTCTTGCAGAATTAATATTTCTATCATCAGGACAAAAAACTAAAAAATAAGGTTTATGTAATTCTGAAATTAATTTTGGAATTTTTTCATGTAAATAAAGATAATCTGGTGATATGCCAATTAACAATTTGTTCACATCTTACAAATTTTTTTAATCATCAATATAGTTCATCTACTTAAATTAAATGTTATGATTTATATGTAAGTGCATTATTTTCTGTTATTGATTTTTATGTCAACTCAAATTGTTTTTTCAGAAGAATTTAGTAAACACAATAGCATAGGTCATCCAGAAAATGCTGAAAGACTAAATGTAATAATTGAAGAAATAAAAAAATCCAAATTTTACAGTGATATTGAATTATTAAAGCCTGAAATTTTACCTGAAAAACTTTTATATGATGTTCATTCTGAAAGAATGATTGAACAAATAAAAGAGATGAGCAATGAATACGAATCTTGGGTGGATATGGATACTTATGTTTGTAAATCAGATTATGACATAGCAAGACTTGCAGCAGGAGGACTTTTAAAGTTAAGTAATAATGTAATAAATGGAATTGCTGATAATGCCTTTGCACTAATAAGGCCACCTGGTCATCATGCAACAAAAAATAGATCAATGGGATTCTGTCTTTTCAATAATGCTGCAATATCTGCAAATGAACTTACTAAAAAAGGTAAAAAGATATTGATTTTTGATTTCGACGTTCATCATGGAAATGGAACACAAGATATATTTTATGAAAGAAGTGATGTGATGTATCAATCGTTTCATTTGTCACCACATTATCCTGGAACCGGTGATACTAGTGAAATAGGTATGGGTGAAGGAATGGGTTTTACAGTAAATGTGCCAGTATCACATGGTAATGGAAATAATGCAATATCAAAGACTTTAGATGAGATTTTTTTACCAATTTCAAAACAATTTAAACCAGATTTGATAATTTTTTCTTCAGGCTATGATTCTCATTATTTAGACCCTCTAGGGGGATTAAGATTAACATCTCAATTTTATGGAAAAATTATTGAAAAATTTCAAAAAATCCAACCAAAAATAGTTTGTACCTTAGAAGGTGGATATAATCTTAGTTGGATTGGAAAATGTATTGTTTCTCAGCTAGGACAAATGGTTGGTAAAGAGGTTGATTTTAAGGATACGGCAAATGAAGAAGAAAATGTAAATAATGTAATAAAAGAAATTAAAAACGAGATGAATAAATTCTGGAAGCTTTAATCAAAAATCATGCCCATGCCAGAAGCAGCAGAGTCCTCTTGTTCTTGCATTTTTGTATTGATATCTTTTGCCTTTTTTTCATCAAGTTTTTTTAGTTCAAGCTCTTTAGCAAGCTCTTTTGCTCTTTTTAGACCTGTTTCGCTTCCTTCAATTTTTACATAAGAAAAATTTCCTTTTAAATTTAAAGAAGTAGAATCTCTAGTAAGTATACTTTGTCTACTGATAAGGTCATCTTTGATAAATTTGTTTATTTTACCAATTTCATCTGATTTTACTTCAAAGATTAAATATGCCACTTATAATCACCCTTTTTTACCGATGTAATAAAATCCCCTTTATTAAATTAATCTCTTTGAAGTAGGTTTCCATTTTCATCGATTTCTTTATTATTTATCCTAGTCGAGCTTATCGGTTTACCATCTTCGGCTAAAACAAAGTCAACTCTAATAATTTTTAATGGTTTTTTCCCATTTAACACACGTTTTTTATTAATTTCCATTGCATTTTTTTCTGTTTCTGGAGAAATTACTATCGCATCAAAATCTTCTTTTAAGGTTAGACCATATTTATTTGTAATTGGTACAATTACTGCTTGTTTGTCAATTTCTTCCTTAGAAAGGTATTGTTTTAAAATTTTTAATCTATCAATTAATGGTTTAACATCTTTTTTATTTCTGGTTAAGTCATCGGTAGCAAGGCCAATAAAAACTATACCAGTTTCACCTGCTAATTCAAATGCTTTTTTTAATAAAATTTTATGACCTTTATGTAATTTATCAAAAGTTCCCCCAATGCAAACTTTCATAAAAAAGATATAATTGCACTTTCATTAATAATAATACTCATTTATATTGAATTTTTAAACAAAACTTGAGAAAATTATAAATCATGCTATCTGATTTATCCTTTTGATTAGGAGATGATGCGGATGGCTAAATTTAAATTTCTAAAGATAATGCTATTGACTTTATTTACTCTTATAGCAATATTACCAGTATATTCTGATTATTGTAAAGCTGAAGGTAAAGATATTTACGTAAATGAATCTTATTTTGGACTTAGCTTAGGTACTGCTGAAAAACCCTATAAATCTATTCAAGAAGCAATAGATTCAGCAAGTAATGGCGATACAATTTATATCTTTGGAGGTTACTATCAAGAAAAACTACTTATAAATAAACAATTAAAAATTATTGGAAGTATTGACGAAGTCGAAACTATAATTGATTATAGATATGATTATAGATATGTAATTGAAATTACCGCAGATGAAGTAACTTTAGAGTACGTTACAGTTAGTGATAGTGACTATACAACTACTTCACCAATTGGTGCACTTATTCATTTAAAGTCAGATAATAATAGAATTAATAATAATAATATTGAAAATACTACAAGTTATGGTATATATGTAAATCCAAAATCAACTGATAATTTGATTAGTTCAAATGAAATAAATAATACAAAAATTGGAGTGTATCTTTCTTCATCTTCAAATAATGATGTAGTAAATAATGAAATAACAAATTGCTCAGAATATGGAATATTAGTAGAATATTCAACTGGAACTAATAGGCTTTATGGAAATAATATTACATCAGGTGATGCAGGGATATA
>LSSG01000015.1 GCA_001595915.1 Thermoplasmatales archaeon SG8-52-3
TTAATAATTTTTTATAATTGGAAATATTTTTTTTTTGACCGTAATGCTAAAAACTATGTTTTTGTATATAGATGATTGGAATTGTTTTTGATGGGATATTCTATATGAACTCAATAATCAAATCATTCTCAGAGCATGGTACCTTTGTTCAACCAGATACATTAGAATACATTCTGTCAAAAGAAAACCCTAAGGAATTTACTAGCTTTATCACAAAAAATTTACAGGAATTTCCTCTTATATTAACCTTGAACCAAGTAAAACAAATAGAAAATATATCACAAGTTGAGACTTTACCTGTTGAACCGATTAAATCCCAAGAGGTAAAAGAAATTCAAACTAAGATGTACTCAGAGATATTTGGTGGGGAAATAAAATCAGTTATACTTGAAGAAAACGATTTAGAATTTGACGATCCTGATAAAGAAGATCAAATAAAATTACCAGATGAAAAAATTGAGGAATCTATTCCACATGTGATTGATATTAAGAAAGTGAAAGGATGGAAACCTAAAGCAAAGGAATATGATTCTGAGATAGAAATAATAAAGGATATAACTGGTAATAGTGTATGTGAAGGAACAACTGATGATTTTACAAAGCTTTTTGTAGATAGGTATAGTGTTTTAAGAAATATCTTAAGAAAACAAAGACGAGAACTTGCAAATGCAATCCCGATTGATAGAGCAAAAAAAAGTGATTTTAAGGAAATTCAAATTGTAGGAATTGTAAAAGAAGTTCGCACTACATCAAATGGTCATCGACTAATTGAGCTTGAGGATGAATCTGATACGGCTACTTGCATTGCCCTAAAAGACAACCGTGATATATTGAACATGGCAAACGAGGTTGTTCTTGATGAAGTAATAGGAATTAGAGGTCAACTCAGTAAAAACGGCGATTTAGTTGTAATTAAAAATGTTGTTTATCCAGATATAAGCATTCAAAACGAAAGGCACAAGTCAGATGTTTCCTTGTATGCTGCTTTTTTATCAGATATTCACATCGGAAGTAAACAATTCATGGAAGATGAATGGCAATCTTTCTTAAGATGGATAAATGGAGAAATGGGAAATTCAAGACAAAAGGATGTGGCAGGGAAAATTAAATATTTAGTAATTCCAGGAGATGTTGTTGACGGAATAGGAATTTACCCTCAACAAGACAAAGAACTATCTATTGTGGATGTTTATAGACAGTATGAGGCTTTAGCAGATCAACTTAGACTAATTCCTGATCATATATCTATGATTATTCAACCTGGAAATCATGATGCAGTAAGACCTGCCGAACCACAACCAACTTTTGAAAAGGAAATACAGGATTTGTTTTCAGGTATGAACATGAATTTTGTAGGAAATCCCTGTTACTTTTCCCTTCATGGTGTTGAAGTATTATCATATCACGGTCAAAGCCTTCTTGATTATGCAACTAACATTCAACATTTAAAGTATAACGAACCTGTAGAAATTATGAAAGTAATGCTTAGAAAACATCATCTTGCTCCAATATATGGTGGATATACACCTCTTGCACCTGAACATTTAGATTATATGGTCATTAATAGAATTCCAGATATCTTTGTCACAGGTCATGTTCATTTAGCCCAGATAAGCGATTATAGAGGTATAACCTTAATAAATGCTTCAAGCTGGCAAACTCAGACATCTTATCAAAAAATGCTTAATTTTGTACCAGACTCCGGAAAGCTACCAATAGTAAATCTTAAATCTGGAAATGTTACAATGATGGATTTTAGTAAAAAGTTTTAAAGCCCAAGTTTGCATTAGAACTTTGTTTAATTTTTAGAGCTGTCGATCATGGGTGGGGATTTATCCAAAAATATAGCAGCTAGCTCAGATATGCAAGAGTATTTTAGCAATTTACAAAAGGATATAGATCGTTGTTACTCTATTGCAAACGAAGCAAGAAAAAAGGGTTTGGATCCTGAATTAATAGTAGAAATTCCACAAGCCCTAGACCTTGCAGCAAGAGTGGAACAACTTGTTGGACCAGTAGGTATTGCACCAAAAATAAGGGAATTTACAAAAAAGATTGGAGATAGAGAAAGTGTTTCTTTAGAAATTGCTAAAGAAATAGTAAAAGGAAAGAAATACAAATTTAGCAAAACTCAAGATGCAATTGACCAGGCAATCAGAACCGGCCTTGCAATACTTACAGAAGGCGTACTTGTAGCACCTCTCGAAGGAATTGCTGAAATTCAACTTGGAAAAAATAAAGATGGAACTGATTATGTAGACCTATATTTCTCAGGTCCCATTAGAAGCGCGGGTGGAACTGGACAGGCAATGAGTGTACTTATTGCCGATGTCATAAGAAGAGAGAAAGGTATAGGACAATATAAACCAACAGATGGTGAAATAGAAAGATACAAAGAAGAAATCCCTCTATACAAGAGAGTTCAGCATCTGCAATACACACCTTCAGTTGATGAGATTGAAAAAATCGTAAGGGGTTGTCCAATATGCATAAATGGAGAAGGAACAGAAGACGAGGAGGTCACAGGTTATAGAGATCTACCTAGAATTGGTACAAATCGACTTAGAGGTGGTGCATGTCTTGTTATTGCTGAAGGTCTATGCTTAAAGGCTCCAAAGATAATAAAACATGTAAAAAAACTTAAACTAAAAGGTTGGGATTTTCTAGATATTTTTGTAAATAAAGGAAAAGATAGTGAGGAAAAAACTGAAAATAAAATTCCGGAAATTATCCCCTCTTCAAAGTATATTGGAGAAGTTATTGCCGGTAGACCCGTATTTTCTCATCCCTCAAGAAAGGGTGGTTTCAGATTAAGGTATGGCCGGGCGCGTACAGGTGGTCTAGCATCAACTGCAATAAATCCAGCTTCTATGCATCTTTTAGATGGTTTTATTGCTGTTGGAACACAGCTTAAAACAGAAAGACCTGGTAAGGGTACAATTGGGACACCTTGTAATACCATTGATGGACCAATTGTTTTGACCAAAAATGGTGATTTAATTCAAATTAATGATTCAAAAGATATCAATCTACGCGAAATTAAGACAATAATTGATTTAGGAGAAATCCTTATTCCTTTTGGAGAATTTATTGAGAATAATTCCTTACTTCCTGACTCAAGTTATGTTTATGAATGGTGGATTCAAGATCTACAGAAAAAAATTAGTTGTCTTCCAAAGAATTATTCTTTTTCAGAAATTCTAGAAGCAGAAAAAAACACAAATAAAAAAATATGTGAAGATTTTAGAAGAGAAATTAATTTAAAAAGCCCCTCCTGGAATGATGCTTTAGATATTTCAATTAAATATGATATTCCATTACATCCCTACTATAATCTTTTTTGGCATGATATAACAGCTGAAGAATTACTTTTACTTTCAAATTATATAAAAGAATATGGAAAAATTGACAATAATAATTTGTTAATGCTGCCGAGAGATGATGCTATTAAAAGAATTCTAATAGAACTTGGCGCCCTTCATCAATATAAAGATGGAAATTACATTTTTGAAAGATATTCGTATCCATTAATAAGATGTTGTGGTTTAGAAATTAAAGAAGAAAATATTGTTATAACTGATAGGTATAATGATACAAAGGGCGAGAATGATTCTCTCTATGTTGTATCAAAACTTGCAGGTATTAAAATAAGACCTCGTGCACCAATACGAATTGGAACACGTATGGGAAGACCTGAAAAAGCAGCAGCAAGAAAGATGAGACCTCCACCCCATGTTCTATTTCCAATAGGAAATTTTGGTGGAAATCAACGTTTGATTAGAAATGCTGCGGATTTACCTTCAATTGAGATTGAAGCGGGAGTCAGAATTTGTAAAAAATGTGGTAAAAAAACTTATAGACTTTTTTGTACTTGTGGTGCGCATACAGAAATTAGTAATGGTAGAATTGAAGTCTTTGAAATCAATCTTGATGAAGAGTTGAAGCTTGCAAAAAAAATTATTAAGGAAAGAAATCTACCTGACACAATTAAAGGTGTTATAGGAACTATTTCAAAACATAAAACACCTGAGCCACTTGAAAAAGGTATTTTAAGAGCAAAACATCAAGTACACGTTTTTAAAGATGGCACAACAAGATTTGATATGACTGATGCACCTATTACTCATTTTAAACCAAAAGAAATAGGAGTTTCTGTTAAAAGATTAAAAGAATTAGGTTATAATAAGGATTATCTTGGTAATGATCTTGAAAACGAGGGGCAGCTATGTGAATTAAAAGTACAGGATGTCATAATTTCAAGGACTTGTGCCGAATATTTTGCCCAAGTATCAAAATTTATTGATGACTTATTAGAAAAATTCTATGGGCTAGAGCGATTTTATAAAATCAGAAAATTAACGGATTTAATTGGGCATTTAACTGTTGGTCTTGCACCTCATACATCTGCAGGTTCGCTCTCAAGGATAATAGGTTTTTCTGATGCTCAAGTTTGTTATGCGCATCCGTTTTATCATGCAGCTAAAAGAAGGAACTGTTTTAATTTTGATTATCGAGTTTTTCTTTATGATTATAAAAAAGATAAATTTATCACTCAAAAAATTGGTAAAATTGTTGAAAATTACTTATCCAAGAACGAATCTAAATACATAGATTCTTATGAAACTGAAAAAATTGATATCAACTCTTCTGATAAGATATATGCATATAATTTGAATAAAAGAACAGGCAAATTAGAAAAGAAAAAAGTTACATGTTTTATAAAAGGTAAAACAAATCAATGGATTAATATTAAAACATCAACAAATCGAATAATGAAGGTCACCCCCGAGCATAATATAATAGTGATTAATGCAGATGGTCTGACTGTTAAAAAAGCTCAAGATATTAAGAATGGAGATAGAATTCCAATCTCTTTGAAGAATCCTACAGAAACCATAGTCTCTGAGATAAACATACCAAAAGCTCTATCAGAATTAGATGATGATTTATTACAAAAAATCAGACTTAGAAACTCTAAAATGTTTTTTAAAAACATCGTTAATAAAATAGGTCATAATAATGTAATTAAACTTTGTTCAATAAAAGGTTCATATGCTAAAAATTTATCTAAATGGTATAAAAGTGTACCATTACTACATTTCAAAAAACTTTGTGAAAAAACCTCAATAAATTTTGACGATTTACCCAAAGATTCATATGTTGGTATCAAACAAGATCAGATAAATATCCCCATATATATTAATGATATTAATAATCTCTTTTGGATTCTTGGACTCTATTGTGCAGAGGGCTGGTCAAGGTCAAATAACTCCTCTCACCAGGTATCCTTTAGAATTGAAGATCCAGATATATTGACAAAACTAAAATATGATATGAAAATGCTTTTTGGGTTAGATCCATATGCAAGAGGAGGTAAGTTGACGTACTCCTCAAAAATACTTTATTTATTATTCTCAAAAATTTGGAAAGCAGGGTCAACTGCTTATGAAAAAAGGATACCTGAGATTATATATCATGGTAATAAACATTCAATAAAGAATTTTATTTCTGCATTTTTTGATGTTGATGGTTCCATTAGCTTAAATCCAGATAGAATAGTATTTTATTCAGTATCTCAGGAACTCCTAGAAGGAATTGCTAATCTTTTATTAAGAGAAAATATTTTTGTAAGATATCATAAAACAAAGATGAGACTTCCTGGAAAAAAAATTCTTGGTATCTATAAGCGGTTAAGTAAAGAACCAGTGCGACATCAACTTTTTCATTTGGTTTTAACCGGTGATGATAAGTATAGATTTGTAAATTATGTAGAACTCGTCTCAAATAAAAAGAAAAAATATTCAAGGAAGATGTTTAAAAATAAACCACAAAAAACATCTAGGTTAATAAGATATAAAGGATTTAATTATGAAGCCTTTTCATTCTCTGATTATACCTTTGATATCGTAAAGGAAATCAAATTCATGGATGTAGATAATGATTCAACTTATTGTATAGATATTGAAGGTAATGATATAGAAAGCAAAGCTATACTTTGGCATAATCAGCTTATACAAATACGATGTGATGGCGATGAAGATGGTCTAATGCTTCTCCTAGATGCAATAATAAATTTCTCCCATTCATATATACCTGAGAAACGTGGTGGAAAGATGGATTTACCTCTTATTCTTACCACCAGAATTGATCCATCTGAAGTAGATAAGGAAGCTCATAATCTTGATACTCTCTCAGGTTATCCACTTGAGTTTTATGAGGCAACTCTTAGACATGAACATTCAAAAGAATACGAATCAATTATGAATTTGGTCGCTTCAAGACTTGGTAGCAACCTACAATATGAAAATTTTGGTTTTACACATGATACAGATGATATTTCAGATGGCCCTAAGACATCTAATTATAAGACCTTAAAGACTATGATGGATAAAATGAATGCACAACTAAATCTTGCAGCAAAAATCAGGGCAGTTGATGAAGCTGATGTAGCTTATAAAGTAATAGAGCGACACTTTTTACCAGATATACTTGGAAATATGAGAGCCTTTAGTAAACAATCGGTAAGATGCCCAACATGTAATCTTACATATAGAAGACCACCACTTAGGGGAGTATGTACAAAATGTGGTGGAAAACTTACTCTTACAGTGCATGAGAAATCTGTTAAAAAATATCTTGAGATTTCTAAATTAATTGCTCAAAAATATAATATTTCTCCATATGCCCAGCAGAGAATTAAGCTTGTTGAAAAATCAATAGATTCATTGTTTATCAGTGATAAGATTAAAACAACAAAATTAACAGATTTTCTGTAACAATTTAAAACATAACTTTCATATATTTATTCCTCATTGCATTGTTTGTAGGAGATTGATACTATGGCTGATGAGTTGTTCCGTCAAGTTGGTAGGAAAACCTGGTATAAATGGTCAATTTATGTTAATGTAATTCTTTTTTTTATTATTGGTTTATTTCTTTATTTACTTGTAGTTGATACCCTTAATTATGTTAGAGTAGAGGGTGATACTTGGCTTTATATAACAAGAGATATTGCAGCAATTGCAATTGCTTTGGCTTTAATCTTTTTCCAATTAATTAGAAATATATTCATAATAATGCGAAGATCACTTTGAATCAATGGCGACAGGTGTGGAATAGACTGGGGAGTTAGGCGTTCCCTGTAACCAGAAATCGCCGATATGCTGGGGTTGAAACCAAGAGGCGATGTAACGGATATTTATTGATCCATTTGTTGACGATGATACCTTGTCCTATGGGATTAGAGGTGATGATTTCATATGGTT
>LSSG01000016.1 GCA_001595915.1 Thermoplasmatales archaeon SG8-52-3
ATTAGAACTGGAAAATTGCTTTTTTTCATTTGTTTTTGTTTTTTCTGTTTAAGTTCTGCTCTTTTTCTTGCTGTTAATTTTTTTCCAGGCATAGAAATCCAGTGATAATATAATATCTTATAAATAAGGATTTTGAATCAAAAAAAAATTAAAAAAAAGAGGTTTAAGAAGTTATTTCACTGATAATATCATCTTGTGAATAATATATTATATTGCCATCTTCGTCTAATTTACCTTCACCATATAGAGCCCATCCGGCATATGGAACGTCCGGTTGAACCAAGATTTTTATCTCCATATAATTTGGATATTTATCTTTATCCTCGAGCTTAAATACTAACCAATTAGCATCGATTGGATCTACTGGTGACCAACCTTTCATATCTCTTGTAAGTTTTTCCGTAAATTCTTCATCATACACATAGCCAGTTACGGAAGTTTCTGTTTCTCCATATACTATTTTATCAAAACCTGGTGGATGGAAAAATATTTCCTCAATTAGCTCTGAATTATATTGGAAACTTGGAACAAATAGCATTAACCAGTCATTTTGGTCATAAGGTGGGCCATTGCTTCCATCTGAATAATCAAGTAATTTTATTGAATACATGTGATAGTAATTCATAACACTGTAATAATCTCCCCATGTTTCATCAAACTTGTTTCTTGCTGCCCTTCCTTGAGTGTATGTAAGATTATCACATCCTTCAAAGGTCCATGGTGAAATTCCAACACTGTGACCTAATTCATGCATAAGAGTTGAAGCTACTTTAATTCGGAATCCCCTAGCAGTCGGTAACATCTTGTAAACGAATAGATTTTTAATATGTGTCATTAATCCAAAATTGTAGGCAATGTGAATGGTATCATATACATTTGATTTTGCAGGGTGATTAAATGGTCCTGCATGTCCCATTACAACATATCTAAAAGATCCCTTCCTTTCATCTGGAAAATTATGATTATAAAATTGTAGGATCATACCTGAATCTTGGGAAATTTGATCATAATGAGGTAATACCTCTCCACCACCATTAAGTGGAGTGTCTGGCCACCCTTGATCAAAATACATCTTGATATTATGTTCAGCATATTTTTCAATAATTGCTTGTTGACATTCTTCCCATAATATGTGCGGAGGATCTAAAAGACCACCTTTTCCCATATAGTCTACTTCAACATAAATATCTTGAGAGAATGGATCTGCTAACCATTTAGCCAACTGATATTCTTCAATATTTTCTATTCCATCTATATCAGGATCTAGTTTTTCATGATCGTCCCATGTAAATGGATCATATCCCCATCGCCATTCCCAAGCAGTAGGAATACCATCACCATCAGGATCTTTATCACTATCATCTCTTTGTGGATCAGTTCCTAAAACATTTACTTCAGTCCAATATGGAATATAATCTAAGTCAGAATCAATTTGATATATGTTAAACCATAATTCAAATGTCTCTCCTACCCAATGTCCATAACCATCATAATCGCGAAAACTATCATCACCATACCATCTACCAGTTTTATAATTATATGTTAAATGTATCTTTCCTCTTTCAACGTCTTTAGATCTTCTTCCAAGAATTCCAGATTTTACTTTTTCCATAAGGGTAATTGTAACTTCAGAATAGTTTTGCTCTTCTTCAGCATCCCTCATAATTTTGTTTTCCTGAAACATTGTGTCCCAGCCAGTAAAAAGTATTTCTTCAACTTTTCCTAAATGTTCAACATCCTTACTAACATATTCAAGTCCATCTAAATTTGCAATATAATAAAACGAAGGTTTATCTCTCCAACCTCTACCAGGTGACATAAGTTTATCATATAAACCTCTATGTCGTATTCTTAAGACTTCCAATACTAAAGCTTGATTTTCAAAAGGGCTTACTCGATTATCAAGTATAAACTCTTCTTCTTTTTCAGCAATTTTTTCTTCTTTAAAAATATCTGTATAAGCAAATACACCAGCAATTATTAAGATTGCCACAACAATTATTGTGACTCCAATAATAATCATACTATTTGTTTTTTTATTAACTTTTTTGGATTTAGCCATTTTATCCCCCAAATTATTATCTATTAATTTTATCGGTATTTAAGACTTACTATATTAATTATATTGTTCTTTTTATTTATTTAATAACAATTTATGGTAATATAAATTTTATCATTTATTTATTTTATGTATAAAAATTATAGAAGAAATAAATTTTGAAATTTAAATATAATATAAATCTGAAAAATTAATATTCAAAAACATAATTATTACTTTAAGTAAACTCTTCGGTAATTATTTAAACTAATTTATCTAATGACGCTATATTGTTAACTGAAAAACTACATCAAAAAAAAATTTTAAAAATTCCAATTCAACAATCAAGTAGTCTTTGTGCTTTATGTAGAGGGGCAAAATTTTTATGCGGAAAATCTCGTTGTCCAGTTCTTGTAAAATTTCACTCAAGAGATAAAGTAAGACCTTTAATTGATAAAGTTAGGATTGGTGGATCTTCACCGCCAAGTGTCTTTATTGGAAGAATTGGCTATCCAAAGGTTTCAATTGGTCCAATGATTCCACCAATTATTGGTGATACATCATTAATAGATACCCCTGAGCTTTGGTTAAATAAAAGTATAGATGATATTGTTGATTTTCGTTCAATGCTTATTCGAGGTAAACATACTGTAAATGCTTTTGATGTTGAAAGTTCAAATAAAATTGTCGAATACACAAGAGAACTTGCTTTGTCAAAAAATAGTGTTTATACAGATGTATTATTTGAAAAAAAACCTAGCGGAAGAATTGCATTTTATGATGATTCCCAACCACATGGACCATCTGCACCATTAAAAAGTTTTAATATTTCAAATCCAAAATATGAACAGCATATTGAAAAAGCATTTTATGACACAGATTTAAAGTCAAGTAAAGCAATATTAAATCTATACAAAAATGGTGTAAATATTTCAAAAATCCAACGAGCTTTTAGTGTTGGAGCGTTTGGACTTAAAAAATATAGACGTTTTGTTCCAACAAGATGGAGCATTACTGCAGTTGATTCAAGTATCGGCGAAGCTATGATGAAAAATACAAAAACGTATCCATGGATTAACGAATTCAGAGTATATTATCATAATCAATTTGACAATAGATGGGCAATACTTATGATGCCCTCTGAATGGCAATATGAGTTAATTGAGGCATGGTATCCAAACACAACTTGGAATCCATATGGAAAATCAATTTCTATTTTCAACAGTTATGAATTTTACAAAGGCAGGACAACATATGCAGAAATTGGAGGTTGCTATTATGCAGCTCGTCTTGCGATAAATGAATTATTAAATAATGAACATAGACAAGCAGGAGCGGTAGTTCTTAGAGAAGCTCATCCTGGTTATATAATGCCCATTGGTGTATGGAACGTTCGTGAAAGTGTTAGAAAAGCATTGAAAGAAAAATATGTAAAATTTGAAACAATTGATCAAGCATTAATATATATTTCAAACAAAATGGATATTCCAGTTCAGAGATGGATTCATAATAGTGCAATTCTTAAAAATCAATTATATCAGAAGAGACTTGAGGAATTTTAGGAGATTTAACATGCAAATCAAAGAAGTAAATTGCATAACAGCATTATCAAAATCAAACTTACCAGGTTTAGATTATTCTCTTAACCCGTATCGAGGCTGTCTACATAATTGTGCTTATTGTTATGTTCCAAATGTCTTAAGAATAAAAAGAGATGCCTGGGGAAGATTTGTCGATATAAAAAAGAATATTCCAAAAGTTCTTTCAAATGAATTAAGAAATAAAAAACGTGGTGTAATTGCTATTTCAACTGTTACAGATCCTTATCAACCTCTTGAAAAAAAATATAAAATTACAAGATACTGTCTAGAACAACTCCTAATTTATGATTTCCCAATTTGTTTACAAACAAAATCTAAGTTAATTGAAAGAGATCTAGACATCATATCAAAATTTTCTAATGCTGAAATAATGTTTAGCATCGGAACATTAAATGATAATGAAAGAAAACTTTTAGAGCCATACGCATCAACTATTAAAGAGAGACTTGATACATTAAAAATAAGTTCTGAAATTGGAATAAAAACAAGTATTTTTTTTGGACCTATCTATCCAACTATTTCGTCTGAAAATTTACCAAAGATTATTGATACCTTCAAAGAAAATGGTGCTAAGGAAATTATGATTGATAAATTTAACTTGAAACCAGGTATAAAAGAAAATATTGAAAAAAAAATAGTATCAAATAAATTATTTCAAGAAAAATTTGCTAATAGCAATTCTATGTATATTTTACAAAAAGAAAAATTATATGAGATTGGAAAGAAAACAAATATAAAAATTGTTGATGCATTTTAATTTATTTGAAAAAATTTAAAATTCTTAGTAATCTTTTTTGGAAAAATAAAAACAACATTATTATTAAACTTATTATTGTTATAATAAAACCTATTCCAGGTCCCCAATTAGAAGGTAAAATTTCATTTTCTGCAATTCCCGGAAGACTTGTTTCAAGTTCACCACTACCTATAAAACTACCGACACCCACTTCTGTTATTTGCCCCATTGCATAAAAAAATATTAGAACTGTGAAAATTAATAAAATCACACTAATTATTGATAGTGCAATATTTGTTTTTCTAAGTTTTTCTTTTGTAAAAATAGTTATAAAAATTGTTAAACATGATACTACAAGAAGAATAGATAGTAACGTAAGGATCAAGGTTACCTCAGATGGTACCTGACTTACATCTCCTCCAATTAGTTCTGATGATGAACTAAGTGTAACAATTCTTGGTGGAAATAAAAGAGTTTTTGTTGATGTTTCAATATTTCCATTTTCACCATTTAAAATCCACCATGGTGAAAAAAGAGAAATTACCAATAAAGCAAGAATAAAAAGTTTTAATCCAGTCTTATAATTTCTTTTCCAAATCATAAAAATAATTGAAAATAAAGTTAGAATTATTCCAAGATAGAATATTAAATTATGTAAGAATGATTCTTGAGAGCTCAATATTTCAATTTCTTTATCTCCTCTAACAATTATTTCCTGTTTAGCAATTTCTTTATTTTCTGAATTTAGTTCTATTTCATATTGACCAGGTGGGACAATGATTTTTGCGTTTCCATTATTATCAATTGATACACTCTCTGTCTTTCTATTTCTTCTTAAAATAATTTCACCGTCAGATAAACTATAACCATAAGAATCCATTGTATCAAAATTTAATTCATATTCAGCTGGAAATAAGACTTCAATAGATTTATCTTCTGAAATTGAAACCTTATGATCTATTTCAAATGATTTGAATTTCATAAAAAGATTATATTCAGCAGGATATAAATCTGTAAAATGATATAATCCATCTTTTGTTTTATCAGCAGATATTCTAACAGTCTCTATCATTTCATTGCTAGTTAGTTCAGGATTTACTTCAATAGCTGGGGCAAAACCCCATTTATCCTTAATATTTACTTTTAAATTAAAATATTCAATTGAATATGATTCCTTTTTTTGAATAAAGCGATTTTTAAGTCCTAATTTAATTTTCTTTTCATCAATTAAAAAGCCTTGATATATCACCTTTAAAACATATGGTTTTGTTCTATAACAAGGAGCATTCAATATTACAGTTCCATTTTTATCAGAAAAAGCACTTGTAATAATTTCTCCATTATTTTCTAGTAAAAATTTTACATTTTCAATTGAATTATCCAATTGGTCAACAATCGATAATTTTATTGTTCCTTGTGGTCTGCAAAAAATTCGAACTTTTTCATCCTTATTAAGTTCAACTATTGAAAAACCAATGTATTGTTTTTCTCTATTAAAAAGAAGATTTTCTTTTAATATTTTCACAACATAAGTGCCAGGTTCTAAATCAGGAAATCTAATCTTTTTAAAAAATGAAATATTACGCCAGTCAAACATTCCAATTATTGTCTTTAATATTTGAAAAAATGATTTATCCTCAAAATCAAGCTCAATAGAACCAATTGGTAGTCTTCCAGCAGACCCTGCTGATTTATAGGAATCTTCTTTATAAATCTCAGCACTAATATAAGGTATATTTTTTCCAATTGCAGCAGATAGAAGTGACCCCATTGGTGCAGAAGGTGCTAGATGAACAGAAACTGTCAATGAATATTTCTCTTTTTCATCTTCTACTTCAGTTACATTTTCTCTAAATGCTGGAAAAGTTTTGATCAATGTTTGATATATTTCAGATTCAGAATCTACTTTTTCATATCCTTCATTTTCATCTGTTATAAATAAAACATTGAAATTTACATGAAAATCTTGAGGAATACTAGTTAATTGACTTTTTCCTCTCTCATAAGCATTCCTACCTAAAAAAACACTACCTGTATCACCTTCAATACCTGGTAATTTTATATTTTGTTTAACATACGATTTGATTTGAATCCCATCATCATCTCCTTCAACAAATCCACTGTTTGATTCCATTATCAATCCATGTACTTTACCTGTATCTGAATCACTTAAGGATACCCATCCTTTAGTCCCAAGATCGATATCATCTTCTGTAGACAAGATTAGTTCTTTTACAACTGATTTAGGATCCGAAGGAACTAAATATTCTTTTATCGACTCACTTTCGTCATATATATTTAGATTTGGAAGTATGTTACCAACATTCATTTTTTCGATTGTTGTACTTCTTGATTTTATAGTTATTAAACCTGTATATGCTCCATCTAATACATCTGGATCTTCGATATCGATTGTTTTTGTAACAATATGATCTACATTTACAAAAATCCTTTTTGTTTTAGTTGGGCAGTAATAATAGGTGTAGATATTATCTGTTATAATATTTCCTTGAGGTGATGAACTTTCAACCCTCAATCTTACCATTAGATTACCATCAATAATAATATTTTTAATTGCCTTTGTGGCAGCTGAGGGCCCAGTATAATCTGGTTCACCCTTAACTCCATATCTTAAATCAAAAGCTGCAAGTTGTTCTATAGTATTGGTTTCAAGATATCCTGCATTAGGTATACATTTTGCAATAGTATGAGAGACAGGATTTCCAATAATTTCTCCCTTTTGGATTATAGCATAAATTATTATTCCATCTTCAAAGATTCCAAAATAATCAAAATCAATTTTTTGACCTGATATTGGTTCAAAAAAATAGTGTGTATCTTCCAATTTTAAATGATCCTCATAATTTGGAGCCTCTGTTTCTTCAGAGT